>NZ_JBSFWD010000058.1:0-48594 GCF_053592655.1 Streptosporangium sp. NPDC002607
GGGCTGAGGCCCATGTCGATCGACGTCCCCGATCGTGTCCGCGCCGGCGGGCGGCTGCGCCTGTCGGGTACCGTCTGAGACGGTACGGACGGGCCGGCTCGGCAACGGGCTCGGCAGCCGAGGGATGGGTGGGGGGCTGATCTTGGCCGCGCTCGTCGCCCTGGCCGACGCGCTCCACCGATGGCGCTCCCACGAGGCGGTACGGACCTGGCGCAAAGGCGCGGCCGGGGAGCGACGCACCGCCCGGATGCTGCGCCCCCTGACGCGCAACGGCTACACGGTGATGCACGACCGGGCGCTGCCGTCCGGGCGAGCGAATGTGGATCACCTGGTGAGCTGACCGTCTCGATTTTGTTCGGTCCGGTTCAGGAAGTGCAGCCCAATCCGCCACAGCACCTCACCCGTCAGCAGCATCGCGCCGAGCGAACGATTTTCCACTGCAGCACCTACCGGTCGATGCAAGACCTTTCGCCTAGCCCCATTCCCAGAGCCGGCTCCGTCACCGGGCGAGTTTGGCGAGCATGTCAGGTAGTTCCGCCTCGTGCACCACGGCAAGGCGCCTGGTGGCTCGGGTGATCGCCACGTAGAGATCGTGACCCCCCTTGGGTGACTGGGCGAGGATCTCGTCGGGAGCCACGACCACGACGGCGTCGAACTCCAGACCCTTGGACTGGGTCACGGTGAGCACCACCATCGGCGCCTCGAGATCGACCTCGGCGAACCCGGTATGACGGGCGTCAGGAACGATGACGGCCAGCCGCCCTTCACCGATCGCGGTGAGCTCAGACTTCACCACATCCGCGAAGCCGAGTGACGTCTGACGGATGGCGCGAGGCGGAGTCTCGCCGGTGCGGACCGACTGCGGGGGGACCTGGTCAGGAGCCACGGCGCGCAGGACATCGGCGGCCACGTCCATGATCTCGGCCGGGGTCCGATAATTGATCATCAGTCGCTCCTCGCGCCAGCGGTCCTCGGCATAGGGAGCCAGCACCTCTTCCCAGGTGCGGGCGCCCGCTGCCGATCCGGTCTGGGCAATGTCGCCGACCACGGTCAGTGAGCGGGTCGGGATGCGCCGCATGACCGAACGCCAGGCCATCGCCGACAGCTCCTGGGCCTCGTCGAGGATCACGTGACCGTAGACCCACGTCCGGTCGGCGGCTGCGCGCTGGGCGGTGGTCAGTGCCGGGCCGCGGTCGTGGTGGCGTTCGGCCAGGGTGCCGACGTCCAGCAGGTCACCGAGCCTCGCCCCGGCCTCGTCCAGGATCTCGAAGTCGTTGTTGTAGGTCAGCACGTCCTGGGCGTAGGCCTGTTCGTCGCGCCGCTCGGCAGCGTTGGCCCGATCCCGTTCCTGATCGCCGGTCAGGTCGGAACCGAGCAGCTCGGCGGCCTCGTCGAGCAGCGGCACGTCACCCACCGTCCACGGCGCACCCGGCGGGCGCAGCAGCTCCCCGGCCTCACCGGCGTCCAGACCCGCCGAGAGCATCGCCTCCCAGTCGGCCAGCAGCTCGTCGACCAGTTGCTCCGGGGTGAGGATCGGCCACAGCTCGTCCATCGCCTGCCGTACCGTCGGCTGCTCCCACAGCACCCGGCACGCCTCCCATAGCGTCTCCTCCTCGTCGACCCGCATCTCCTCCTCGTCCGGCGGCAGTTCCAGCCACGAGTCGCCGTCGTCAGGCAGCACCACCCCCAGCTCCTCCTCATCCGTCAGCCGCTCGTACTGCTCGGCCTCGGCGGTGGCCAGCGCCCGCAGCATGTCGAGCACGAACACGTGCCGGGCCTCGTTGTGTGGGCTGCGCAGTGCACGGGCGCGGTCGCGGGCGATGATGCAGGTGCCGTGGTCCACGCGGAGCGTCGTCCAGTCGACCACGACTTCCTTGCCGCCGCGCACCGACGTCCGAGCGGGGATCTTGACCTCGAGGTCTCCTTCGGGGACCCGCTGCCGATCTTGTACGGCTCCCGCCATCACCTCGGCCATCCGCAGGTCACCTTTGATCACAGCCTGAGACGGGCCGTCCTCTGCCGTCGCCGCGATGCCCGGATAGAGCCGCCCGAGCGTGGTCATCACTACGTCGCTCTCGCCGAGGGAGGGCAGCACCTGCTCGATGTAGCGGGAGAACAGGTCGTTAGGCCCGATGATCAGGACACCCCTGCGCTCCAGGACGTCCCTGTGCGTGTAGAGCAGGTAAGCGGCGCGGTGCAGCGCGGCAACCGTCTTACCGGTGCCAGGGCCGCCCTGGACCACGAGGGTCCCGTGCAGGCCCGAGCGGATCACGCGGTCCTGCTCGGTCTGGATGGTGGCCACCACCTCGCTCATCTTGCCGGTCCTCGCCCGGCGCAGCGTCGCCAGGAGCGCCGCCTCCCCGACCAGCGACTGGCGGTCGGCGTCGCTCATCCGATCGAGGTCGAACACCTCGTCGTCGACGCCGACCACGGTCCGGTTGCGGGTGTGCAGGTGGCGGCGCCGTACCAGCGAACCCGGGTTGCCGGGCGTGGCGGTGTAGAACGGGCGGGCGGCAGGGGCCCGCCAGTCGATCAGGACCGGCTCGCCGTCGCCGTCGCGCAACCCGATCCTGCCGATGTAGAGGGTCTCGCCGCCGGAGTCGTCGATCCGGCCGAAGCACAGGCCGTGCTCCACCCCATTGAGCCTGGCGAGGCGCCTGGCGTACTCTCCGGAGAACATCTCCCGCTCGACCATGCCCCGAGCGGTGCCGACACCGGGACTGCGGTGCGCCTCCTTCAGAGAGGTCTCGGCCCGCTCACGCGCCTCATCGAGGTGGCAGTACAGCATGGTGATGTAGGACTGCTCGGCTTCGATGTGAGGGCTTGACACTTGACGGCTCGACATTTCCTTGATACGCTCCTTTTAGCTGGGGGTGTGTTCGCTTTTCCGTGCGATAGCGCTAAGGAAACGAGTATAGACCGTCCCGTATGCCGATGCACCGGCCTGGCTTCGGGCCGCGAACCACCCCGCCGAGCGCGCCACCCACCCCGTCGGGCGATGACCGGTGTGATGGCACAGGCTCGCCATCGGCCTCACCGACCTGGAAGAGGCCATCACCGCGTTCGAGGACGCGCTCGCCGAACGCGTCCAGACCACCCAGGCCGCCCTGGCCCTCCCCCAGCTGACCGGGCCGGTCGCGCTGAAGTTCGCCCGTGTCTGGAGTCGGGACACGGCCAGCCGGCGCTCTTGGCCCGAAGCCGCCGAAAAGGTCCTTTTCGGCGTTAACGGCTGTCCGCAGGTTCCTCAACCCCGAAGACGCCGAGTCGGGCTGAGATTCGATGTCACTCGGAGTCGGCCGGGTCGGCGAGGGCATCGCGCAGGGCTGCGCGGGAGGTGATGCCGAGCTTGGGGAACACCTGGTAGAGGTGGGTGGAGACCGTCCGCGGGGACAGGAACAGGCGGGCGGCGATCTCCTTGTTGGTATGGCCCGCCGCCGCGAGCTGGGCGATCTGGAGTTGCTGCGGGGTCAGGGAGGCCAGACCCGTCGCGGTGATCGAATGGCTGATGCCGGTGGCGCGTAATTCCCGGTCGGCCCGCTCCGCCCAGGGGACGGCGCCCAGGCGGTGGAACGTCTGGGACGCGTCGGCCAGGTGCCGGCGGGCCTCGCCGGTGCGCTTGGCGCGGCGCAGGTGGGCGCCGTAGGTGAGCTGGATGCGGGCCAGGTCGAACGGCCAGCGGTCGTTGCCGGGTTCGGCGATCGCCCGTTCCAGGTCAGCGGTGTCGGCCTGCGGGGCGATGATGGCCGCGGCGGCCAGAACCACCAGGCGCAGGCGCGGGGAGAGCCGGTCGAGACGGCAGTCGCGGGCGGCGGCGACGTGGGCCGCGGCCTCCGCGCTCCGGTCGGTGTGGACAGCGGCCTCGATGAGGTCGTGGAACACCCACAAGGCGTGCGGCGCGTAGGGCGCGAGGGTGCCGGGCGGGCTGACGGCGGCCGCGTTGTGGAAGGCCGTCTCGAAGTCGCCCTCGCCGAGGGCGGCCAGGGCGCGGATGTGGCAGGCGTAGGCGCCGATGATCCCGGCGCGGCGGGGCGCGGCCCAGGCGTCCATGTCGCGGGCGGTACTGGCCGCCTTCCGGACGTCGCCGCGTGCCGCGGCCAGCAGGGCGCCGGTGAGGCGGCCCGGCCAGGTCAGCAGGTCGTAGCCGTGGGCCTCGCACAACCGCAGGCCCTCGTCGACCAGCCGCTGGGCCTCGTCCCACCGGCCGGTGTGGAAGGCGTCCTGGCCGAGCAGGAACAGCGCCTCGATCGCCGAACTGACCGCGCCGCCTTCACGGCCGTGCTGGATGACGCGCTGCAGGACGTCGTGACACGGGGAGAGTCGGTCGAGATAGGCCACCGCGATGCTGGTGCGGATGATGCGGGCCGAGCTGACCTCGTCGCTGACGCTCGCGACGGCCGCGTCGGCGCGGGCCAGCATGTCCGGGGTCAGGCGGGCCGGGTCCCCGAACGCGTGGGACAAGATCACCAGGAGTCCGGGTGGGCGCGGTCTGAGGCGGTCGATGGCCTCATGCAGCGGCGGCCACAGGTCGGCCCGGCCGCCGAAGAAGCACACCATGAGCAGCGTGTACAGCACTTCGATGACGACGATGTCGCTCGCGTCGCGCGCAGCGTCTTGGTCCTGGATGGCGGTGATCAGCAGCCGGTGGGCGGTGTCGATGTCGCCGTCACCGTGTAGGAGGTGGAAGGCGCGGGCGCCCGCAACCGACAGCAGGTCGCTGGGGCCGGGGTCGGCGAGGCGGGCCTGCTCCAGCAGGCGGGGCGCGTCGCGCAGGTCGCCGGTGACCAGGGAGCCCAGGTAGGCGGCTTCGGCCAGCCGTCCGCTGCGGCCCTTGCCAGGCGGGCTGAGCTGGGCGGCGCGCAGCAGTTGGGCGACGGCGCCGACGGAGTCGCCGCGGCGCAGGTTGGTGATGGCGACCTCCTTCAGCAGGGCGGCGACCTTCTCGTCGGGTTCCTCAGTGGCTTCGGCCAGGTGCCAGGCGTGCCGTTCGGGGCGGTCGGCGAGGCGGGCGGCGAGTTCGGCGTGGGCGCGGCGGCGTTGCTCGCTGGTCGACAGGTCCACGATCGCCGACTGGATGAGCGGGTGGCGGAAGGTCAGCCGTTCACCGGACTCGTCCGCGCGTACCAGGCCGGACCGCTCGGCCGCGTGCAGTGCCCCGCCGCCGCGGTCGGTGTCGATCGCCCGGACGAGCCGCAGGTCTCCCGTACCGTCCAACGCGGCGAGCAGTAGCAGTTCGACGAACGGCGCGGGCAGCGCGCGGACCCGGGAGGCGAAGACGCTCTGCAGCCGGTGCGTGAGCGGCAGCGCCGCGGGCAGCGCCCCGGCGACCGTGGTGCCCAGGTCGCCGAGGGAGACGGGTAGCTCCAGCAGGGCGAGCGGGTTGCCCCGGGCCGTGTCCAGCAGCCGCCGCCGCACGCGCGGGGTCATCACGGGATAGCGGCCGGTCAGCAGCTCGGTCGCTGCTTCCTCCGACAGGGGGTCCACGTACACGACTGCCAGGCTGCCCAGGTCGAAGAAGCTGGGTTCGCCGCTGCGGCAGGCCACGACCATGCCCACCGGCAGGCCGTTCAGGCGGCGGGCCACCATGCCGAGCACGAGCGCGCTGGCACGGTCCAGCCACGGCAGGTCGTCGACCACGAGCAGCAGCGGCTGCTTCTCGGCCGTCGCCTGCAGCAGCGCCAGGACCGCACTGGCGACCAGGAGCTGCGCGGGCGGCTGCCCCTCGCCCAGGCCCAGCGCCACGTTCAGCGCCCCGGCCAGCAGAGGGCTCAGCCGGGGCACCTCGCCAAGGCACGGGTGGAGGAGTTGGTGGAGCGCGGCGTAGGAGATGTCCGCCTCGAACTGCGAGCCGGTCGCCCGCAGCACCCGCATCCCCGAACCGGTCGCGAGAGCGGCGGCATGGTCCAGCAGGGACGTCTTTCCGACGCCCGGGTCACCCGCCAGCAGCAACGCCTCCCCCGCGCCCCCGGCGATCCGGCTGACGAACAGGTGCAGTCGATGGATCTCCGGTTCGCGGCCGACCAGGTTCGCCACCTGATCGTGGCGTGCGTCGAACCAGTCCATCCCCCGACCTTCCTTCGCCTTGCCGTATCTGTCCAGCCTGTCCGGCGCGGACGTCTACTGGCCGGAAGTGGCGGCCTGGGCGATGACGGCGGCCACGGCGGCGGGGTTGGACACGTAGACGGCGTGGCTTCCCGGGGTCTCGGTGACCGTCGAGCCGGTCCGCTCCGACATGGCGCGCTGCGCGGGCGGGGGGATCATGCGGTCGTCGGTGGCGACCAGGTACCACGACGGCTTGGTCCGCCAGGCCGGTTCGGACACCGCGCCGCCGAGCGCGTCGACGCCCCACGGTACCTGCGAGTCGGCCATGAACGCGGCCTGCGCCGCGGGCAGGTCGGCGGCGAATGACGCGGCGAACTTGCCGCGGTCCAGGAACAGGAACCCGTCTTTGGGCGGCAGGATCGGTGGGACCGGCGCGCCGGGCGGCGGGTCGGCGATCAACGAGCTGACCGACTCGCCCTTGTCGGGGGCGAACGCCGCGATGTAGGCGAGCGCGACGACGTTGGGGTGGTTGCCGGCCTCGGTGATGACGACGCCGCCGTAGGAGTGCCCGACCAGGACGGCCGGGCCGTCCAGGCCGTCGAGGACCTGGTGGGTCGCGGCCACGTCCCCGGCCAGCGACAGCGTCGGGTTCTGCACCACGGCGACCCGGTAGCCGTCGGCGGTCAGGTGGTCGTAGACCCCCTGCCAGCCGGAGCCGTCGACGAACCCGCCGTGCACCAGCACGATGTTCTTCACGTCCGAACCTGCGTTCACTGCACTGCCTCCTTCGCCCGAGAATCCAGGCTCGGGCTCGATTGGGAAGATGTCCGGAACGGTAGACGAGCACGAAGGGGGCTCGATTGCGTCAAATGACGTAGATCCGGCGGCTGCCGCAGCTACGTCAGATTACGGCCTGTCGTTAAGGAGCAGTCACCAGGTACACGCGAGCCCTGTACGACCAGGTCAGAGACGCCATCAAGAGCGTTGGAGGTGACAGGGAACGGGCGCTTCCCTGTCACAGTCGACCAGGGTCTGCTCTGTGCCGACTTCGGCCGGCCGATGACCGGGCGTGCGTGCTGGTCGTATGCCCCAGTTGCGTTCTGCCATCCACCACCGGCATGTCCTCCACCACATTTCAGGTCGTTGCGGTGGAGGGTTTCCCGGCCGGCGGCTGCGGGAGGTCGGGCACGTCAGGGAGTCTGGTCGGGGCGGCGTTGTGTACCTGCTGGAAGATCACTGAGGTGCGGAAGCCCGCGATCTCCCGGCGCTTGCTGAGCCGGTCGAGCAGGAAGGCGTGCAGGTGGTCGAGATCCTGGACTGCGACGTGGAGGAGGAAGTCATCGCCGCCGCCCAGCACGAAGACGCTGAGCACCTCGGGCATGGCGCTCGCGGAGCTTTTGAAGGTATCGATGATGGTGCGGCTGAGGGGGCGCACCTGTACCGAGACCATGGCCTGGACGCCGCGATTGAGCGCGGCCGGGTTGATCTCGGCGTGGTAACCGCGGATTACGCCACGACGGGTGAGCGCCCTGACGCGTTCCAGACAGGTCGAGGGCGCGACGCCGAGTCTGCGTGCCAGTTCGCGGTTGGACTGCCGCGCATCTGTCTGGAGAAGGCTGATGATCTCCGAATCAAGTTCGTCCATGTACGGGATTCTGCCGGTGATTCCGATCATTCGTACGGTCAAACCTTCATTGTGCGGCTGGATGTCCGATGCTTGCGGGGCGGCATCGCTCATGTGACACGGAGGTTCGATATGTCCATCCTCGACCACGAACAGGTCCTGATCCGCACGGGAGCGCGCTCGGGCCTGCCGGTCATCGTCGCCGTGCATTCGTCCACGCTCGGCCAGGCGGTCGGCGGATGCCGGCTCTGGCGCTACGCCGACTGGCAGGACGGCCTCGCCGACGCGTTGCGCCTGTCGGCCGGCATGACCGCCAAATGCGCCGTGGCCGGACTCGCGAACGGCGGCGGCAAGACCGTCGTCGCCGTGCCCCGGGGCGCCGAGCTGGACGCGGCCATGCGTCGCGCGGTGCTGGACGACGTGGCCGACGCCATCGCTTCACTGGACGGGGTGTATGCGACCGGTCCGGACGTCGGAACGACTCCACAGGACATGGCGGTCATCGGTGAGCGCACCCCTCATGTCTTCTGCAAGCCGGCACAGCATGGCGGCAGTGGCGACTCCTCGCCGGCTACCGCGCTCGGCACGCTGGCGGCACTGCGCGCGATAAGCCGACGCCTCCACGGCACGCGCACGCTCACAGGCGTGCGCGTGTCGCTGGTAGGGCTGGGCAGCGTCGGTATGCGGCTGGCGCGCCTGCTCGCCGATGACGGAGCCGACCTCCTGGTCAGCGACATCGACCCCGCGAAACGGGCGGGAAGCGAGGAACTCGGCGCCACCTGGGCTTCGCCCGAGCAAGCCCTCACCGCGGACGCCGACATCCTCGTCCCGGCCGCGCTCGGCGGCATCCTCACCGGGGACATCGTGCCGCGGCTGCGCTGCTCCGCCATCGTGGGGCCGGCCAACAACCAACTGGCCACCGCGGCCGTCGCCGACCTCCTGCACCGACGCGGCATCGTCTGGGTACCCGACTACGTCGTCAGCGCGGGCGGAATCATCAACGCGCTCACCATGGAACTGCACCACGAAACCCCCGACGAGGCACGCGAACGCGTCGAGGCCATCGAGCACACCGTCGCCGACCTCCTCGATACGGCGGAACATCGACAGATGACACCCGCCCAGGCCGCGGCGGAACTGGCCCGGCTCCGCCTCGACACCCCTGCCTCCACCCCGCGTCCCGCATCCACGTGAGCGAGAACGGAAGATCCACCATGCCCTTGGCCACGAAGCTGGTCCTCGTCGTTCGCGACGACCTCTAGCCCGCGCTGGCGGTGAACGCGGCGGCGCTGGTCGGGCTCAGCCTGGGCCACCCACTCAGCAGCGACGGCATCGACGCATCTGGCCGATCCCACGCGGGCCTGAACTCCCACCCGGTGCCCGTGCTCAACGCGGCACCGACCAGCGGCCGGCCGCCGTCGTCGACCCGTTCGGGCGGCGCACGACCTACCACTACGACGCGCGCGGATACCTTACCCACGCCACCCTGCTGGCCGGCACCGCGAGGGAGCCGGGATCGTGTTTCCGCGATAGCGGTTTCTTCGCGTAAATATCATCGATGCCGACGGCCGAGTCCATGGCCGACGGCCTGATGCTGTATCAACCGCGCCCCCAGGCTTGCCGGGACCTCAGCTCACGGCCTTCTTGACAAGCTCCCTGATCGCCGCCTCGGCGGCTTCGCTCAACTCCGTCAGGGCGTAGGAGGTTGGCCACATGCCACTGTCGTCGTCGAGATTCGCTTCTTCGTTGAAGCCGAACACTGAGTACCGCGTTTTGTCCATCTGCCCGCTGCGGAAGAAACACACCACCTTCCCGCCCTTGGCGTAGGCCGGCTGGCCGTACCACAGCTTCGGCGAAAGGTCTGGGGCGGCTGAGGTGACAATGGTGTGGACGCGCTCAGCCAGAGCACGGTCCGTTGGCGGCATCTCGGCGATCTTCGCGAGCACGTCCCGCTCATCAACTGCCGCCTTGCCTGTGCCACGACTGCGGCGAGCATCTGCCTTCAGCTCTGCCGCGCGCTCCTTGATGGCGGCACGCTCCACCTCGGAGAATCCCTCCTCAGAGGACTTGCTCTGCTTGTTTTTCTCGCTGGCTTTCGATGCGGCGCTCATTTGCGTGCTGCTCCTCTTGTCGGTCGTCGTGGTCATCGTGCTAATTGCAGGTGGGATCGGCGCTTTTTCGATTCCTGATCAATTCATCGCCAGGATGGCCGGCTCTTCGTACTTCAGGTGGGGTCGAGACCTCCGACGATGAAGAGAATGCGGAGCGGTGGTTGTCGTAGTTGTGAGGCGGCGGGCGAGTTCGATGAAGCCTTGGATGACCTTTCGGTGGTGAAGTAGGCCAGGAACGCATCGCGCCACTTCCGCGGGGTCCGTCCGAGGCGGACGTACTCCGGGGTCGGACGGTGTACGACTCGTGGGACTCAGTGCGTCACTTTCCACTGGAAGCCGTCCGGGTCGGTGAAGTAGCCGGAATATCCGCACCCGGTTGTTTCTGCAGCGGTGACTGTGATCCGGCCGCCGGCAGCGGCCGCAGCCGTCAGGAGGGCATCGACTTCTTCACGGGACTCGGCTGTGTGGGTGAAGACCATCGATTGGAAGCCGTCGCCGTCTTTGGCAGTGCCCGCATCCCTCGCGAGGACCCCGCGTTCCATCAGGCAGAGCCTGGCCGCTGCGTTGGTCGGGTGGAAGTCGATGTACTTGTTGCCGTAGTCCCGGTCGACCGTCATGCCCAGGGCTTCATAGAAAGCCTTGGATGCCTTCGGCGCAGAAACGCCGAGGATGACTGTGGTCTCGGTCGGCCGCGGGGTTTCCGCCGCGGGGCCGGTGTCCTTATTAGTGGCCGCCGCCAGCTTCCAGATGGCGCCGTCCGGTGCCCGGAACACTCCAGAGAACGAACCGAAGAGGGCCTTCTTCGCGGGCTTGAGAACCTCTGCTCCGCTGTGGACGGCGGCATCCATCAGGGTCTTGACCTCGGTGGGCTGGTTGACGGTGTAGGTCAGCATGTAGCCGCGGAATCCCGATGTCGCCGGTTTCGTGCCTGCGTCCGCGGCGAGCCTTTCGGTCGCGGACAGTTCGAGTTGCCCGGTCCCGTGCATGTCGAGGTTCACCGAGTCACCGTCGTCGGTGATGGTGGGTGAGAGCGCGGTGGCGTAAAACCTGCGCGCGGCGTGCACCTCGGGCGCTCCGAGGGTGATGACGTCGGGCTTGAGGGCCATGTTTGACTCCGTGGGCATAGAGCATCCGGTGATGCTGCGCGTGCGGTCGATCTCGTGTGGGGATCGGGACGGCCGGAGGCTCAGCGCAGTTCCTGGATGCGGATCATGTTGCCGGCGGGGTCGCGGAAGGCGCAGTCGCGAACTCCGTAGGCCTGCTTGATCGGCTCCTGGATGACCTCGGCGCCGCTGGCCTCTACTCGCTGAAACGTGCTGTCGAGATCGGCAGTGGCCAGCAGAAGACCGGCGTAGGTGCCCTTGGCCATCATCTCCTCGATGGTGATGCGCTCGTCGTCGGTGATTCCGGGATCCGCGGCCGGCGGCTCCAGGACGATGGACGTACCGGGCTGGTTGGCGGGGCCGACCGTGATCCAGCGCATCCCGTCGTACCCGACGTCGTTGCGGACCTCGAAGCCGAGGGTGTCGCGGTAGAAAGCGAGGGACGCGTCCGGGTCGGTGTGCGGGAGAAAGGCGGAGTGAATCGTGATTTCCATGTCGGTCAGGCTAATTGCGGCTCTGACTGCCATGCTTCTCGATTCCTGATCGGTTTTGCCACCTGCTTCGCCACGCACGCAGGAGTCCCCTCAAGTGCGCCGGTCGCCGTACGTCGGTACGCACCCGGTGGCACGCCACGCCCAGGGTGTGCGCAGCCCGGGAAGAAATCGCCTACGGCGGCATCCTCGGCTAGACGCCGAGCCCAGGGCGGGCATCTGCACGCTGTTGTTGAGGGTGATGAGTGGACCGGATCCGGTCATGGTCGATCTTTCCAGGGGTCAGCGTTCGATCATTTGCATCTGCTCTTCGTTGTGGTGCTCTCCGGCGGCGGGGGGAAGGTTGTTCAGCTTGTCGATCTGGTCGGCGGTCAGCTCGATGCCGTCGGCGGCGATGTCCTCCTCCACTCGGGCGACCCGCTTGGTGCCGGGTATCGGGGCGATGTGCTCGCCCTTGGCCAGCAGCCAGGCCAGGGCCACCTGCGCCGGGCTGGCGCCCGCCTCGGCGGCGATGGCCTGGACCTCGCCGGCGAGGGTCAGGTTGCGCTGGAAGTTCTCGCCGGTGAAGCGCGGGTTGGTCGTGCGCCAGTCGGTGTCGTCGAACTGCTCGGGAGAGCGGATCTGGCCGGTGAGGAAGAGGAAGCCGTGGCCGAGCGGCGAGTAGGGCACGAAACCGATGCCCAGCTCGCGCAGCACCGGCAGTACCCGCTCCTCCACGTCCCGGGTCCACAGGGAGTACGACGAGTTGGGATGCGGAGCCAGGATGTCGGTGACGCGGGTCAGGTCTGGTCTGGGGTCGCCTGCTGCGCCTCGGCGAGGTCCTGGGTGGCTGCCCAGCTGGCGAGCATCCTGAGTCCGTCGGCGGTGGGGCTGTTGGGAGCGGCGGTGTAGACGTTGAGGGTCAGGCCCGGGCTCGGAGGGCAGCTCCATCGATTCGAAGTCCAGGTCGAGCTGGCCGACAACCGGGTGGCGTAGCCGTTTCTGACCACTGCGGTGGAACTGCACGTCGTGGGAGGCCCAGCGCTGCCGGAAGACCTCGCTCTGCGTCGAGAGCTCACCGACCAGCTCGATCAGCGCCCGGTCGTGCGGGTTTCGGCCCGCTTCGAGCCGGAGCATGGCGGCGGCGTCGTTGGCGATCCGGTCCCAGTCGACGAAGAACTCGCGCGCGGCCGGGTCGAGGTAGAGGAACCGGGTGGTGTTGGCCGGGCGGCGCGGGTTGGCCAGGACGGGGGCGTAGAGGGCGCGGGCCAGGCGGTTCATGGCGACGATGTCGTGGCGGCCGTTGCGCACCCAGGCCGGTGCGTCGGTGATGGCGTCGAGCACCTGCTGGATCGCGGGCCGCACACTGGTCGGCGGCGTGCGGCGGCGGCGAGGGCCCGAGCCGGCGGCCCGGGCCAGGGAAAACAGGTGCTCACGCTCGGCCTCGTCCAACCGCAGGGCCCGGGCCAGGGCGTCCAGCACGCTGTCGGAGGCACCGGAGAGGTTCCCCCGCTCCATGCGGACGTAGTAGTCGATGGAGACGCCGGCGAGCATCGCGACCTCCTCCCGTCGCAATCCCTTGACGCGGCGGTTGCCGCCGTAGGCGGATAGTCCTGCCTGCTCGGGGGTGATGCGCGCGCGCCGCGAGCTGAGGAACTCGCGGACCTCGGCGCGGTGGTCGATCTGGCCCATAACCCCAGGGTAAGCAAGGCGGCGGGAGTGAGGGAGGTAACGCCACTACCCCGAACGAGGGTGACTCGGGGTAGGACCTGCAGTGGAACGAAAACCCTCGTTTAGCCCTTCCGTGCGAGGTCGGCGGGGATGTTCTGTTGGTAGGAGGGTGTTTCTGATCCTCTGTGATGATCTTTCCCAACGCCCCGATTGGGTCCACGCCCCGGGCCCGGCGTGGCAGCCTGGAGGAGTGCTTACAAGCTGCTCAGCTCGCCGAGGGCCGTCCGGGCATACGCCCACTGGCCACGACAACGACGTCCCGGTGGTCAGGGCGCCCGCCGGTGCCTTGGGTCGACGGGTGTTACTTCTCGGCCGTGCCGGGTTCCCCGCTGATGGACTCCTGATAGATGTCCGCGTAGGTGCGTGAGTCCTTGACCAGGTCGTCGCAGAAGGCAGCGACGTCGTTGCCGATGAGTTCCAGGACTCCCTTGCCGGCCGCGACGCCCTCCTCGAAGAAATCGATGATCCCTGAGAGCAGGGGCCCGTCAAGCAAGTCGATCGGTCCAACCTTGAAGATGTACCTCTGAATCTCCTTGTAGACGATCTGGTAGTCCGGCGGGAGCGCCTTGACCCGCGCCATGTGCGCCCGCCACTGCTTCTTGCCCTCGATGATGTCTTGGATGCCCATGTCAGCCTCCTAGCTGGCCCAATTTCCTTGCGACGTTCCTGTTCAACTGCTCGCGCCACCGGTCGCGATAGCTCCGAGCCCCTTCTCCGCCGGCCAGCGCCGCGCAGAAGCCCTCGATGTCGTCACCCAGCACCTCGTGAATGCTCCGCCCATCGGCCGCTGTCTCTTCGAGCAGCCCCAGAGCACCGTCGAGAATCGGCATCAGGTTTCGACCTGTGAAGTCCGAGTAGGGAGAAAGATGACCCTTGATCTCTTCCCACGCCGCCCGGTAGTCGGCCGGCAATGCCTCGGCCCGGGCTTCGAACGCCTTCCATTCCCTGGTGAGATCGCTGCCTGTCATGGTCTCCCAGAAGTTCATCTCCCGCCCTCCTTGAGCTTGTCGATCCGTGATGTGATGTACTCCCATTTCGCCCAGAACGTCGCGAGTTCTTCGCGTCCCGCGTCGTTGAGCGCATAGAACTTGCGCGGCGGGCCCAGCCCGGACGGTCGTTTCGTCGCCTGGACGAGCCCGTTCTTCTCCAGTCGCAGCAGGATGGTGTAAACCGTCCCCTCGACGACGTCGGCGAAGCCGAGTTCGTTCAGCCGGCGCGTGATGGCGTACCCGTAGGTCTCCTCGCTGCCGATGATTTCAAGCACGCAGCCCTCAAGCGTGCCCTTCAGCATCTCCGTCAGGTCGTCCATCGTGGGTCCTCTTCCGTCTCCCCTTGGTACTCGGTGCTACCGAGTACCACTACACGGTACCACGGAGTAGTGGACCACGGCACTGGCAGTACGCCAGAACCACCGCGTGGTGTAGGCGCCTCACTGAGAGGGTCGCTTCCAGCAATCCTGGAAATCCAACGAACCTGCCTCTGACCTGCGGTTACATTGGTTTGGGATACAGAGCGCTGCGGGCACCATCCCGATTCAGGGACTTGTCTTGAGGGTTCAGATCTTGCGGCGCCCTATCGTTATCTGGGGTTGCTGACCTCTTATTGCAGGCCAGGGCGAGGTCACGTCCGTGGACGTGACCCCAAGCGAACTAGCTGGTCAACCGTTTGCAGCCCGTTAACGGCGCGACCTCGCTCTGGCGTCAGGAGGTCTGCTGCACGGCCCGGTAGATGGTGCCACGGCCAACCCCCAGGGCCTTGGCGATCTCGGCCACGGTGCCCTCCTGTGCCGCGTAGCGCGACCGGGCCAGCGCGATCTGCTCGGCCGGCAGTTTGGCGGGCCTGCCGCCGAGGCGGCCTCGGGTACGCGCGGCCGCCCGGCCCACCGCCGCCCGTTCGGCGATCAGCTCCCGCTCGAACTCCGCGAGCGCCGCGAAGATACCGCGTCAGTTCGGGCCGCTCAGTCAGCTTCCCCGACGCGGTGTCGGCGAGGAGCTTCTCGCAGCCCGCCGCATTCAGTGCGATGGCCTGGTAGGTCTGAGGGGGCGTCTCACCTGGGGGTCGGCCGGGCGCCGGTGCTCTCGCGGACGACGAGTTCGGGTTCGATCATGCGGTGCGGGGTGGCGGTGCGGCCGTCGATACGTTCCAGCAGCAGCCGGAAGGCCAGGCGGCCGACCTCGGTGAAGTTCTGTCGCACGGTGCTCAGTGGCGGCCACAGGTAGGGGGCCTCGGGGACGTCGTCGAAGCCGACCACGCTGACGTCCTCGGGCACTCGGCGGCCGGCTTCGCGCAGTGCTCGCAGCACGCCGGTGGCCATGTGGTCGTTGGCGGCGAAGATGGCCGTGACCTCGGGGTCGCGGGCCAGTTGCCTGCCCGCCTCGAAGCCGGAGCGTGCGCTCCAGTCGCCGCGCAGGGGGTCGGGGATCTGGCGGCCTTCGGCGGTCAGGACCGAGCGCCAGCCCTCGACGCGGGCGCTGGCGTCGATCCAGTCCTCGGGGCCTGACAGGTGCCAGACGGTGTTGTGGCCGAGGCTGAGCAGGTGTCTGGTCGCTCGCACGGCTCCGGCCGCCTGGTCGACGGCGGCGACGGGGACGGGGAGGCTCTCACGGGCGCCGACCACGACGGCGGGCAGGTCCGGTGGCAGGTGGTGCAGGCCGTCGGCGGCCGACTCGTGGGGGGCGACGATGACGACGCCGTCGACGGACTGGAAGCGCAGCCGGTTGACGGCCTCGGCGATGGAGCGGCGGTTGAGGGTGGTGACGTTGACGATGGTGACGAGGTAGTCGTGGGTGCGGGCGGCCTGTTCGATGCCGTGCAGGGTGGAGGCCGGGCCGTACAGGGTGGTGTCGAAGCTGACGACCCCCAGGGCGCCCGAGCGGCCGGTGACCAGCGAGCGGGCGGCGAAGTTGGGGCGGTAGCCGAGTTCGCGTACCGCGTCCAGGACGCGGGCGCGGGTGTCGGGGCGCACCTTCTCCGGGGTGTTGAGAACGCGGGAGACGGTCATGGCCGAGACGCCCGCGCGCGCGGCGACGTCTTCCATGACGGCGGCTCTGGGCCGCTCGGAGAACGTCTGTCCGGATACCTGCTGGGTCACCCTGTCCGCCTCGTCGAAGTTACTCCAAGCGTATCCGAGTGTTTGCGCTAACAGTTCGGGGGGTGGGTCCGTGCGGGAGGCGTTTTCCGTGGGAGCGCTCCCTTTTGGTGCCGGTCGGGTCCGTGTGGTGAGCTCCAGGCGGGCCACCGATCTGCCGACGCACGTGGCCCGGGCGCGTGCCGACCGGGCGGGGACCTCGCCCGAGCGCGACGAAGCCGCCGCCCCCGCCGGCTGGATGGAGTGCCGACCTCGCCGCCTCGGCGGCGTACCTGTCGCGCGCTCGTCGTCTTGGCTGCGAACACGCCGCCGATGGCTGAGATCGGCACCACCTCACGACATCCGCAACGCGCTCAGGCAGCTCACATGCGCCTGCCCAGGACATCGGCCAGCAGGTTGAGCGCCTCGATCACGCGTTCGCGATCCGCGCCCAATCCCTCCAGCAACTCGGCCTCCCGGGCCAATTGCCGGGGGAAGATCGCATCGACGGCCGCTTCGCCCGCGGGCGTCAGCCGCACCAGCGCGGCACGCCGATCGGTCGGGCTGGGTTCTCTCACGACCAGACCGCGACTCTCCAGCCGGGTCAGCGTCTTGCTGATCGCTGCACGCGAGTGGCGCATCCGGTCGGCCAGATGACGCGCGATGGTCGGACTGGGGTCATGCCGCAGCCGCAGGCACACATCGAGTTCCGCGCCGGTGAGCGCGGCGTCGACATAGAGCGGGTCCAGCGCCTCGCCCAGCAGGGCGATGACGCGTTTAAGCGGGCCGACCACCTCCATCGGGGAGGTGTCGAGGTCGGGACGGGCCGCGGCCCACAGCTCACGGACGCGATCGGTACTCCGGCTCATGCCATCCTCACTCCGACGATTGTTAACTGGTTGATTACCAGGTTACCTTTGATGTCATGATAGACACCACGGCGCTTCGGCGTCCTGTCCTGCTGGCCATCTTGAGCCTGCTCACCGCAGTGGCGCCCCTGGCCGTCGACATGTACGTGCCCGGCTTTCCCGACCTCGGCCGGGAGCTGGTCGCGGGCGAGTCGTCGGTGCAACTGTCGATGAGCGCCTTCCTGATCGGACTGGTCGCCGGCCAGTTGGTGATCGGGCCACTCAGCGACGGGCTGGGCCGGCGCCGGCTGCTGGTGGCGGGCACCGCCGCCTTCGCACTGCTGTCGGCCTGTTGCGCGCTGATGCCGACAGCGCCGCTGCTGGTGGCCGGCCGTTTCCTGCAGGGCTGCGCGGGGGCGGCCGGGCTGGTGCTGGCCCGTGCCGTGCTGACCGACCGCTTCGCCGGGCCGCGGCTGCCGTTCTACTTCTCCATCCTGGCAATGATCCTGGGAGTGGCGCCGGTCCTCGGTCCGTTGCTGGGCGGCATGATCGTGACCGCCTCTGGCTGGCGCGCGGTGTTCTGGGCGCTGACCGCCTTCGGGCTGGTGATGCTGGCGGCAACCTGGCTGGGTGTGCCGGAGTCCCTGCCGCCCGCCCGGCGATCACCCGGCGGCCTCGGGCCGGCATTCGCCTCCATGGCGGCGCTGTTGCGCCAGCGCGCCTTCACCGGATACACCCTGACCCTCGGCTTGGCCGCCGGAGCGATGTTCGTCTACATCGGTGCCTCCAGCTACGTCTTCCAGAACGGCTTCGGGCTGAGCGCCGTCCAGTACGGGCTGGTGTTCGCCGTCAACGCCGCTGCCATGCTCGCCGCCAGCGCGAGTTTCGGCCTGACCGCCCGGCGGGTGGCGCTGCCCGCACTGCTGTCGGGCTACCTCGCCATCGGCACGCTCGGCGCGCTCGCGCTGGCGATCCAGGCCACGCTGGCGCCCACCCTGGCCGGCACCTGGCTGTGCCTGGCCGTCATGCTGTTCGGCATCGGCGGTGTCTTTCCCGCCGTCACCACCATCACCCAGACCATCGGCCACGCCCGCGCCGGCGCCGCATCCGCGCTGTCCGGCGGCGCCGCCTACCTGTTCGGCGCCCTGGCCGCCCCGCTGAGCGGCACCACGCTGCGCGCGATGGCGTTGATCATGCCGGCCGCACTGGTGCTGGCCGTCTTGTCCCTACTGGCAGCGCGCCCCTGGCGGCCTCTGCCCGAAAGGAGTTTCGCATGAACACCATGCGCCTGATCATGGCACTGGCCGCACTGAGCGGCCGCCCGATCCGCCCGTCCAGCGTGGCCGCCCCAGATGACGACCCCGACAGCATCCGGCTGCGCGTGAGGCCGGCCGACCAGATCAAGCCCGGCCGCGGCGCCCGCGCGTATCGAGGGATCGTGTACGCCGCTTCGGCACGCAAGCTGCGCATGGACATCCTGGTCCCGCAGGCGCCCGGCCCGCACCCGCTGGTCCTGTATCTAACCGGAGGTGGTTTCGTCACCGCCCGGCGCGCGATGGCCGCCCGCCGGCGCCGCTACGTCGCCCAGGCAGGGTTCGTGGTGGCCAGTATCGACTACCGCACCGTCAGTGACGGCGCCACCTACCGCGATGGACTGGCCGACGTCGCCGCGGCGCTGAGCTTCCTGCGCCTCCACGCCGGCCGGTACGGGATCGCCCCCGCCCGGACCGCGCTGTGGGGCGAATCTGCGGGCGGCTACCTGGCCGCCATAGCCGCAACCGACCCCGGCAGTGGCGTCGCGGCGGTGACCGGCGCGGGAGTCGACGCGGTGGTCGACGTGTTCGGTGCCTCCCACCTGGCCACCGTGGCCGATGGCTTCGACCCTGCCACGGTGACCGCCCACACCATGTCGGGCGCAGCGCTGCCCGCCTACCTGCTCGGCCCGGGCCGGGCCCTGGCCGACCACCCCGCCGAAGTGATCAACGCCGACCCGGCCAGCCACATCACATCCGAGACTCCGCCGTTTCTGCTGTTGCACGGCGACGACGACCGCATCGTGGCTCCTGCGCAAACCGCCCGCCTGCACCAGGCCCTGCGCCGCGCCGGCGTGGACAGCACCCGGTATGTGCTGCAGGGCGCCGGTCACGGCGCGCTGTCGGCCGCTGCCCGAATCTGGACCAGCACGCAGGTCATGGCGATCATCGTGAACTTTCTCCGCTCCCGGCTGGGGGCCACTCCAGAATCCGGCGACGAGATCAGGGGGTGATCGTCCAGCCCTGGCGACCCTTCAACGCTCTTCCTTCGAAAAGTGATTCGCTATGACGCCTCGCGAAGCCCGGCCCGCCGGCCGGCGGAACCCGAGGCGGCAAAACCTGACCGAAGCGCCGCCGGCAGAAGCCACGAACGCGGTGTGCTCCCCTGAGCCGGCCGTCGGCCCCGGGCAGCGCACCGCGTTCGCCTGAAGTGCCGGCGCGGGTTGTCGATCAGCGTGATGGTCAACCGCGCCTCGGCGGCGCCCGCGTGACGCAGGGCCGGGATCACCGCCGAGCAGTTCGACATCGACCGGGCGTGCGCTCCGGAGTACCTGCCCCGGCCGCCCTGCGCACGATCTTCGCGGCCCTTGGGCTCAGCGGCCTTGGCCCGTAAGCTCAAAGCCGCCTCCAGCAGGTCACGAGAAGGAGCGACCCATTCCCACCCCACCCAGCTTCGCGGAGTTACTGCGCCGGCATCGGCGCGCGGCACGTCTCACTTTGGAACAGCTCGCCGAAGCATCGGGGGTCAGTGCCCGGACCCTGTCGGACATGGAGCGCGGGCGCAGCACCGGACCCCAGCATCGGACGGTCGCCGCTCTGGCGCAGGCGCTCTCGCTTGGGGAGGGCGAGCGTAAGCAGTTCATCGAGCTGGCGCGAGAGGGCCGGTTGCGGGATCACTGGGCGCGTCCGACCGGACTGTGTGAACTGCCTCGATCCGTTGACGATTTCACCGGTCGTGCCGCCGAGCTGGCCTGGGCGGACGACTTTTTGCACGCCGGCGATTCGCCGGGTGCCGCCGGCGTTGCACTCATCACCGGCGCGGCCGGTCTGGGCAAGACCACGTTCGCCGTCCGCGCCGCCCATATCCTGCGGCCGAGCTTTCCAGACGGAGTGTTCTTCGTCGACCTGTTCGGCATGTCCCCCCAGCCCCTCACCGCCGACGACGCCCTGACGCAACTACTGCGCGCGCTCGGCAGCGCCGAGCGGCACATGCCCCACGACCCCCTGGAGCGCGCCTCGTTATACCGGTCGCTGTTACGAGAGCGGCGCGTTCTGGTCGTGCTCGACAACGCCGGGTCGGAGGAGCAGATCCGCCCGATCCTCCCCGGTGGCGGCCTCAGCAGAGCGCTCGCGACGAGCCGGCGGCTGCTGGCCGGTCTGGAGGGCGTGCACCGGCTGAGCCTCGGCCCGTTGCCGCCGGTGGAAGCGGCCGAGCTGCTGACCGGGATTTTGGCCAAGCGTGGTTCCTTGGACGGCGGAGCGGCGATCAGCGAGCTCGCTCAGTTCTGCGGCGGCCTGCCCTTGGCCTTGCGGATCGTTGGGAACCGGCTGGTCAGCCGGCCCAGCTGGCCGGCCGCCGAGTTCGCGGACCGGCTGGCGGACGAGGAGCGACGGCTCGACCAGCTCAAAGCCGGCGACCTCAAGATCGCGACCGCGTTCGGGATGTCCTACGACCAGCTCGCGGCACCCGCGCGGCGGATCTTTCGCCGACTGTCCCTCGTACCCGGCCGGGACTTCGACGCCGCCCTCGCCGCAGTGCTCGGCGGTATCTCGCCCTGGGACGCCTGGGACGCCCTCGACGAGCTCGTCGATCTCGGCCTGCTGCAGGACGGCACCTCGGGACGTTACCGCTTCCACGACCTGGTGCGGCTGTTCGCCCGCGAGCGTCTTCACGAGGAGGAAGCCGCGGCCGACCGTGACGCGCTCGCCGCGACGATGACGTCGTGGCTGCTGCGGATGGCCACCATGGCAGGGCAGCGGTTCGGCCCCCAGCCCGACCGTTTCGACCGGCCGAAGGCCGATCTGAAGGATTTCGCCACCGCCGAGGAGGCCGACCACTGGCTGCGCGTGAACTCCGGCAACTGGCTGGGCGCGCTGCGGTCCGCGTCGGGCGGGGCCCGGCACGTGGAGGTGCTGGACTGCGCCGAGTCGATGCACTGGTTCTCCGACCGGTGGATTCACTGGCCGCACTGGGGAGAGGTCTTCACGCTCGGCGCCGAGGCCGCCGCCGCCCTCGGTGACACGGCTCAGCACGCCACGCAACTCAACTACCTGGCCTGGGTGCATCTGGTGCCGCCCGAGGACCCGGAAGCCACGATGCGGTACGCGACCCAGGCGCTGGACCTCGCCACCCGCAGCGGCGCCACGGCACAGATCGCCTGGGCCCACCAGTACACCGCAGAGGCGCTACGACGGCTCGGCCGGCTGAGCGAGGCCTTCGACTCACTGGCCAAGGCGGCGGAGATGTTCAATGCCGCCGCCGACATCGACGCCTACTGCCAGAGTCTGAGCCTTCTCGGCGACTGCCTTCTCGGCGACGGACGCCACGAGGCGGCGCTGGAGCAGTACCTCGAGGTGCGTGCCCTGCTGGACGACGAAGGCTCGGGCATGACAGCGGACATCGTGTCGTTCACCCGGCCGCAGACGCTGGCCCGTATCGGCCACTGCCTGAGGCTGCTCGGCCACCGGGCCGAAGCGATCATCACACTGACCGAGGCAATCGCTCTCATGGAGCAGTTCCAGACGATCAGCTCACAGGCCCGCGCCCTGGAGACACTGGCGGTCGTCCTTGCCGAGGAAGGCCGGACCGAGGAGAGCCGCCGAGCCTACGCGCGTGCGGCCGAGCTGTTCGAGGCGAGCGGCGACGCCGAGGCCGGCGGCCGCTGCCACGACCTGGCGACGACTGCCCGCTGAGACGCCGAAGGCCGGTTTCCGCGGAACTTCTGCGTGCTGTTCTGCGTGGTCCGTGATCTTCCTCGCGACTTGAATGGGGCGTGTCGGACAGGCATCGGGCCTGTTCAGCAGCGCAGGAGTGACCATGACCACCATCAGGAACATCGTGCTCGTGCACGGCGGCTTCGTGGACGGGTCCGGCTGGCAGGGCGTCTATGACGAGCTCGCCAGGGACGGCTTCCAGGTCCGGATCGTGCAGAACCCGACGCTGTCGCTCGAGGGTGACGTCGCCGCGACCCGCCAGGTGCTGGATGTGCTCGACGGCCCTGCCGTCCTGGTCGGCCATTCCTACGGCGGGGTCGTCATCAGTGAGGCCGGTACCCACCCCAACGTGGCGGCGCTGGCGTACATCGCGGCGTTCGCCCCCGACAAGGGCGAATCGGTCGCCGCGCTCATCGCCGACCCGCCGCCCGGCGCGCCGGTTCCGCCCATCTTGCCCCCGCGCGACGGCTTCCTCTATCTCGACCGTGACAGGTTCCACGGCGCGTTCGCCGCCGACCTGCCCGCGCAGATGGCCGCGTTCATGGCCGACGCGCAGGTCCCCTGGGGGGTGGACGCCCTCGGCGGGGTGGTCACCGAGCCGGCCTGGCGGCACAAGCGCAGCTGGTACCTGGTGGCCACCGAGGACCGCATGATCCCGCCGCCGGCCCAGCGCACCATGGCCGAGCGTGCCGGAGCGTCCGTCGTCGAGGCCATCGGCAGCCACGCCGTCTACGTCTCCCAGCCCGCCGCGGTCGCCGACCTCATCCGCCAGGCCGCGGCCTGAGGACTGCGCGCATCACGTCGGTCCGGCCTGGCCGTGGCCAAGAACCAGTCGCCTCCCGGTCCGGGCCGCCCCACGATGGCGCTTGACCTCGGGGGCGGCGCCGCACTGAAGCGTGCTTGAGCGTCGCCCCCGGATCCGCCCGCAATCTCTCAACTAAAGCTCCATTGGAGACAGCCATGAACCGTCCCACCGCACTGCCGCGCCGCGTCATGCTCGCCGTCGCCGCCGGCGGCCTGGCCGCCGCGCTGCTCACTGTGCCGTCCGCGTCCGCGGCCTCCGCGCACGCTGACACCTCCTCCACGGCCAAGCCCACGATCGTCTTGGTGCACGGCGGCTTCGCCGACGCCTCCAACTGGAACGGCGTGATCCCCAGGCTCCAGGAGAAGGGCTATCCGGTCTTGGCGCCGGCCAACCCGCTGCGCGGCCTGCCCACCGACGCGCCGTACATCGCCAGCGTCCTGAAGTCGATCGAGGGGCCGATCGTGTTGGTCGCCCACTCCTACGGCGGAGCCGTGATCACCAACGCCGCCGTCGGCATCCCCAACGTCAAGGCGCTGGTCTACATCGCCGCGATGGCGCCCGACGAGGGCGAGACCCTCGCCGAGCTGTTCGCGAAGTTCCCCGGCAGTCAGATCCCCGACGCCGTCCGGGAGGTGCCCTTCACCGGCCCCGACGGCAGCACCGGCATCGATCTGTACCTCAAGCCGGACAAGTTCCGCAGCGCGTTCGCCGCGGACCTGCCCGTGTCCACCACTCGCCTCATGCAGGCCGGCCAGCGCCCGTTCGCCGCCTCCTCCTACACCGACAAGACCACCGGAGCCGCCTGGCGCACCATCCCCTCCTGGGCGCTGGTGGCCACCAAGGACAAGGCCATCCCGCCTGCCCTGGAGCGCTTCTTCTACAAGCGCGCCAAGTCCCAGGTCTACGAGACGGCCGCCTCGCACGTGCCGATGATCAGCCAGCCGGGCCTGGTGACCCGCATCATCCAGGACGCCGCTCGTGCGGTCGGCTGAACCGGAGACCGTCCGCGGGCGGGTGCGGGTAGATGAGCTGAAGACGGTCCCGATGCACGAGCACGTGTTCGTGACCACGCCGGAGATCCGGCTCAACTACCCGCACCTGTGGCAGGAGGACGAGCGGATCGCCGGCGCGGTGAGCAGGCGATCCGCGTTGAAACAGGCCGGCGTGCACGTGACCCACATCCACGCAGGGGTCACCGACCACCAGATCGACGTGATGCTCATCGACAACCCGCGCCGCTACTTCAGCCCAGGCGCAACCACCTGAGTGCTGACCCGGCAACCCCGGGGCAGCACTGTCCACGTCAGGAGCACCTTGTGAGCCTCGCCTCCGGCCCGCTGCTGCCCGGCACCCATACCGTGAGCATTCAGGGCGTTCTTCAGCGCTACCACGTCGCAGGCTCCGGCCCGCTCTGCCTTGTTCACTCCGGCGGGCCCGGGCTCGGCTGGGAGTACCTGCGGATGCCAGAACTGGAGCGGCATCTGACGCTGGTCTACCTGGAGCCGATCGGAACCGGCGGATCCGGGCACCTGTCCCGGCCGCAGGCCTACCGCATCGACACCTACGCCCAGTTCCTGCACGGCGTCGTGGAACATCTGGGCGCGCGAAGACTGTTCCTGCTCGGCCACTCCCATGGCGGATTCGTGGCGCAGCGCTACGCGCTGAGCCACCCCACCGTCCTGGCAGGCATGATCTTGTACGACACCTCGCCACGCACCGGGGAAGAGTTCTGGAACCAGGCGCTCAGCAACCTCGACCACCTCCCAGAGCGTCACCCCGACCAGCCTGAGGCGGCCGGCATCCCGGAGGCTTTCCGGCAGGCGTTGGCCGCCACCGACAACGAATCCTGCACGCAGGGTCTGCGTGCCGTCCTGCCCGCCTACTTCGCCGACTACTGGGCCCACGAATCCGAGCTGGCCCCCATCCGGGCTGTCTTGCGCGCGTGGGTCGATCCGATGCGCGCGGAGGAGGAACCCTTCGACAGCCGCGACCGGCTTCGCGACATCACCGCGCCCACCTTGGTCATCAGCGGAGGCCACGACTTCATCTGCGGACCCGTTTGGGGGCGGCTGCTGCACGAGGGCATCGCCCACTCCCGGTTCGTCCTGCTGGAAGACAGTGGTCACCTGGGGCATCTCGAAGAACCCGAGGTTTTCACCGCGGCGATCGTCGACTTCACGCTCGGTGTCGGCCAGGTGGAGTCGCAAACGCCCACATCCCATGGTGGCTGAGGGCGAGCAGATCAAGGTTCGCATCGTCAATCGCAGCCTCATCGACCACCCTATGCACCTGCACGGGCACCGGGTCCGCGTGTTGTCGCGCAACGGCACCCACGCAACCGGCAGCACCTGGTGGACCGGCTCGCTCAACGTCGCTCCGGGCGAGATCTTCGAGATCGACTTCACCGCGGACAACCCGGGCATCTGGATGGACCACTGCCACAACTTCAAACACGGCTCGGAAGGCATGATCATGCACCTTGCCTACGCCGGGATCACTTCCCCCTTCCAGGAAGCGCATATCCCGAAATGACCGCCACCGCGCTGGAGCACTCCCTCACCCGGCCCAAGGAGGTCTGGGCGGGGAGGTCAGTGCGGAGGGGGCGGCGTGAGCTTCCTGACGAAACGGGCGGCGGCGCGGTGGCTCATACCGGTCTCGCCCCGGACCAGGAAGACGGCCTGGTCGATCTGGCCGGTGGCTTTCAGGTTCAGGACCTGTTCCACGAGTTCGGGGCCGACCCCACCACCGACCAGGGTGTTTCTGGGGTGCTGTGCCGCCCGCACCGTAAGGACGATCAGGGCGATGACCACCGCCACGACGACCGCCGTCAGAAGGAGGATGACGATCGGGTTCGACATGAGTCGAGCGTATCGTCACAAGGTCATCGTGTGCGTGCCGGAAACGACCGGATCGCGGCTGCTCTTCGGGTACGGCGTCCCCGCGGCGGTCGAGCCGTCTTGCGGCCGATCGGTGAGGGCCCCGCCGGCTCTCGCCGGGCTGTCAGGCCGCCCCGCGCAGCAGGAACATGGTGTAGGCGGCGATCGAGCCGCTGTCGGTGATCGAGCCGCGCAGGATCATCTGCTCCAGTTCCGTCCGTGAGACCCACTCCTGGCGCATGTCCTGCTCGGTGTGCTCGCGGTCGGGGGTGCCCGCGGTCAGGTCGGTGGCCAGGAAGATGTCGAAGTGCTGGCCCGTCGTGCCGTGGGCGTTGTCCAGGCGGCCCAGGTGGGTCATCGAGGCGGCTCGCAGGCCGGTCTCCTGGGCCAGTTCGGTGTGCGCCGTGACCAGGGGCGAGGGGCTGTCCTTGACCCCGCCCTGGGGGAAGTTCCAGGTGCGCCGCCCCACCGGGTAGCGGTACTCCTCCACGAGGTGGAAGCCGTCGTTCTCCATGGGCAGGACGAGGGCGAAGTCGACCTGGTCCACCACGCCGTAGATGCCGTGGGAGCCGTCGGGGCGTTCGATGCGGTCCTCACGCACGCTCATCCAGGGGTTGGTGTAGACGACCGTCGAGTCGAGAGTGCGGATCGTCGGTCCGGGTACGTCGGTCATGGCGCGCAGCTTACTGCTGTTACGGCTCCGTTCGAGGTGCGTCGGCCTGGTCGGCGTCGTGCGGATGGTGCGGGCCGAGGCCCGGTGGGGCGAACGGCAGGACGGAGGTCACCGCGGTGACCGGTAGCGGCCCGTAGATGTGCGGGAAGGCCTCGGGTGAGTCGGCGGGCACCTCCATGCGCACGTCCAGTCCGCTCGGGTCGACGCTGAGCAGTACCAGGGGAGTGGTGACGTCGCGGTAGAAACGCTCCACCACGCCACGTAGCTGTTCGTGGCTCGCGCAGGCGTGGATGAAGCCCTCTTCGTCCAGGGTGCGGCCGAGGGTGGAGACGCGGTACTCCCCCGCCCGCAGGGCGGCGTCCCAGTCGGCGGCCAGGGCCAGATGCAGGATGGTCATCGCAGACATGGTGCCCTGCGGAGGGGCGTTCTTCAACTAAAGGCGGTGGGCGTCACTGCCGGGCGCGCCACTCCCGCCGCAGGATCGCGTAGTCGAGCTCGCTGGTCCATTCGCCCTTGACCATCTCGTTGTCGACCAGGTGTGCCTCGCGGCGCATGCCCAGTTTCTCCAGCACGCGGGCCGAGGCCTCGTTGCGGGCGTCCAGGCGTCCGATGATCCGGTTCAGGTCAAGGCCGTCGAATCCCAGTTCCAGTAGGGCCAGGCCCGTCTCGGTGGCGTACCCCTTGCCGTGGTGGGCGGGGTGGAAGACGTAGCCGATCTCCCCGCTGCGGTGGGTGAGGCTGTGCCAGATCAGCATGCCGTCGCCGATCAGCTCGCCGGTGGCGGCCAGTTCCACCGCCAGTGTGAGGATCTGTCCCTCCTCGAGCAGCTCCGTTTGGGTGATCTTGGTTTGGAGTGCCTCGCCGGTCTGCTCCCGGTTGCGCGGTTCCCAGTACAGGTAGCGGGTCACCTGTGGCAGTGACTGGATGGCGTGCAGGGCGTCGAGGTCGGCCGGGGTGTAGGGGCGCAGGATCAGGCGGTCGGTCCGGATGGGGTAGGTGGGTTTCAGCACCGGGCCAGGGTAGGCGAGGTGCCCCCTGGCGGGCGAGGCGTTATTTCCGGCCGGGTGTCAGTGGGGGCTGCCGGCCAGGTTGAGTACCACGACTCCGCCGATGATCAGGACGATGCCCGCGATCTTGGCCAGGCTGATCGTCTCGCCGAGGAACAGTACGCCGATCGCGGCGATGGCCGCGGTGCCGGCTCCGGCCCAGACCGCGTAGGCGGTGCCGACCTCCAGTTGCAGTTTCAGCGCCTGGGCCAGCAGGATGAAGGCGGTGGCGTAGCCGGCGACGACCAGGGCGGCCCAGCCTTTGTGGGCGAAGCCGTCGCTCAGTTTGAGCGCGGTGGTCGCCACGATCTCGGCGATGATCGCCCCAGCCAGGATCAACCACGCCATGACCACTCCCCCAAAATCTGTACGAACGTATCATTTCATCCGGTCGGCGGTGCCCGCGCCGCGTCCGGAGTCCACTTGCGAGCGGTGTCGAAAGCGTGTTCCACTGAGCCGTATGCGATGGGACGCGCCTTCCCTGCTCGCCGTGCCGCCCGATGCCAGGCCGCGGATCGAGCGCTCCGCGCTGGTCAGGGTGCACGGGGCGCTGACCTGCTACGAGGTGCAGGCGCGCACCGCGCTGGAGCGCACGCCCGAGGGATGGAGCATCAGCCCGTACCGGGGGTGCGCCCAGGCCTGCCGCTACTGCTCGGTGCGCCGGGGGCATCGCTATCTGGGGCTGGACGCCGGCGGTGACTTCGATTCGCGGATCGTGGTGCGTACCAACATCGTGCGGCGGTTGCGCGCGGAGCTGGCCTCGCGCTGGGACGGCGAGCATGTCACGGTGGGAGTGGGCGGTGACTGCTACCAGGGTGCCGAGGACATCTACCGGTTGATGCCCGGCCTGGTCACCGCGTTGCGCGAGGCCGGGGCGCCGTTCACCGTGCACACCAAGAGCCGGCTGATCCTGCGCGACGCCGATCTGCTGGCCGCCACTCCGGGGGCGGGGGTGGTCGTCTCGATCGCCTTCGTCGACGACCGGATCCGCCGCAGTGTGGAGCCCGGCGCCCACAGCGCGCAAAAGCGCCTGGAGCTGGTGGCCGAGCTGAACGAGCGGGGGGTGGCGTGCGGGGTGGCGATGGCGCCGATCCTGCCGCTGCTGACCGACTCCCCCGACCAGCTCGCGGCCACCGTGCGCCGGGTCGCCGACGCCGGGGCCGT
This sequence comes from Streptosporangium sp. NPDC002607, assembly GCF_053592655.1. Lineage (NCBI taxonomy): Bacteria > Bacillati > Actinomycetota > Actinomycetes > Streptosporangiales > Streptosporangiaceae > Streptosporangium > Streptosporangium sp. NPDC002607. The sequence goes on from NZ_JBSFWD010000058.1 coordinate 28,525, forward strand.
CAGCCTGGTCCCGCACGTGCTGCGCCTGCCTCCGGGTGCTCGTGAGTGGTATCTGGCCTGGCTGGGTGAGCACCATCCGGCGCTGGCACCCCGCTACGGCGAGCTGTACGCCAGAAGTGCCGATGCCGAGGCCGGCTACGTGCGCCGCGTCACCGACCAGGTCCTGCACCTGGCCGCCCGTTACGGCATGGGTCCGGTGCGGCCCGAGCAGCCCCTGCCGCTGGCGCTGCCCCGCCAGGCCCAGCTCACCTTGCTCTAGCCTTCCCGGTGCGGGATCAGAAGTGATCGAGCAGGTCGGGAAATCTGCTCAGTCGCAGTACCCGCTCGTCGCCGGGGTCCAGCTCGCTCTGCTCCAGCGCCCAGGTGTGGTCGTTGGGGATGAAGACGGCGTTCATGCCCGCCTGCCGGGCGGGGAGGATGTCGGACTTCGGGGAGTTGCCGATCATCCAGGTCGTCGCGGGTGCCAGCGCGTGCTCGCGGGTGAGCCACCGGTAGGTGGTGACGTCCTTTTCCGCCACGATGTGCACGTCGCGGAAGTGGTGGGCCAGCTGTGAGGCCTCCAGCTTGCGCCGCTGTTCGTCCAGGGCGCCCTTGGTGAGCAGCAGCAGCTCGTGCCGCTCGCCCAGGGCGGTGAGTGTCTCGGCGACGCCGGGGACGAGTTCCACGCGGCGCTGCAGGAGGGTCAGTGCCAGCTCGTCGATGTGGCGGCGTTCCTGCGCGGTCGCCGGCCGCTCGCGCAGTCGTTCGAAGCATTCGCCGAGGCTGCGCAGGAACATCGTGCTGCCGTAGCCGTGGGTGACGGCGTTGGCGGCCTGGATGTCGTCGAGGACGGCGCGGATCCGGGCCCGTTCCAGGGTCGGATGCGCCAGCCAGTCGAGAAAGTCCTCGACGACGCGCTCGAAAAGTACGTTGTTCTCCCAGAGCGTGTCGTCGGCGTCGAAGATGAGGACCTGCCGGTGGAGTCGCAAACCTGTTCCTTTGCTGGAGTTCTCATCGGCCGCCGGCGCCACCGTCGTATCCGGGGTACGTGGTGGCGCCGGTGCGGGGTCAGTCCGCGAGGTCAGGCCAGGGCGCTGCCCTTCTTCCACTGCGTGTACGGCATCTGCCAGAAGCCCCAGCCGTTGTTCCACTCCATCTCGCGGTCGGTGCCCGTGATGGTGATCACGTCGCCGCGCTGGACCTGGTCGTAGTACCACTTGGCCTGGTCGGGGCGGGAGTTGATGCAGCCGTGGCTGACGTTTCGGCGTCCCTGGGCCCAGACGTTGTTCAGCGCGTGCACGTACTCGCCGCTGTTGGAGAAGCGGACCGCGTGGTTGATCATCAGGTCGTAGTAGCCGGGATCGCCCTTCTTGCGGCCGGGGGAGATCATGCGTTCGGGGTTGGCCTTGCCCATCGCCAGGTGGATGCCGCTGGTGGTGGTGTACTCGCGGGTGCTGGCGTTGCCCGCGCTGATCAGCATGGTCTGCACGACCTTGCCGTCACGCTTGACGATCATCTTGTGCTTGCGGGTGTCGACCGTGGCGATCTGGGCCGCGCCGATGTGGATGACCTTGGTCATGTCCTTGACGCCGTACATGTCCTTGCCGCCCTGGACGCCCTTGAGGCGGGCGGTGAAGGTCACCTTCTGGTGGGGCTGCCAGAATTTCGCGGTGCGGTAGATCACGGTCGTGTCGTTGATCCAGCGCCAGGCTCCCTGGGAGGGTTTCTCCGAGGTGACCTTCAGGGCCTTTTCCACCCCGGCCTTGTTGGCGATCTGCTGGTTGAAGGTGACGATGATCGGCGCCCCCACGCCGACCTTCTCCCCCTTGATCGCCGGGGTCACGTCCGCGACCTCGAGTTCACGCTCGGGCTTGAGCGTCCGGAAGGAACTGCTGGCGGTCGTGCCGTCCACCGCGCGCGCCGAGACGGTGTAGTCGCTGGCGGGAACCATGGGGGTGGTGGAGATCCACTTGGTGCGCTCGGCGTCGAAGTCGCCCTCCAGCACCTGGCCGCCGGTTTCGACGGTGACCTCCTCCAGCGCGCCGCTGGAGGCGCTGACGACGACCTTCCTGTTCGGGCGCACGGTCTTGCTGCCCTCGGCGGGGCTGATCCTTATCTCCGGCGCGGCCGGGGTACTGGGCGCCTCGGCGCCCGGCCCGGCTACGGGAGCCTTCGTGTCCGCCCCGGTAGAGCAGGCGGTGGCCAGCACCGCCGCGGTCGCCAGGGCCAGAGCGGCCAGTGGCGTCCTGTGGCGTTCCACGGTCAGCACAATTTCTCTCCCCCACTACAGCAAACTGCCCTTAAAAACACTAATAGGAGATGCATGGTGACTGTGCATGGTTGCGACCGGTTTGGTAACGTTTCGGTCTCTTCCTAAAGTAGGAAAAATCCCGACCGGGAGTCAGGTGTGGGCGGCCTGGCCACGGCGGGGCCCGGAGCCGGAAAGAGGGAGGCTTCGGCCGGCGCCGAAGCGTCCCGGGCCGATGATGGGCACATGACTCTCACTCCCCCGGTCCCGCTCGCCGCGCTGGCCGCCCTGCTCGCCGACGGCACGCGCGCCAGGTTCTGCCTGGCGCTGCTGGACGGGCGCGCCTGGAGCGCCGGAGAGCTGGCCGCCCACGCCGGCGTGGCGGCCTCGACCGCCAGCGAGCACCTGTCACAGCTCATCGGCGGCGGTTTGCTGACCGAGGAGCGGCAGGGACGCCACCGGTACGTGCGTCTGGCCGGGCCGGGCGTGGCCCAGCTCATCGAGGACCTGGCCGCCCACGCCGGCGCCGATGCCGGTGCGCGGCCGGCCACGCTGCGCGCCGCGAGCGCCACCCGGGCGCTGGCGGCCGCCCGCACCTGCTACGACCACCTGGCCGGGCGGCTCGGAGTGATGATCACCGACGCGCTCGTCGCGCGCCGCCTGCTGCGCCAGGACGCCGGTTTCGCGCTCAGCGACGCCGGGCTGTCATGGTTCGCCACCGAGCTGGAGGTCTGCCTGCCGGTCGGCGGGCGCCGCCTGCTGGCCCGGCCCTGCCTGGACTGGACCGAGCGCCGCCACCACCTGGCCGGCACCGCCGGGGCCGTGCTCTGCGCGACCGCGCTGGAGCGCGGCTGGGTCAGCCGGATCGGCTCGGGACGCGCCCTGGCCGTCACCGCCGCCGGGCAGGAGGCCCTGGCCCGCTTGCTGGGCGTCACCGGCCTGGCGGAAACCGCCCCCTAGGACCGGCGCAGGCGGTGGGTGAGGCTGGTGTGGCGGCGCCCGGCGCCGCGGGTGCGCACCGCCTGGGCCAGCGCGCGGCGGGAGCCGACGATGACGACGAGCTTCTTGGCCCGGGTGATCGCGGTGTAGATCAGGTTGCGCTGGAGCATCATCCACGCGCTGGTGGCCAGCGGGATCACCACCGCCGGGTACTCGCTGCCCTGGGAGCGGTGGATCGACACCGCGTAGGCGTGGGCCAGCTCGTCCAGTTCGTCGAAGGCGTACTCGACGTTCTCGTCCTCGTCGGTCAGCACGGTCAGCTTGTGCTCGTCGGGCTTGATGTCGACGACCAGGCCCACGGTGCCGTTGAACACCCCGGCGGCGCCCTTTTCGTAGTTGTTGCGCAGCTGGGTGACCTTGTCGCCGACCCGGAAGACCCGCCCGCCGTAGCGGCGCTCGGGCATGCCCTCGCGCGAGGGGGTCAGCGCCTCCTGCAGCACGTGGTTGAGGTTGCCCGCCCCGGCCGCGCCCCGGTGCATCGGGGCCAGCACCTGCACGTCGCGGCGTGGGTTGAGGCCGAATCTGCGCGGGATGCGGTTGGTGACCACGTCCACGGTCAGCGCCGCGATCTCCTCGGGTTCCTCGCACGGGAACAGGAAGAAGTCGCTCATGCCCTCCAGCGCCGGGTGCAGGCCGGTGTTGACCCGGTGGGCGTTGACGACGACACCGGACTCCTGGGCCTGGCGGAAGATGTGGGTCAGCCGTACCCGGGGGATCTCCTTCTCGGCGGCCAGCAGATCGCGCAACACCTCGCCGGCGCCGACCGAGGGCAGCTGGTCGACGTCGCCCACGAAAAGCAGGTGCGTGCCCGGGGCGATGGCCTTGACCAGCTTGTTGGCCAGCAGCAGGTCCAGCATCGAGGCCTCGTCGACCACGACCAGGTCGGCGTCCAGGGGGTTGTCACGATCGAAGGTGGCATCCCCGCCGGGGCGTAGCTGCAGCAGCCGGTGCACGGTGGTGGCCTCGTGGCCGGTCAGCTCCGCCAGGCGCTTGGCCGCCCTGCCGGTGGGCGCGGCCAGGATCACCTTGGCCTTCTTGGCCCGGGCCAGGGTGACGATGGAGCGCACGGTGAAGCTCTTGCCGCAGCCCGGGCCTCCGGTCAGCACCGCGACCTTCTGCGTCAGCGCCAGCCGCACCGAGTGGGCCTGTTCTTCGGCGAGGTCGGCACCGGTCTGGGTGCGCAGCCATTTGAGCGCGACGTCCCAGTCGACGGAGCCGAAGACCCCCAGCCGGTCGTGCTCGCAGGTCAGCAGGGTGCGCAGGGCACCCGCCAGGGACAGCTCGGCGCGATGGAAGGGCACCAGGTAGACCGCGGGGACGGTGCCGTCGCCGACCGGGATCTCCTCGGCGACCACGCCTTCTTCGGCGATGAGCTCCTGCAGGCAGCGCGTGGTCAGCTCGGCGGCGACCTCCAGGATCTTCACCGCGTCGGCGACGAGGTTGGGCGCCGGAAGGTAGCAGTGGCCGTCGTCGGCGGCCTGGGAAAGGGTGTAGCGCAGGCCCGCCTTGACGCGCTCGGGACTGTCATGAGGGATGCCCACGGCCTGGGCGATGGTGTCGGCGGTCTTGAAACCGATGCCCCACACGTCGTCGGCCAGCCGGTAGGGCTCGCTTTTGACGACGGTGATGGAGTTGTCGCCGTACTGCTTGAAGATCCGGACCGCGATCGAGGTGGACACGCCGACCCCCTGCAGGAAGATCATCACCTCTTTGATGATCTTCTGTTCCGCCCAGGCGACACCGATCATCTTGGTCCGCTTGGGGCCGAGGCCGGGGACCTCGACCAGCCGCTCGGGGGTGGTCTCGATGACCTCCAGGGTCTCGACGCCGAAGTGCTCGACGATCCGCTCGGCCATCCTCGGCCCGATGCCCTTGATCAGCCCGGAGCCCAGGTAGCGCCGGATGCCCTGCACGGTGGCGGGCAGCACGGTGGTGTAGGACCACACCTCGAACTGCTTGCCGTACTTGGGGTGGGAGGTCCAGCGCCCGGTCAGCCGCAGTGACTCGCCGGGCTGGGCTCCCAGCAGCGGCCCGACCACGGTCAGCAGGTCGCTGGAGCGATCGACGGCCACCCTGGCGATGGTGTAGCCGCTCTCCTCGTTGGCATAGGTGATGCGTTCGAGCACGGCCTCCAGCACGCTGCCGGGAGTGGGGGACGCCGGAGGGGTGTTCATGGCGGGTATTGTGCCGCAGCCGACCTTCGGCTCCAAGCCGGGCTCACCCGGCGACGGCTGCCCCGGGCAGCTGGTTTCGGATTCGCCCCCGCCCGCCTCATGTACCGAGACCGCCGGATGCGAGGTTTCGCTGGTTTCGCCGGGGCCGGTACACGGGCGGGCGAGGTGAATCGCGGACACGCCGGTGTCTCCTCCCCTCTTCGCGGGCCAGACGGGCACCGTGTGTGATGGAGTCTCTCCGATCCGTAACGGCTTTGCCGCCGAAGTCCGGGGCTCACGGCACCCGGCTGCGAAGGAGAGGCACATGCGAAGGACACTCACCGCCCTGATGATGGTGCTGGGCACGGTGGCGACAGCCGGCGCCGCGGCCCCGCCGGCCGCCGGGCGGCCCGGCATCGACGTCATAGGGCTGACCGGCGACCAGCGTCTGGTGGGCTTTGCGATCCGCTCCCCCGGCCGCACGCGTGATCTGGGCAGGATCCGCGGGCTCGACGGCGACACCCGGCTGGTGGGCATCGACTACCGCGTGCAGAACGGCAGGCTGTACGGCGTCGGAGACCGGGGCGGCGTCTACACGCTCAGCGGCCCGGCCAAGGCGGTCAAGGTCTCCCAGCTGACCGTGGCGCTGAGGGGCTACCACTTCGGCGTCGACTTCAGTCCCGCGGCCAACCGGCTGCGTGTGATCAGCGACACCGGGCAGAACCTGCGGCACAACCTCGACGACCCCACGGGCGGCCCGGCCGCCGGGCAGACCGTGGCCGACCGTACGCTGACCCTCCCGCCCGTCCCGCCTGCCGTGGTGGGAACGGTCGCGACCGGTGTGTCGGGTGCCGGATACACCAACAACGACCTCAGCCCGGACACCGCCACGACGCTCTTCGGCGTGAACACCACCACCGGCCAGGTGAGCCTGCAGTCGCCCGCGGGAGCGGGCACCCTGGTGCAGACCGGCAGCCTGCGGGTGGCCGCGAGCGGCGCGGCGGGTTTCGACGTCTACAGCTCGCTGCGCGACGGAGTCACCGTCTCCAACAGTGCCTTCGCCGCGCTGAAGGTCGCCGGCCGCTACGGGTTCTACGGCATCAACCTGCTCACCGGCGCCGTCAACTACAACTACGGCGCCTTTCCCGCCAACCGCCAGGTCCTCGACATCGCCATCCGGCTCGACCGTGGCTGAGGACGGCCAACAACCTGCCGCCGACCGGCCGAGGTCACTCGCGGTGACCTGTGCGGGCCGTCTCCTCGCGAGGGCCGGTCAGTCGAGGACGCGGGTGCGGTCGGTGTTCCAGGAGCCGGTGTGTTCGGCGCCCGGGAACTCCTCATAGCGCAGCGGCCGGCCGAACCGGAGCGCCGCACCGGCACCGTGCTGTCGTCGCCGCCGTGGAGGAGCGGTGTCGGCGGTCTGGCCGCCGGTGGATTGTCGATCGCCTTGAGCCGGTCGAAGTCCACACTCGCCCGCCAGTTGACGAACAGCTCCGCCACCGGCGCCTGGAGCACACCGTGCGGGCGCAGGGCCGTTGCCGGGCCGGGGTCCATGCTCCCCGGCGGCGCGGACGGTTTCCGCGATCTTGGGTCTTCCCAGCGCCGCATCGGGACGGTATGACGGGGAGGCGCCGTATGCCGGAGGTGGGACGGCCGGTGAACGTCACGACGGGGAGGCCGGCATGACCGTACAGGTGATCATCGAGGCGGTCGGCCGGGCGGAGCTTGCCGCCGAGCGGGTGCGCGAGGTGGCCGCGGCGCACCCCGACGTGCGCGAGCACCTGCGGGTCGCCGACGCCGCAGGGCTGATCGTGGGCCCGGCGGTGGCGCTCGGCCACGATCCAGATGAGAACGCCTCGTTTCGGGCAGCGGTGTTCGATCCGGTCTCCAACCGGGGGGTCGAGCTGCGCGGCACTCTGGACCGGCCCGAGGGGGCGCAGGTGCTGCCCAGCGCCTACCGGCCCAACCCGCGCCCCGAGGAGCTGCGGGCCGCGGCGGCGATCCTGCGGGCCGAGGAGCGCTTCCCCGCCGGAGACGACGTGCTGATCTACCAGCCCATGCCGCCCCTGGCCGATCTGGACAACCCCGACGGCACCACCACCCGCCGTCCCACCCTGGGCATCTACCACCCCTCGGGGGAGACCAGGCACCGCATCGTGGCCGTGGACATCGCCACCGGCGACGTCGACTGGTCCCCCGCCGGTGTCAGTGTCGCGATGCACCCCGGCGACTGTGAGTCGCACCTGCCGGTGGGGGTGGAGAGCCTGCGCGACCAGGGTGGCCCCGACCAGGTGCGGCTGCGCGTCGTCGACGGCGGCACCGAGCTGTGGAGCATGGTCGTGGTGCGGCCCCGGGCCTCCTCGCCGGCCAACCCCGGCGACGGCTCCGGGGTCGAGCTGAGGCAGGTGCGCTACCGGGGCAGGCTCGTGCTGCGCCAGGCGCACGTGCCGATCCTCAACGTCCAGTACGAGGAGGACGGCGTCACCTACCGCGACTGGCAGAACCAGGAGACCCGTTTCTCCGCCACCGGCACCGACCCGGTGGGCTGGGGGTGGCGGATCTGCTCGGAGCCTCCGCGCACCATCCTGGAGCGGGGCGACAACGACGCCGGCAACTTCCAGGGCGTGGCCTTCCACCACACGGGCGGTGAGCTGCGCATCGTCAGCGAGCTGGCGGCCGGCTGGTACCGCTACGCCTCGGAGTGGCGCCTGAGCGACGAGGGCACGATCAGGCCGCGCTTCGGCTTCGCCGGGGTGCGCAACCCGCGCACCTGCATGCGCCACCGCCACCACGTCTACTGGCGTTTCGACTTCGACGTGGAGGGCTCGGCCAACGACGTGATCGAGCAGTTCGACGACACCGGCTCGACCGTGCCCCAGCCGGTGACGATCGTGCGGGAGGTCGCCAGAAGAAGGCGTCCTCCCGCACTGTTCTGGCAGGTCACCGACAAGACCAGCGGCCGGGGGTGGCGGATACACCCCGGTGAGCACGACAACACCGCAGACCCCTACGGTGTCGCCGACCTGTGGTTCCTGCGCCACCACCCGGCCGAGCTCTACGACGGCAACCCCGGCTCCGACAACCGGGCGATGCTGAACCGCTTCGTCAACGGCGAGAGCGTCAGCGCCACCAACGTCGTCGTCTGGTACGCCGGGCACTTCCGGCACGACCAGAACGAACCCGACCTCCATCAGGGGCACGTCGTCGGCCCCGATCTGGTCCCGCTCCTTTGAGCCCTTCCCTCAGCGCACGTAGACGTTGGGCCTGGGCGGGGCCGACATGCCCGAGCCGATGAAGAAGCTCGGATGCGGCGGCTGGTTGTAGGCGGTGTTCTGCCAGGCGATCGCGGTCCGGTACTGGGTGTCGTGCATCAGGGTGTGGATCCGCCGGTCGGTGACGGCGGTGGTGGTGTAGATCCGCAGCGCGGTGTTGTCGGAGGTGGCCCAGATGACCTCCTCGCGCCAGTCGCCCAGCAGGTCACCCGAGAGTGCCGGGGTGGCCTTGGTGCCGTTGTTGGAGTGCACCCCGCCGGCGGTCAGCAGGCGGGTCTCACCGCTCGTGCCATACTTGTCGATCTTGGTGGCGTCCAGCAGCTCCCGTACCGGGTCGGCGTCCCACCAGGCCAGGAAGTTCGTCGAGGAGGGTTTGCGGCCCACGATCTGGCCGGAGGTGTTGAAGATGCCGTCCCCGCCGGAGGCCGACCACGACTCGGCTCCGGCGCTGCCGGACCAGATGTCGGCCGACACGCCCCGGCCGTTGTCGCCGGCCGAGCCGGTCTGCCACAGGATCTGCCCGGTGCGGGCGTCGGCCATCCACGAGCTGGGCTTGGAGGCATCCTCGTCGACCTTGAACACCTCCAGGCCGCTCCTTGCCGGGTTGAGATCGCCGACGTGCAACGCGTCCCCGTGGCCGAGGCCGGTGTTCCACAGGACCGTGCCGTTGTCGTTGAGGGTCATCGCCCCGTAGACGATCTCATCCTTGCCGTCGGCGTCGACGTCGGCGACCGAGAGCTGGTGGTTGCCCTGCCCGGTGTAGGCCGATCCCGCGCTGTTGGAGTCGAACTTCCAGCGCTGGGTCAGCGAGCCGTTACGGAAGTCCCAGGCCACCACGACGGTACGGGTGTAGTAGCCGCGGGCCATGATCAGGCTCGGCCGGGTGCCGTCCAGGTAGGCGGTCCCGGCCAGGAACCGGTCGACCCGGTTGCCGTAGGAGTCACCCCAGGCCGAGACCGTGCCGCGGGGCGGGTCGTAGTTGACCGTGGACAGCGCCGCGCCGTTCTGCCCGTTGAACATGGTCAGGTACTCGGGGCCGGACAGGATGTATCCGGAGGAGTTGCGGTAGTCGGCGGAGGAGCTGCCGATCACGGTGCCGGTGCCGTCCACCGTGCCGTCGGCGGTCTTCATCGCGACCTCGGCCCGGCCGTCACCGTCGTAGTCGTAGACCTGGAACTGCGTGTAGTGCGCGCCCGCGCGGATGTTGCGCCCGAGGTTGATGCGCCACATCCGTCCGCCTCCCAGCCGGTAGGCGTCGATGTAGACGTTGCCGGTGTAGCCGGACTGGGAGTTGTCCTTGGCGTTGGTGGGCTCCCACTTGAGGATCACCTCGTGGCGGCCGTCGCCGTCGAGGTCGCCCACGCTGGCGTCGTTGGCGGCGTAGGTGTAGGCGACGCCGTCGGGTGTGGTCCCGCCGGAGGGGGGCTGGATCGCCACGTCGAGGTAGTTGCCACCGGAAAAGCGCAGGGAGGATTCGGAGGCGGCCTGCTCGGTGCCGCCGGCCACCGCCCGCACGGTGTAGGAGGCGTCGGCCGCGGCGCCGGAGTCGAAGTAGTTGGTGGAGGCGGTGATGGGCGAGGCGTTCACCTTGGTCGAGCCCCGGTAGAGGTTGAAGGCCACGTCCGCCGGGTCGGTGCCCAGCAGGCGCCAGGCGACGAAGTTGCCGCTGCCGGAGCGGGCGCTGATCAGCCCGCGGTCGAGGTCCTCGACCTGCCGGGCGCCGGCGGACGGAGTGGGGGTCACCGTGGGGGTCACCGTGGGAGTGGGCGTGGGAGTGGGAGTGGGCGTGGGAGTCGGGGTGACCGTCGGGGTCGGGGTCGGGCCGGTCGAGCCGGTGCAGGCGACGCCGTTGAGCGTGAACACCGCCGGCGCCGGGTTGGCGGAGTTGTTCCAGGAGGCGTTGAAACCAAAGGAGACGGTGGCGCCGGTGGCGATCGCGGCGTTGTAGCCGGCGTCGGTGGCGCTCACCTGGGTGCCGTTCTGGGTGACGGTGGAGTTCCAGGCCTGGGTCACCTGCTGCCCGGCGGCGAAACTCCAGTTCAGGGTCCAGCCGTTGACCGGGTCACCGAGGTTGGTGAGCGCCACGTTGCCGGTGAAGCCTCCCGACCACTGGGTGGACACCGAGTAGTCGACGCGGCAGCCGGCCGCCGCGGCCTGGGCGACCAGGACCGGAGCCAGGCTCGTGGCGAGCGCGAGCGCGGCCGCCGAGCAGATCACGCGCAGGCGGCGCGGGGGCGGTGGTGATGATCGGGACATGCTCTCCCCTTGTGGTTGAGCGGATACGGGTTTGGAAAGCGCTTTCAGAACCTTCATCACATACCGAAAATCCCCTCCCGGAGCCATCGGGGATGCCGTGGCCTCGGTGCTCAAAGAGGTTCCGGCGCCCGCCGCATCCCTTTCCACCTGCGGCTACCAGGCGCCGGCGAGACGCGGTCCAGCGCCCCTGTGCCCGGTGGCGACTGAAACTTTCACCTGTGCCCGCCCGTGGAGCCCGATACGCCTGCGGGAATTCACCACGTGTGCTCATAGGCTCTGTGCGGGGCGAGCGCACGGGCCGTACGGCTGTGCTCGTAGCCATCCGAAACGCACACCACGCGCGGCCTACCTCGCTGTCGAACACTGCGATTAGCGTGTGGCCTTTGGCGGACCCGCTACTTGACCGGGAGGTCCTGACATGACCAGTAAGTTCACCGACCTTGCGATCGACTGTGCCGATCCCAACGGTCTCGCCCGGTTCTGGTGCTCGGTCCTTGGCTACGAGGTGCAAGAAGAAGACGATGGAATTGTCACAATTGGCTCCCCTATGGTGCCTGAAGGCAAGAACCACCTTGGCCCAGTGCCACCGACGTTGACATTCGCGCGCGTGCCCGAGGGCAAGACCGTCAAGAACAGGCTCCACCTCGACGTCAACCCAACCGACAGGGAGCAAGACGAAGAGGTCCGTCGCCTGCTCGACCTAGGTGCTCGACACGCCGACGTCGGCCAAGGCGATGAGAGCTGGGTCGTACTCGCCGACCCGGAGGGGAACGAGTTCTGCGTCCTTGCGGGCCGCCGCCCCTGATCGGAGGCCGCGCACCGCGCCATGCACTGTACGGTCAAAGCAAACGATCTTGTAGATGCGGTGATCGACTGTGCCGGGGGGCGGGGAGGACGCCGAAGGCTGAGTGCCTGTGTCACAACTCGTGATTCGTGACGTTGCGTGATGTCGGCGTACACGTGAACATGCCTCATAACGTCACGCATGTCTCGGCTGCCTTGACAAGCACCGAACTCGATGGACAGAGGGTGCCTGATGATCTCGCGGCGTGACCCCGCTTGACCTTGACACGGTGACAAGGTCTTCACTGTTGCCAAGGAGGTGGTCCCGATGACCATGCAGAAACAGGACACGGATACGATTCGAGCTTTCCAGGGGCTGGAGGACAGCCGCTCGCCAGTGCGGCTGCGGGCGGCGCTAGCGGTCGGCACGACCCCTGACCCGCGGTTCATCGACAAGCTCATCGAACGATGCGCGATCGAACCCGACTTCTACGTGCGCGACATGCTTACATGGGCACTCACCCGCCACTCAGCATCAATGACGGTCCCAGAGCTTCTCAGGGAACTCCGCTCGGAGCGTGCGCAGGCACGAAGTCAGGCGTTGCACACGCTGTCCAAGATCGGGGATCGGCAAGCGTGGCCGGCGATCACACGGGCGCTTCTGTCCGACGCCGACGATGAGGTGGCGCGGAGCGCTTGGCGGGCAGCGGTCGTGCTCGTGCCCGAAGGTGAAGAGCCCGAGTTGGCCGCAGTGTTGTCGGCACAGCTCGGGCGCGGCGAACGTGAGACGCAGCTGAGCCTCAGCCGGGCGCTGGTGGCGCTCGGTGAGGTGATTGTGCCCACGCTGAGCGTTGCGATGACGGATCTCGACCCGCGCGTGCGCGCGCACGCGATCGCCACGGAACGGCTGTTGGGCGACCCGGATGCCGGATTCGAGTTCGCGATCGAGGAGGCCAAGCGCGTGGTGGCCCTCGGCGGGACCAGCAAGGAGGGGTGATGGGCCGTGTTGATCGGTGATGTGGCACGACGGTCCGGGGTCAGCGCCCGCATGCTCAGGCATTACGACTCGCTCGGCCTGGTGCGGCCAACGGGTCGTAGCGGCGCAGGCTATCGGGAGTACTCCAGCGAGGACGTTCGGCGGATCTTTCATATCGAGAGCCTGCGGTCCTTGGGGTTGTCGCTTCGTGAAGTCGGGCGCGCGCTCGATGATCCCGGCTTCACGCCCTCGGAGCTCGTCGACGACCTCATCCGCCAGACGCGAGAACGCATTGCGGCTGAAACGGAGTTGCTCACGCGCCTGCGCCGGATCGACGCCGTAGAACCCGCCGGCTGGGAGGACGTCCTCCAGATCGTCGCACTCCTGCAGGCGCTGGGGTCAAAGAGCGCCGGGAAGCGCCAGCGCGCGGCCTTGTCCTCGGTCGACGAGGCGCCGATGCCCGTGGAAGCGCTGGTCGAGGCAGCGCTGAGCGAGACGGACCCGAACGTCGCCGGAGCCCTTCGATGGGCGTTGGCGCGGTCGGGCGATGACGGCTTGGCGCTGCTGGCGGAGGGCCTCGGCTCACCGGTGGCCGAGGTGCGGAAACGTGCCGTCCAGTCCATCGTCGAGATTCCGCACGGTGAGGCGACCGCACTGCTGCAGGACGCCCTCGCGAACCCCGACATCGTGGTCCGCAGGTATGCGGCTCTGGCGCTCGGGGCACGTGGAGTAGCCGACGCGGTCCCGACGCTCATCGATATGGTCGTCGAGGGGACGAATGACGTCGATGCAGCCGATGCACTGAGCGCGCTGGCGAGTCGTCCCGCGTTGGCGGATCAGATCGCCATCAGGCTCGTTGATCGCCTCGCCCACGGCACCGGTGAATCGTCTGCACGTCGACGGCTGACACAGGCGCTCGCGGATATCCCGGGAATCACAGCATCACGTGCCCTCGCAGATCTGTCACATGACGAAGACCGTGCCGTTGCGCTTACCGCGACCTACATTCTCGGGATACGCAACGCACGATAACGGGTCTCTCCTGGGGTGCTGTGTGCGTGGGGCCGGCGTGCACGGCCCGGAACGCCATCGGGCCCCCCTCTGAACGACAATCAGCTCAGAGCGTTGCGGCCACCACTGACAGTCGAGACCGCCAGATTCGGACGGACGGCCGGAAGTCGACAGCCACTTCCCCCCGGGTCGAGCGGAGGCCGCGGCCCACCCGGCGGACGCGACCGAAAGGCTTGCGTGACCAGTACCGGGCATCCAGACGGGGTGCCGGCCGAAGACTCCGTCGGCCTGCGCATCATGTACCGTCGCCTCTGACCTCTCACATCCGGTACGCCCCCTTCGTGCCCTGTTTCCGGCGAGGCCGATGCTCTCCCTTGACGCCGTCCAGTGGGTGGTGCTGCTGGCCGCCCTGTTCCTTGTGGGCTTCTCCAAGACCGGCGTCTCCGGAGCGGGGACGGTGGCGATCGCCCTGTTCGCGCTCGTGCTGCCGACCAGGCAGTCCACGGGCATGCTGCTGCCGCTACTGCTCGTCGGCGACGTGGTCGCGGTGTTCTCCTACCGCCGCCATGCCGACTGGCCCAGGCTGATCAGGCTCTTTCCGTGGGTCGCCCTGGGCGTGGTCGCCGGCGCGTTCGTGGTGCGCTGGGTCGACGACGCGCAGATGAGACGGCTGATCGGCGTGATCCTGGTGGTGATCGTCGTCGTGCACCTGTGGAACCGGCGCCGGGCGCAGGAGGACTCCCTCGCCCACCACCGCCCCGTGGCGGCCCTGGCGGGCGTCCTGGCCGGCTTCGCCACCATGACGGCCAACGCCGCGGGGCCCATCATGGCCGTCTATCTCCTGGCGGCGGGCCTGCCGATGCTGGGTTTCCTGGGGACCAGCGCGTGGTTCTTCCTGACGATCAACGCCTTCAAGGTGCCGTTCAGCGTCGCGCTCGGCCTGATCACCCCGGCCACCCTCCTGTTCGCCGCACTGGGCACCCCCGCGGTGCTGGCCGGGGCCGCGGCCGGGCGTGCCGTGATCGGCCGGATCGACCGGACACTCTTCGAACGCATCACGCTGGGGCTCACCCTGCTCGCCGCGGTGCGCCTGCTGCTCTGACGTCCCGGATGACGCTTGGATCAGTGCCCGGTGGGAGGCGGCCGGCGCCGATGGCCTGCTGCACTACACCCACCAGAGCGCCATCACCAAGCCGCAGCTGGGCGACCAGGCCGACCAGGCCTGGTGTTTGACCGTTTCGACCAATGCTGTCATCACGTGGACCACGGAGCACTACTCGCCGGCGGTACGAGGGCCGTCTGGGCGTTCACATGGGTGGGGCGGTCCCGTCGTGACCCGTCACAGCAGGGTTCCTCCTGAGGCGTCCAGCCAGTGCCCGGTCACCCAGCGGCTGTCGTCGGAGGCCAGGAAGGCCACTGCGTCGGCGACGTCCCCGGGGGTGCCCACGCGGCCCATGGGCGACAGCGACGACAGCCAGGCCAGCGCGTCCCCGACGAGCCTGCCCTGGTGCATGTCGGTGTCGATGACGCCGGGCGCCACGGTGTTGACGGTGATCGCGCGCGGTCCGAGTTGCTTGGCGAGCGTCGAGGTGAGCACATCGAGCGCGCCCTTGGACATGGCGTAGCCGATGGACTGGGGCATGGCCGAGCCGCGGGTCAGCATCGTGGAGATGTTGATGATCCGGCCGCCGTCGTGCAGCCGCGGCAGCGCGAGCTTGGTGACGAAGAACGGGGCGGTGGTGTTGACGGCGAAGATCCGCTCGAACTGCTGCCTGGTCACGTGCTCGATGCCGGGCTCGTCGTTGAGGATGCCCGCGTTGTTGACCAGGATGTCCAGTCCGTCGGCGCGCGCGTCGAAGGCGGCCCAGAGGTGTGCGGCGTCGCCGGGCGTGCCCAGTTCGGCCTGCAAGGTGAAGGCCTGCCCGCCTGCCGCCTCGATCGCGGTGACCGTTTCCTTGGCGGCTTGCCCGTTGCCGCCGTAGTGGACGGCGACGCGGGCGCCGTCGCGGGCCAGGCGCAGGGCGATGGCCCGGCCGATTCCCCTGCTCGCGCCGGTGACGAGGGCGGTCTTGCCGTGGAGAGTGTTCATGGCGCCTCCTGCTTTGTCAGATGGAGATGAGGTGAACGGGGGTCACCCGCCGGTGATGTGCGACGAGGTCGAACCAGCCGCCGAACGTTCCGCCGGACAGGTGTTCTGTGGGGTCTTGGGCGGGGCCGATCAGCCGGGTTCTGGCCGGGGCCTGCAGCCAGGCGCGTACCGGTTCAGGGCCGGGCGTGCGCAGGTCGAGCAGGAACGCGTCCAGGCCGGCGGCGCTCAACGGCGTCTCGGCGAAGTCCGCCGGCGGGCTGGGTACCGATTGGGGCAGCGCGCCGCAGGTGAAGGTCAGGCCGATGGACAGGTAGCCGGGCCCGAAGCGCGCACGCAGGTGGCCACCCAGATGGCCGGGAGAGTTGATCGTGTGGGCGATACCGCCCCAATAGACGATCTTGTGTCCTGAGCGTTCGTGCCACCAGATCACATCATCGGCCAGGCGCTCTTCCAGGTTCTCGCGGGTCGGCGGAGCCGGTCTGGCAGGCTCGGGCAGCCTGGCGAAACGGACGTGGTCGTGCGGGTGCCGCTCGTTGTGAGCGCGCATCCATGAGACGACACCGAGGATTTCTTCCGTCCGCCAGAACGGCCGCGCCCGTGCCAGCAGCGCCCGCGGATCGCCGCGTCCGGTCCGTACGTACGCATCCAGCCCGACACGTGCCGGGTCGTCACCTTCGAGAGCAAGGGAGCGGAATCCCTGTTCCTCGACCAGGGAACGCAGGATCCGGTGGGTGATGGCCGACAGTTCATGGGCCTGGCGTGTCGAAGCGCCCACAGCCACGATGGCGGCCCCGGCGGCCATGTCCCGCAGCGGCCCCAGGTCGTCGAGGGGGGCCTGGGGATCCAGCGTGGCCAGTGGGCGAGCGTTCCGCTTGATCCACTGAGCTACGGTCTCGTTCACTGCAAGCTGGAGGGGATCTTCGGGCACGACAGTTTCTCCGCTGGTCACAAGGGATATGCGGCGTCCTTCGGACGCCCCGGCAGAACCAGGCTCGTTGTTAAACCAAGGTTTAAGTCAAGCCAGGTTGGCCGTATGCCGGATTCCGACGCGATCGTCACGGAGCCGACCAGATGACGCGCACGGCCTGCGCGAGCGAGTGCTCTGGCGGATGACCTACGAAACCGCCGCGCGCGAAGGAGATCCTCACCCTGAACGTGGAAGACCTGGACAGCGAGTGCCGCGCACGCGGGGGAATCCTCGGTGCGCCTCAACCTCGGGTGCCACCGGGTCGGGGCGCCTCCTCCCCCTACGAGGCTCACGCACCACATGCCGGGTCGGTCCTGGGCTCCGGTGCGGCATGGGGGGCGCGCGGGATGGGGCAGGGCTATCGGCCAGAACCGGGCGGGGACGCCGACCGGTCGGGCGTGATGCGGAAGACCGGGTACTGCGCGGCGATCTGCTCGAACTCCTCCAGCGGTGCCTGCGGGTCCACCGGGATGTGGGTGCGGCCTCCCGGCGAGCGGGCCAGGTAGCGGCGCAGGATGGGTGCACGGGCTCCGGGATCGACTTCGTCCAGGCGCACCGCCTCGCTGCGGCCGTGCCGCAGCACCGCCCGCCCTTCGGCCGCGCGGACGTTGTGCACCCAGTTGGTGTTCTGGCCGAGCATCGCCACCAGGTAGCGCTCGCCCTGGTGGTCCGCGACGACCAGCGGGAAGGAGATGACGCGGCCGGTACGTCGGCCCGGCACCTGCAGGGTCACCATCCGGTCCGGCTGCAGCACCCCGGCCGCGAACACGGTGGCCCAGACCCGGTTGATCGCCCGCGCCAGGCGGTTGGGCCGACCGCCGCGATACAGCCAGTGGTCCAAGCGGTGCAGGCGCGTGGGTTCGGCCCTCTCGTCGTGTCTCATGTCTGGTGCCCCCTTGTGGATCTGGTCTTGCCGGGATGACCGCGATGCGTGCCTCCCAGCGGAAACGGTCGCCTAATCAGCTACCGACCTGCCCTGTACATCGTTCATGAACGTTGTACATGTACGTTGCTTAGGAGATCCTGTGCCGCGTATAGTTGTCAAGTGGCTCCCGAGAAACTGACCCGCCAGGCCGTCATTGAGCAGGCGTTGAAGCTCGCCGACACCGACGGGCTTCAGGCGGTAACCATCCGTCGGCTCGCCGCCGAGCTCGGCGTCACGCCGACGGCGCTGTACTGGCATGTCAAGAACAAGGACGAGCTGCTCTCCGCGCTCGCCGACCACCTGCTCGCGGCGCTCGTCGCCGATGTGGACCCGAACCGTCCCTGGAGCCAGCGCCTGCGCGCGATGATCACTGCGCTGGTGGAGCAGACTCGCGCGCACCCATACCTGTCCACCCTGCTGCCGATGATCGACAAGAGTGCGGCCGAGGAATACCGTCGGGCCACTGACACCGCGATCGGGCTGCTTACCGAGGCCGGGTTCACGCTCCAGGAAGCCGACCAGGTGGCCACCTACCTGCTCCTGGGGGCCGCGGCGATGGTGTCCTGCCAGCCCGGCGGCGTGGGAAGCAACGAGGAGGAGGCCACGGAGCTCAGGCGGCAACATCGCCTCGACCTGGAACGCCTGCCTCCCGGTCGTTACCCCCACCTGGCCGCCTTCGCCGCCACCCTCTCCACTCCCCCTGACCTTGACGCCTACTACTCCTTCGGCATCGACCTCCTACTGTCCGCGGTGAAGGCCACGGCCCCGAACGGATGAGGAGTTTCCGGCCTTCGCCCCCCTCCAGGCCGCCCGGTGACCGCACCCGCTCACGAGATCGGCCACATTGGCCTCGACCCGATACCCGGCCTGAGGGTCTGCCGCGAGTTCGGATCTTCAGCGTGATCTGGCGAGGAGCCCCGGGCGTTCATGCCCGGGAGGAATCGCTTCCCGGTCCTGGGGTTGTGAACGTCTGGTCGTTAGTCCGGGCGTTTCTGGTTTTGATGTACTCCTTGATGATGCTCAAGGGTGCGCCGCCACAGGAGGCGGCGAAGTGGGACGGCGACCGGAAACGGCCGTCCCACGGGTACTCGCGGATGTGAGCGGGGTAGTCCTTGCGCAGCAGGCGGGCCGAGACGGCCTTGAGGGAATTGACCAGGGTCGAGGGGGCGACCTTGGGCGGGTGGCAGACGAGTAGGTGGACCTGGTCGTGCTCGCCGTTGAACTCGACGAGCCGGGCGCCGAGGCTGTCGCACACCTCGATCATGATGTCTTCGCAGCGGCGCAGTAGTTCGTCGGTGAAGACCCCGCGCCGGTACCTGGGGGTGAGGACCAAATGCGCGTGCAGCGGGTGGACAACGGTTCGGCCCCGGCGGATGTCAAAGTCGGGTTCCCACCGCGGTGACATGGACCAAACGATATTTTGGGCGATGTGAAGCTGGTGGTGCAGGTGAGACTCCTGCCGACGCCTGAGCAGGCGGCGGCGCTGGAGGCGACCCTGCGCGCGGTCAACGACGCGGCCACCTGGGTGGCGGCGCTCGCCCACGACCAGCGGGTATTTCGCAATTACCACCTGCGTAAGCACGTCTACGGGCAGATCAAGGACAGATACGGGCTGGCGGCTCAGGCCGCGCAGCATGTCATCAAGAAGGTCACCGACGCCTACGCCACGCTGCACGCCAATGTCCGCAACGGCCAGGTGGGCAGGCCCGGCTCCGCGCGGCGCGAGCGTGCCTTGGCCACGCCGATCGTCTTTCGCCCCGGCGCGGCCCAGCCGTTCGACGACCGCTGTCTGTCCTGGCAGGTGGACGCGCGCACAGTGAGCATCTGGACCACGCGCGGGCGGATGAGGAGCGTGGCGTTCAGCGCCTCGGCCGATCAGCTCACGACGTTGGCCGCCTACCGCAAGGGCGAATCGGACCTTCTG
This sequence comes from Streptosporangium sp. NPDC002607, assembly GCF_053592655.1. Taxonomy (NCBI): domain Bacteria; kingdom Bacillati; phylum Actinomycetota; class Actinomycetes; order Streptosporangiales; family Streptosporangiaceae; genus Streptosporangium; species Streptosporangium sp. NPDC002607. Next base: position 48,107 of record NZ_JBSFWD010000058.1, read on the forward strand.
TACCGCGATGGCATGTGGTTCCTCATCGCCACCTGCGACGTTCCCGACCGGCCGGTCGCCGCCCCGGACGGATTCCTGGGGGTGGACCTGGGGATCGTCAACCTCGCGACCACCAGTGGCGGGGTTCGCCACAGCGGCAAGGGCCTGAACGCGGTCCGTCACCGCCACCGCGAGTTGCGCCGCCGCCTGCAGGCCAAGCAGACCAAGTCCGCGAAACGGCTGCTGAGGCGGCGCCGCCGGGCCGAGGCCCGGTTCGCCGCGAACACCGACCACACCATCGCCAAGCAGATCGTGACCGAGGCTGCACGCACCGGGCAAGGCATCGCCCTGGAAGATCTCCGGGGTATCCGTGACCGGGTACGGCTCCGCAAGCCCCAGCGGGTCACGCTGCACTCATGGAGCTTCCACCAGCTCGGCCGGTTCATCGCCTACAAGGCGGCCCGTGCCGGTGTCGCTCTGGTACACGTGGACCCGGCCTACACCTCGCA
>NZ_JBSFWD010000059.1:0-48240 GCF_053592655.1 Streptosporangium sp. NPDC002607
CTGGTTGGCCTGCGAGTAGGCGATACCGATCTGGCGGACGCCGAAGCCGTACAGGATGTCCAGGCGATCGAGCTCGTTCTCGATCATCGTCGCCGCTTCCAGCCCGGCCACCAGCGCGAGCTGCCCGCCCGCCTTGGCCTTCTCGATCTCCGCGACCGTGCGGGCCAGGACGACGAAGTCCTGCTTGGCGAGGTCGGCGAAGCGTAGGCCGAGGTCGTAGATGACGTCGTCCCACTTCCAGCCGTGCTCGCTGGTGACGCAGTTGGTGCCGTTCATGAAGTTGTCGAAGAGCGCGGTCATGCCCGAACGCGACAGGCCCTCGTACCCGAGCACGTTGCGCCCTGTCCGGTTGTAGTCGCGCAGTTGCGTGACGTCCGCGGTCAGGACCTTGGGGTGCTCGTGCAGCGAGATGGCAATGTGCTCGGTCAGGAGGCGGCTGACTCGCACGGACTGCTCAGCCGACAGGCCCAGGTCGTACGCGGGAACACGGTCGAGTTCGGGGGCGAGGTCGAAGACCTTGAAGTCGGTATGTGGCTCCAGATAGTCGAACGACCGGTATCCCCGATAGCGATGGTTGGGGGGCTGCATGGGAGCACCTCCGAAAGGTTTGACCTTAAACGTCTGAGGTGCAACCTTCCATAGGAGGTCTCTGGGCTACAAGAAGCCGGATGTGACATTCGGATTACGGCGATCAGGTGTACGGCGCGGGTCCCGGGGGTGTCCGGTGGCGAAACACGGGGCGGGGACGGAGTTTTCGCGCGGTCGCCGGGTTGGCGGAGATCTGTGGGTATGAGCGGGATCACACTTGGTGGATCGGCCGATATCTCACATGGTGGTCATGTCATCACAGAACGTGACATGCGGGATCGTGTCGGGCTCGCGAGAACCCCTCGTCCAAGGGGGAGAGGCAGCCGCTCAAGCTCAGGCTCTCGCTCCAGGCCCGGCGTTCGCCGCCGGGCGCCGGATCGGCCGGGTACGGGCGAAGACGGTCGAGTGCGCGTTCCGGGGAGCCTGCCGGGTCCGCTCGGCGAGCCGGGAGGGTGTCAGTCCTTCTTGCGCTGGCGGATCAGGCCCATGAACCCCGGGCTGGGCTTGAACTTCGCCGTCCAGGTCTCCGCGATCTCCAATGGCTCGCCGGTCTGCGGGTTGCGCCCGGTCCGTGCGGGTTTGTGGACGATCTCGAAGGATCCGAATCCGGGGATCGCCACCTTGTCCTCGGCCGCCACCGCGGTCTGGATCGTCCCCAGGATCGCGTCGAGAGCCGCGGCCGTCTGCCGTCGGGTGAGCCCGGCCTCGGCGGCGGCCTTCTCGATCAGCTCGCGCTTGTTCATCACATCTCCTTGAGCGTGCAGACCCCGGGCCTCAAGCCGTGGGGAGGAGGTCAAGGAGAAAGTTAACGCCATCCCCACCCGATGAATCGAGCCCCGTCCTCCATCGATCGCCGGTGGGACGGGGCCCGTCCGGTTCGTGGGACGGGCACCCGCCCCCGTTCAGCGGTCGGGCTGGGCGGCCAGCCGTTCCGCCTCGGTGTGCAGTGCCTCGACGAGGATGAGCTCCAGGCGGAGATCTTCGTCAACGAGGCCGACCAGAACATCCATCGAGCCTCCCTGACTAGTCTGACGCCCCAGTGACCGCAGAAGTTGACAGCCGTACCGAACTGGACTCGGTCGTGGTCCAACCCTGAGCGTTCGCCTACGCGGGGACGAGCTCCGCCAGATCGACGTGCTCTCCGACCTCGCGGATGTTCATGCAGTACGCCACGAGAACCCGCCGCCCGTCGATCCGGCGGGTGACCAGCAGACAGGGGCCGTCGTGAACCACGATGGCCTCAACCTCTATGCCCTGAGGGCTTCGCCAGATACCCATGAGCCCGAGGCTACGGAGGGCCGGGTAAGGGCGGGGTAACCAAACGGGCATATCGTGATGCACAGTACGGGTCCTGTGGATCTATCCGTAGGCTCTCCGATGATTAACCCAGTCGCTTTGGGTAACAGGACGCTGGAATTACCGTCATCAGGGAGAAAACACCATGGCTTTGCCCAAGCTCACCCCCGAACAGCGTCAGGCCGCCCTGGTCAAGGCCGCCGAGACCCGCACGGCCCGTGCCAAGCTTCTCGCCGAGGTCAAGAACGGCGCCCTCAGCCTGGAGCAGCTGCTTGGCCGCGAGGACGACATCGCCAAGCGCATCAAGGTCTATCAGGCTCTCCGGGCGCTGCCCGGAGTCGGAACGGTCAAGGCCGCGCAGCTGATGGCGCAGGCCGATGTGGACGAGGCGCGCCGGCTGGGCGGTCTCGGCGCCCAGCAGCGCCGCAAGCTCATCGAGGCCGTCGGCCGCTGAGGCACCGCCCGCCTCCCCGCGCGGTCGCGCCTGGGACGCGCCGCGGAGCGCGGGACGGGTACGGGAAGGCCCCGCCGTACGGATCAGGGGGAGATCCGCACGGCGGGGCCTCGGTCGACGACCTGGTCATCGCGCTCGCCCGGGAAACCGTTCCATGCCCCGGAAGTCGTCTGGGCGAGCCCGGTCCGGAGAGTCAGTGAGCCTCTGCGAACTGCTCCTCCTCCGTCGACCCCTTCAGGGCCGTGGTGGAGGAGTCCGGCGCGATGGCCGTGCTGACCAGGTCGAAGTATCCGGTGCCGACCTCGCGCTGGTGGCGGGTGGCGGTGTAGCCGCGTGCCTCGGCGGCGAACTCGGCCTCCTGGAGCTGGACGTAGGAGGTCATGCCGTCCTCGGCGTAGCCTCTGGCGAGGTCGAACATCGAGTGGTTCAGCGAGTGGAAGCCCGCCAGCGTGATGAACTGGAACTTGTAGCCCATGTGGCCGAGCTCGCGCTGGAACTTGGCGATGGTGGAGTCGTCCAGGTGCTTCTTCCAGTTGAACGAGGGCGAGCAGTTGTAGGACAGCATCTGGTCGGGGTATTCGGCCTTGATGGCCTCGGCGAACTCGCGGGCCACGTCCAGGTCCGGGGTGGAGGTCTCCATCCAGAGCAGGTCGGAGTGGGGCGCGTAGGCCAGGCCGCGGGCGATGCAGGCGTCCACGCCGTTGCGGACCCGGTAGAAGCCCTCCGCGGTGCGGTCGCCGGTGGTGAACGCCTGGTCACGGGGGTCGACGTCGGTGGTCAGGAGCGTCGCGGCCTGGGCGTCGGTCCGCGCGATGACCAGGGTCGGCACACCCAGCACGTCCGCGGCCAGGCGGGCGGCGCTGAGGGTCTTGATGTGCTGGCCGGTGGGGATGAGCACCTTGCCGCCCAGGTGGCCGCACTTCTTCTCCGAGGCGAGCTGGTCCTCCCAGTGCACGCCCGCGGCACCCGCGGCGATCATGCCCTTCATCAGCTCGAAGGCGTTCAGCACGCCGCCGAAGCCGGCCTCCGCGTCGGCCACGATCGGCGCCAGCCAGTGCGGCGCGTCCTGGTCGCCCTCCGACCAGGTGATCTGGTCGGCGCGCAGCAGCGCGTTGTTGATCCGGCGGACCACGGCCGGAACCGAGTTGGCCGGGTAGAGGCTCTGGTCGGGGTAGGTCTGCGCGCCGAGGTTGGCGTCGGCGGCGACCTGCCAGCCTGACAGGTAGATCGCCTTCAGGCCGGCCTTGACCTGCTGCACGGCCTGGTTACCGGTCAGCGCGCCAAGGGCGTGCACGTAGTCCTCGGTGTTCAGCAGGTCCCACAGCCGCTCGGCGCCGAGCCGGGCGAGAGTGTGCTCCTCCTGGACGGACCCCCTGAGTCGAACCACGTCCTCGGCCGTGTACGTCCGCTCGGTGCCCTTCCAGCGAGGGTTGGTCTCCCACTCGCGCCGCAGCTCGTCTGCGGCTCCCTTGAGGCGATCACTCATGGTGTAACTCCTTTTCGTCCCCTGGGTGCCTTACCTCGAGTGTGTGCCTCGACAAAACGGTCGAACAAGGCCGACTCCAACGAAAGAATGAAGATTCTTCCCCTGTCATCAATACTCATCGGTATTCAGATGGGAAGAACTTCATAGTTTTCGCTATGGACTAGACCAATTCCGGTAGCGCGCTTTGCGGATTACCGGTCGTGGGTCGCCGGAGGCCGCCGCTCGGGATTTCGCCCCATGGTCGCCGCCACCGTCACTGCGGTGCCCGGAGGTCGCGGCACCCCGCCTCCTCCGTCCTGCGGGGCCGGCCGGAGTTCCCGGCGCGGGTGCGGCGACGTTCTCCCAGGTGGCGCGCGTGGCTGTGAAATTTCCTAGGAAATTTCGTTTAGCATCGTGCTATGGCATCTTTGGTGGGTGAAGAACCGCTTTCCTTGACGCAGGAGCTCGATCTCATCGCGTTCGGCCAGCGTCTCCGGCACCTGCGCAAGCAGCGTGGCCTCACCCTGTCCGACCTGGGGGAACGGGTGAACCGCGCGCCCAGCCAGCTCTCCCTGCTGGAGAACGGCAAGCGCGAGCCGAAGTTGTCGCTGCTGAAGTCCCTGGCCGCCGCGCTCGGCGTGCCGATCGAGGAACTACTGCGCAGGCAGGCCCCCAACCGGCGGGCGCAGCTGGAGATGGCCCTGGAGGAGGCGCAGCGCGACCCCCTGTACGCCGGGCTCGGCCTGGCCAGGCTGAAGGTCTCCGCGCGCGTCCCCAACGACGTGCTCGAACACATCCTCGGCCTCTACGGGGAGTTGCGCTCACGCCAGGCCAAGGGCACCGCCACCCCCGAGGAGGCCCGTGCGGCGAACGCCGAGCTCCGCCGCAAGCAGCGTGAGCAGGGCAACTACTTCGCGGAGATCGAGCGGGCCGCCGCCGAGGCGCTCGCCGCGGTCGGCTACCGTTCCGGAGCGCTGTCGCAGAGCACGGTGCAGGCGCTGGTCAGCCACTTCGGCTACACCGTGCAGACGGTCCAGGACCTGCCGCGCACCGTGCGCTCCATCTCCGACCTGCGCAACCGGCGCATCTACGTCAAGCACGAGCAGGTCGGCATGCACACCCCCCGCACGATCCTGCTGCAGACCCTCGGCCACCTCTCCCTCGGGCACCACAAGCCCCGCGACTTCGCGGACTTCCTGCGCCAGCGGACCGAGGCCAACTACTTCGCCGCCGCCGTCCTGGTGCCCGAGGCGGCCGCCGTGCCGTACCTGAGGGAGGCCAAGAAGGACCGGGCGCTGAGCGTGGAGGACCTGCGCGACGTGTTCGCCGTCTCCTACGAGATGGCCGCGCACCGCTTCACCAACCTGGCCACCCACTTCCTCGACCTGAGCTGCCACTTCGTCCGCAACAACGCCGGCGGGATCATCTACAAGGCGTACGAGAACGACGGCATCGTCTTCCCCGCCGACGAGCAGGGGGCGATCGAGGGCCAGCGCATGTGCCTGCAGTGGTCCGGGCGCCAGGTCTTCCTGTCGCCCGACCGCTTCTCCGTCTACTACCAGTACTCGGACTCGCCCACCGGCACCTACTTCTGCGTCGCCCACGTCGACCCGTCGCGCGAGCGTGACTTCGCCATCACCCTCGGTGTCCCGTACCGGGAGTCGCGCTGGTTTCGCGGGCGCGAGACCACCAACCGCACCAAGTCGGACTGCCCCACCGGCGACTGCTGCCGCCGCCCGCCCGCCGAGCTGACCCAGCGCTGGGAGGGATACGCCTGGCCCTCGGCCCGGGGCAACTCCCACATCCTGGCCGCGCTGCCGCCCGGATCCTTCCCCGGCGTCGACGAGGCCGACGTCTACACCTTCCTGGAGCGCCACGCCATCCGCTGAGCACGCGATCCGGGCACGGTGGGTCACTCCGAGGGCGGGGGCGTCCGGCGCAGTGTCAGGGACGGGTGGCCGTGGAACCGGTAGGCGCCCGCGCTGTCGGGGGCCTGCCCGCGCATGGACCGCAGCACCTCGGCCGGGGGCTCGCCGGTGAAGCAGCGCCGGTAGAACTCCCGGGCCAGGCCCCCGCCGACCGGCCAGAGCGGTTCGACGACCCCGCTCGCGCCCGCGAGCAGGAACGCCTGGGCGTCCCCCGGTTCCTCCAGGAAGACGAACGGGGCACCGGCCAGGTCACGGCCCAGCGCCTCGGCCGCGGATCCGCCGGCTGTGAGGTGGACGATGTCCGGCCCCTGGCCGAGCACGCCCAGGACGTCGCCGAGCGCGGAGGAGACCTGCGTGGCGCCGTACTCGGTCACCAGCGGGTGCGCCTGCGCCTCGTCGTACACCACCGCGACGTGATCCGCCCGCGCGCTCACCGGGGGCGGCAGCTCGGGGCGCCGGCCACCGAGGGGCCAGCGGCCGGTCACCGTCTGGCAGTTCAGATAGCGGGGGAGCGACGGATCGTACGGATGCTCCAGCACGGCCAGCTCCCAGGGCACGTGCGGCTCCTGGGAGAGGAACAGCACGCTCGGGCGGCGCGGTGCCACCCGGCCGGCCACCGCGTTCAGCAGTTCCCAGAAACCCCGGGGCACGCGCGAGCCGACCTTCCGTCCCAGTTCCGCGGAGAGGCGGCCCTGCTCGGTCAGTTGCCGGCCGAACTCCGAGGCCCGCATGCCGAGGTCGCAGATCTCGGCCCGGTCGGGGGTGACGAAGTGCGGCGACCGGTAGGTCCACCACAGCCGTCCCGGCTCGTCACCGTGGACGATGGACACCGTGACGTCCGCCGGCTCGCCCACGAGGGCCGGACGGATCCGGGTGCCGGCGACCGGCTCGGGCGGCTCCTCCCGGCCGAGCCTGCCGGGCGAGCCGTGCAGCGTGATCGAGCGCAGGCCGAACCCGACCACCTGGCCGCGCACCGAACAGATCGCCTGGATCTGCCGGGCGACCTCGGGCTCCTGCTGCGCGAGGGCGACAAGGTTGACCACCGCGCGGGGGTAGGGCGACGCCGCGTCGACGCGCAGCCGTACCTGCCATCCGCCCGGTGCGTCGAAGCCCTCGGCGATGAGCTGGATGTCCAGGTCGACCGGCTCGCGCGGTGCCGCGGTGCCGTCCTGCCCCTGGCCCGGGGCGACGCCGATCGACACCTCCGTACCCCAGCCCGAGACCGACTCGGTGGGCGCCTCGATCAGCGGGATCCCCTCCCACTCGGATTCGGGCGCCGGGGCGGGCGCATCCCCGCGCCGCCTGCGAAAGGCCCCGGTCAGCCGGTCGAGCATCGAGGAACCCCGGCTCCCGGCGGGTGGCGTCGGCGGTACCTGCGGGGACGGTGCCTGCGGTGCGGCGGGACCCGCCTGGTCGGGGCGCATCCAGTCGACGCTCATGGCGCCGGTGGGGGGCAGGTTGTCGTATCCGCCGTCGTACGCGGCCCCGTGGTCCTGCGGGCCCGTGTCGGCGAGCATGGGGGCCACCTGCTCGGCGACGAGGCCGTGCTCCAGGTTCAGCAGCGCGGAGAGCCGGTTCCAGGCCGGGCCGTACTGGGCGATCAGCATGATGATCGCGTCGGCCAGTTGCCCTGGAGGCCGGCTGCCGGCCTCTGCCAGCAGCGGATCCAGCCGGTCGCGAAGTTCCGCGGAGGCACCTCCCATCAAGCTGTCGAGTTCGTCGCGGACGGCGCGTGCCGCCCGCAGCACGGCTACCGGGTCCATGCCTTCCCTCCTCGTGCCGGACTGGACTGATCTTCCCACCTGCGCGGTGAGGACGGGAGCCGGTACTTGTGCGGAATCAGCGCCACATAAGGTGATACCCGTAAGTACCGAGGTGATGGGAAGGGTGGGCTGTGCTGCCTGAGGTCGAGGCATGGCTACGCGAGCGCACCTCATCCTCGGGCGACTGGTCGCTGCCGGAGCTGCTGAGAGCCAAGGGTGAGACGACGATCAGCGTCGTGTTGCCCGCGCGCGATGAGGAGGAGACGGTCGGGGAGATCGTCACCGCGATCCGCCACGACCTGATGGAGGCCGTGCCGCTCGTCGACGAACTCGTGGTCATCGACTCCCGCTCCGTCGACGACACCGCGGTACGCGCCGCGCGCGCCGGGGCGACGGTGATCGCGCAGGACGAGATCCTGCCCGACCTCAAACCGCTGGACGGCAAGGGCGAGGCGCTCTGGAAGTCCCTCGCCGCGACCTCCGGCGACCTGCTCGTGTTCATCGACGCCGACCTGCGCGAGTTCCGCACGTCCTTCGTGACCGGGCTGCTCGGCCCGCTGCTCGCCGACGAGGCGGTGGTCTACGTCAAGGGCTGTTACGACCGGCCTCTGCAGAACGTGCAGAGCGGCGGCGGCCGGGTCACCGAGCTCGTCGCGCGACCCCTGCTCAACCTGCACTGGCCGCTGCTGGCCGGATTCGTGCAACCCCTCGCCGGGGAGTACGCCGGGCGTAGGTCCGTGCTGGAGAGCGTGCCCTTTGTCACCGGCTACGGTGTGGAGCTCGGCCTGCTGATCGACCTGCTCGACCTCGCCGGGCTCGACGCCCTGGCCCAGGTGGATCTGGGCCGCCGGGTTCACTCCCACCAGTCGACGGAGGCGCTCGGCGGGATGGCCGCCCAGATCCTGCAGACCTCCTGGTCGCGCCTGGAGCGCCAGAACATGATGGTCTCCCTGCACAGCCCCTCTCCCCGCCTGGCCCAGTTCCGCCGGGGCGCGAGCGGCCACCAGGTGAGCGTCCGGGACGTCGCCGTCGCCGAACGCCCGCCGATGATCACCGTTCCCGGCTACCGCCCGGCTCGCTGACCACACCGTACGAGTGTGATCCCGGGCGGCGTACGGAGCCCGCGATGCCGGGGAGCGCGTGGCCCGGCGGCATTCCCGCACGGCGGTGGACGGAACCCGCGACGGCGGTGAACGAGGCCTCCGGGAGCGGGGCCGCTCGCCGGTCGGTGCCGGAGAAGGGGCGGTCCTCCGGTTGCGCGGAGCGGACCGTCCGCCGGTAAAGTTTGGGTGTTACCGTTGGTAACGCACCCTGAGGAGGCGTGGACGATGAGCGAGAGCGGCTTCTGCCCGGAGCTGAGTGACGACGTGCGCGAGGTGCGGGACTGGGTGCACGACTTCGCCCGCTCGGTGGTCCGCCCGGCCGGTGCCGAATGGGACGAGCGCGAGGAGACCCCCTGGCCGATCATCCAGGAGGCCGCCAAGATCGGGCTCTACTCCCTCGACTTCTTCGCCCAGCAGTGGTTCGAGCCGAGCGGGCTTGGCCTGACCGTGGCCTTCGAGGAGCTCTTCTGGGGGGATGCGGGCATCGGCCTGTCCATTGTCGGCACCGGCCTGGCCGCCGCGGCCCTCTCGGCCAGTGGCACCCCCGAGCAGCTGGGCGAGTGGCTCCCGCAGATGTTCGGCACCCCCTCGGAGGTCAGGCTCGGAGCGTTCTGCGCCTCCGAGCCCGAGGCCGGTTCCGACGTGGGTGCCATCCGCACCCGCGCCGTCCCCTCGGGCGACGACTGGATCCTCAACGGTGTGAAGACCTGGGCCACCAACGGCGGCATCGCCGACGTCCACGTCGTCGTCGCCTCCGTCGACCCGTCCCTGGGCACCCGCGGTCAGGCGTCCTTCGTCGTCCCGGCCGGCACCCCCGGCCTGTCGATGGGCCAGAAGTTCAGGAAACACGGCATCCGTGCCTCCCACACCGCCGAGGTCGTCCTCGACAACGTGCGCGTGCCGGGCTCCTGCCTGCTCGGCGGCAGGGAGAAGCTCGACGTCAGGCTCGCCCGCGTCCGCTCCGGCGAGCGGGCCGGGGAGCAGGGCGCGATGCGCACCTTCGAGACCACCCGCCCCTCGGTGGCGGCCATGGCGGTCGGCATCGCCCGCGCCGGATACGAGTACGCCCGCGACTACGCCCGCGAGCGCGAGCAGTTCGGCCGCAGGATCGGCGAGAACCAGGCCATCGCCTTCCTGCTGGCCGACATGGCCACCCGCGTCGACATCGCCCGCCTGATGACCTGGCGTGCCGCCTGGATGGCCCGCAACAACCGCACCTTCGGCCAGGCCGAGGGCTCCATGTCCAAGCTGGTCGCCGGTGAGACCGCGGTCTGGGTCACCGAGCAGGCCATCCAGATCCTCGGCGGGGCCGGCTACACCCGCGACCACCCGGTCGAGCGCTTCCATCGCGACGCCAAGATCTTCACCATCTTCGAAGGCACCTCCGAGATTCAGCGCCTGATCATCGGCCGCGCCGTCACCGGCCTGCCCGTTCGCTGAAAATGTCCGTTTCAAGAAACCGGCTCTGCGGGGCGTTTTGGATCCCTGGTCCGTCAGAGCCGGAAGTGCGTCTCAAGCGCCCGTGCCGGGCAACCGCGCCGAAGTCACACAGAGTGATGGTCGGGGTCGAGGATCATCCGCTGCAGTAGACCTCGAAGGCGGCTGCGGCGGTCGTGCGGAGCGCGAGCCCCGATCGTCCCTGCCTGGCTCCAGGGATTAGAAGTTATGGGCGATGATCGTGTTCACCAGGTCTGGCCCAGGGAAGTCGGCCACCACTACGCCGGTCCCGCGCACGCTCCCCGTGGCCAGGTAGGTCAGCGCCCGCTCGTTCATCCCCTTGACGCCGAGCGCGCCGTAGGCGATCGACTTGGGCAGTGCCCCGCCGGAGGCGCTGAGGTGGTTGACGTAGAGGATTCCGCCGGCGCCGGCGCCCGCCTGCTCGAACTGGGCGCGCGCGGCGTTCCACTTCTGGGGGATGTGGAAGAGTGTCGGCAGTTGGTAATCGTCCTGAAGGTCCATGCGGTCGCCGTTCCAGCGCGGCCCGTAGCCGTGGCCGCTGCCGAAGTCTTGCAGGATGACGATGCGCCCTCTGGTCTCCCCGAGGGTGGGGATCCGGCCGTCGTATCCTGCGGGCGGCCGCCACAGATGGTCACGCAGTAGGTCCCGTGTGTCGGGGTTGTCGTTGATATACCAGTTCAGGGTCTGCTCGTAGCTGCGGGTGTTCTCGGCGGCTGTGTGCTCCTGCTTCAACCGCATCAGCACCGACTCCCGGGGGTGGCCGGCCAGGAAGGCGGCGACCGAGCGCACCACGTCGGTGAAGTTGGCGCGCAGGTATTCGGCGCCGTGGTGGATCGGGAAGGCGTCGCGGTAGTGCCGGGTCCGGATGTCCAGCATCCGCACACCGGCCTGAAGTTGGACGGGCAGCGCGCTTTCCTGGGTGAGTGAGATGATGGACGCCTGGTACGCCATGGTGTCGTGCGTACCCGGGATCGACAGCGCGGCCAGGCTCGCGCCGTCGGGGAGCCCGCTCATCCAGTCGGGGTTCGACGCCAGCTGCAGGTCGCCGCTGTGCCGGCCGGCCGCCCACGCCGGGGCGGCGGGTGCGGCCACGGCGAGCGCCATGGCGACGATGAGCGAGATGAACGCGGCCAGGACGCGCAACCCGCCCCGGCGGGCCGGGGCGGGCGGACGGGGAGCCAGGGGGATCACGGTGCCTCCGTGGGGGGATGGGGAGCACGCGCCAAGTAACCCTACTGATCAGTAAGGTGGCGGGAACAGCATGGCACGGTGAGGGCGGCGGAGCCAGGTCTGAAGCCGAGCCGACCGGCCCCATGCCCGGCGAGCTCCGGTCAATCGTTATGCCCGGCTGTCGCAGCCCGGCCAGGCTGCCGTACCGCGATGCCTCAGGCGCCACTCGGCGTTGTTCGCAAAGCCTCCAGCGGCCAGGATGACGCCGTGCCCGCGGCCTCTCCGGTCGTAGATTGATCGACTTGCTTGACGTGAACCCGCTGAGGATCGTTGAGCCGGTATGTCTCAGGCCGCGGACCAGCCGCCATCCACCGGCACGATCGCGCCGTTGACGAACGAGGCGGCGTCCGAGGCGAGGAAGAGGGCGGCGTCGGCCATCTGCTCGGGCTGGGCTATCCGCTCGCCGAGTGCGAGCACGGGGCCGAGCCGGGCGGCGCCCGTCGGATCGAAGGTCGTGTTCGTGGCGATGCCGGTCATGGTGGGGCCGGGCAGGATGGCGTTGCAGCGGATGCCGTCCTTGGCGTACGCCCAGGCCAGGCTGCGGGTCAGGCCGACGACGCCGTGCTTGGAGGCGGTGTAGGCCGCTCCGGCCGCGCCGCCGCGGATGCCGGCCTCGGAGGCGGTGTTGACGATCGCGCCGCCGCCCTGGCGCAGCATGTGCGGCAGGACGGCATGGGTGACCAGGAAGGTGCCGGTCAGGTTGACGCGCAGCACCCGCTCCCACAGCTCGACCGGTATGTCGGCGGGCAGGGCCATGGTGTCCATGATCCCGGCGTTGTTGCACAGTACGTCGACGCGTCCGTACGTGCTGATCGCCGTCTCGACCAGCGCGGCGACCGATGCCTCGTCGGAGATGTCGGCGGTGGCGGGGACGGCGGCGTCTCCGATGTCGGAGGCGGTTCGCCCGGCGCTGTCGGGGTCGATGTCGCAGACCACGAGGCGGGCGCCGGCCTTGGCGAAGGCGACGGCCATCGCCCTGCCGATCCCGGAGCCCGCGCCCGTGATGAGGGCGACGCGGTCGTCGAAGGTGCCGGTGGTCAAGAGTGCGTCCTTTCGATCAGGGCGGTTCGCCTGCCGGCCGGTGATGACGGCGGGGGCGGTGGTGGTGTGGCGGTGGTGTCAGGACTCCGGCAGATGCGGCCCGAGGCCAAGGCGGTGGTGTCGTCGTGGTGATCGTGTCGCGGCGGCCGAGCCTGCCCGCCGTCGTACCTGTGGCGGGGGGACCGGCGTCGTGATCCGTCGAGCGGTCATGGCGTTTCCGGTAGCAACCGGACTATATAGTCCGGTTGCTACCATAGCCGCTGTGACTGTCACGCGTCGACCCAACAGAGGACCCAGTGCCGCGGCGGAGAACCGGGCGGCGCTGATAGCGGCCGCCCGCGAGGTCTTCGCCGACGCCGGATACGACGCACCGCTCACCACGGTCGCCCGCGTGGCCGGGGTCGGCCAGGGAAGCCTCTACCGGCACTTTCCGGACCGCATCAGCCTCGCGCTGGCCGTGTTCCAGGACAGTGTCGCCGGCCTGGAGGCGCTGGCCGCCGAACCCGGCACCACCCTCGCCGACATGCTGGCTCTGCTCACCGAGCAGACCATCGCCTCGACCGCGTTCATTGACATGGTCAGCGTGCCCTCGGCCGGCGATCTCCGCATCATCGAAGTGCGCGACCGCGTGGCGGACCTGCTGGCGGGCACGCTCGCCGAGGCCCGGCGCGCCGGCGAGCTCCGCGAGGACGTCACCGCTGATGACCTGGTACTGGCCGTCGGCATGCTCGCCGGGCTCCTCGCCAGGCTCCCGGCCTCCGAGCGGCGCACGACCGCCGAACGGGTGTGGACGCTGCTCCGCCACGGGATCGAGCCCTGACCGGGATCACCCGGCCGAGCCGGTCGGCGCCGAGCGCCTGACCGGCCTCGGGCGGATGAGCGCCGTACGACTCGCGGACGGGCCGGGGCGGAGGTGAGATGGGGTCTCTCCCCTGACAGGCTCGCGACGGCCGCTCCGGCGAGGTGGCGGCCTGGTGCCCAGTGCCACCGGTGGGTCGATGCCGGCTCTGCTTCGATCGTTCGGAAAGGGGCGGGTGTCACAGAGGTGTGGCGCGTACCCATCCGCGGTCGTCGTTCAGGAATCCGGAGATGGTCAGGCCCACCTGGTTGAGGGAGTGTTCCAGATAGTCGTCGTCGAGGCGGTGGCTGAGGAAGGTCTGGGTCCAGCGCCGCTCGCCGATGGTGTACTCCATGGTGGCGTCGAGCAGGTCGGGGGCGGGGCGGCTGACCCGCGTCATGCTGACGGTGTGACCGGGGTCGGCGTCGCGTTCGAACGGCTGGACGGTGTCGTACCACTCGGGGGGTTGGCGCTGCAGGATGACGCAGCCGTCGGCGGAGACGTGCGCGCCGCAGGTGCGCAGGAACGCGGCGCGCAGGTCGTCGTCGGCGGTTTCGATGACGAACGACATCAGCAGCACGAGGTCGAAGGTCCTGGGCAGGGCCAGGGTCTGGATGGGAGAGCACACGGTCTCGGCGCCGCGGATGTGGGCGAGCATCTCGGGCGACTCGTCGACCGCGACGACCTCGTGCCCGAGTTCCAGCAGGCGGTGGGTGATCCGGCCCACGCCCGCGCCGAGTTCGAGGATGCTCGCCCCGGCCGGGATCGAGGCGTGGATGAGTTCGGGTTCGCCCCTGGGGGTGAGGGTGGTGTAGTAGTCGACCGAGCAGCCGTCCGGGGTGATCGGGCCAGGGCCCGTGCCGTTGTAGAGCCGTCGTGGAGTCATGATCTCCATTTTGTGCGGCGGCGCGCCGGGACGCGGGCGGAGAGAACGGGGTTATGGCCTTCACGTGATGGTCGCTCCCGGGCACCGGCCGGGCCGTCCGTCGTCGACGACATCACGTGGCGAAGCTCATCCGACGGCGGGGAGCGCGGAGACGATCTCTGGTTCGGCCCGCCGGGGAAGCCGTTGAGGATTCCCGATTACCGCACTAGCTCGCCGTCAATTGTATGCAAAAGCTTGTCATTTTTCTCCTACAGTGTCACCGTGGGGGGAAATTCGGTAAGGGTGTATATATGTCGACAATCGATAGCCTGCGCGGCCTGATCCTCAGCGGTCACTACGAGCCCGGTGACCACCTCGGTGAGGTCGAGCTGGCCGAGGCGCGGGGCGTCAGCCGGACCCCGATCCGCGACGCGCTGCGGCGGTTGTAGGCCGAGGGGCTGGTCGAGATCACGGCCAACAAGGGCGCCAGAGTCGTGGTGTATCCCCGCGCCGATCTGGAGACGATCTTCGAGCTGCGTGCCAGGATCGAAGGGCTGGCCGTCCGGCAGGCGGTGGCCGTCGCGACCGAGCAGGACATCGCGGGCCTGCACGAGCTGGCGACGACCCTCGCCGAGCACGCCGGCCGCCGCGACGTCGAGGCGGTCTACCGCCTCAACGCCGACTTCCATCAGGCACTGGTCAGGCTCGGCGGCAGTCAGGTGCTGGCCCAGTCGATCAGCTCGCTGGTCCACTCACCCGTGTTGCTGCGCACCTACGGAGCCTTCGACTCCGAGGCCATGCGCCGCAGCGTCAGCCATCACATCGAGATCGTGGCGGCCGTGTGCGCCGGAGACCACGAATGGGCGGAGGCCGTGATGCGCGCCCACCTGTTCTCCGCCCGCGCGTCCCTGCTCGGTCCCCGTCGTCAGGAGAACAACACTTGAGAGGCCTTCCACTCGGAGACATCCGAGTCGTCGAGCTCGGCCAGCTGCTCGCCGGGCCGTTCTGCGGCCAGCTGCTCGGTGACTTCGGCGCTGAGATCATCAAGGTGGAGGACCCCGGCCGGGGCGACCCCATGCGCCAGTGGGGCCGGGAGAAGCCGTACGGCCGGTCGCTGTGGTGGCCGGTCGTGGCCCGCAACAAGAAGTCGGTCACCTGCGACCTGCGCACCCCCGAGGGGCAGGACCTGCTCATCAGGCTGGTGGAGCGGGCGGACGTGCTGCTGGAGAACTTCCGGCCCGGCACGCTGGAGCGCTGGGGCATGTCCCCGGCCCGGTTGCACGAGATCAACCCCCGCCTGGTCATCACCCGGGTGACCGGGTTCGGTCAGAGCGGCCCCTACGCCCCCCGGGCCGGATACGGCTCGATCGGCGAGGCCATGGGCGGCATCCGCCACGTCACCGGCGACCCCGACCGGCCGCCGGCGCGCGCCGGCATCTCGCTGGGCGACTCCCTGGCCGCCACCCACGCCTGTGTCGGCACGCTCGTCGCGCTGCACGAGCGCGAGCGCAGCGGCAGGGGCCAGGTCGTCGACTCGGCGATCTACGAGGCGGTGCTCGCCATGATGGAGTCGATGGTGCCCGAATGGCAGCAGGCCGGCTACCAGCGCGAGCGCACCGGCACCGTGCTGCCCAACGTCTCGCCCAGCAACGTCTACCCGACCGAGGACGGCGACACCATCCTCATCGCCGCCAACCAGGACAGCGTCTTCACCCGCCTGGCGACCCTGATGGGCCGGCCCGAGCTGGCCGCCGACGAGCGCTACGCCACCCACGGCGCGCGCGGCGCGAACATGGCCGAGCTTGACGAGATCATCGCCGCCTGGACCGCGGGGATCCCCGCGGACGAGCTGCTTCGGTCGCTGCACGAGGGGGGTGTCCCCGCCGGGCGGGTCTACACGGCCAAGGACATGTTCGCCGATCCGCACTTCGCCGCCCGTGAGGCCATCGTCCGCGTCCCGCACCCGGACTTCGGCGAGCTGGCCATGCAGAACGTGGTCCCCAAGCTCTCCGACACCCCCGGAAGCGTGCGCAGCGCCGGGCCCGCGCTCGGGCAGCACAACGAAGAGGTCTATCGCGGGCTCCTCGGCCTGACGGAGGCGGAGTTCACCGGCCTGTCGGCTGCCGGAGTCATCTGAAACAGAGGGAGCCCCCCATGTTCCACCACCCCGCCGTCCGCGTCCTGGCGCCCGAGGGACCTCTCGCGCGCCGCGCGGAGGGTGCCCGCCATCCCCGGAGCCGCGGGTGATCAGGGACCACGACGAGGTGTACGGGCGTTCCCTGCCGTTCGGGGAACGCCCGGCGCTGATCCTCATCGACCTGATGCGCGCCTACTTCGAACCGGGCGCCGAGCTCTACATGGGCTCGCGCGACTGCCTGGACTCGGCCGCGCGGGTCCTGGCCGCCGCCCGTTCGGCGGGTGCTCCGGTGATCCACACCAGGGTCGCGTTCGGTCCTGACGGCGTCGACGGCGGCCTGTTCTTCCGCAAGGTGGCCCCGTTGCGCCACCTGGTGGACGGTGGCGGGCCGCTCGGCGAGCTGATGCCGGAGGTCGCGCCCGGGCCGGGGGAGACGGTGATCGTCAAGCAGTACGCGAGTGCCTTCTTCGGCACGGTGCTGGCCTCGACGCTCAACGCGCTGCGGGTGGACACGCTCGTCATCGCGGGCGTGTCCACCAGCGGCTGCGTGCGCGCCACCGCCGTCGACGGGATACAGCACGGGTTCGTGCCGGTCGTGGTGCGCCAGGCGGTCGGGGACCGCGACCCCCGGCCACACGAGGCCAACCTGTTCGACATCCAGGCCAAGTACGGCGAGGTGTGGGACGAGGCGGCCGTGCTGGAACGGTTCGGTCTCCCGCCGGCCGTGAAGGGGCCGCTGACGGTATGAGGATCACCCACCTGGTCGGTGACACCGACCGGGTCTGCGGCCTGTCCGTACGCGGGGACCGGCGGCCGGTTCCCGTCGGCCGCACCATGACGACCTCGCGTACGCGTTCCTTGGGCCTTTTGGCATTTGCCTAGTCCGGACCTCTCACCGTTGCCATAGGGGAATCGAAGTTTCCAAAATTCGGATAACGACCCCCGCGTGAAAGCTGGTGAAGCATCATGCGCTCTTGGACGATCAGGGTCTGGGTGATCCTCCTGATCCCCTTCCTGTTCCTCACGGCCGCCCCCGCCGTCGCCGCCGACCTGTCCGCCCCGGGCTCCCACTCGGTCGGCTACTCCGACGTCAGCGTCTCGGCCTCCGGTCGCTCGTTCAGCGCCCGGGTCTACTACCCCGCGACCTCGGCGGGAAGCAACACAACCGTCGCAGCCGGGCAGTTCCCTGTGGTGGCCTTCGGCCACGGGTTCTTCCAGGGCATCGACAAGTACGCCTCTCTGGGCGGCCACTGGGCCTCCTGGGGCGTGATCACGATCATGCCGACCTCGCAGGGCGGCCTGTTCCCCAGCCACGGTGCCTTCGCTGATGATTTGAACGCCGCGCTGACCTGGATGGTGGCGCAGAACACCGTCGCCGGGTCGCGGTTCAACGCCCACGTGCGTACCGACCGGCTGGGGCTGTCGGGGCACTCGATGGGCGGCGGCGCCAGCGTGCTGGCCGCCGCGCGCAACTCGGCGGTGCGGACGGTGACGAACCTGGCCGCAGCCGAGACCAACCCCTCGGCCGTGGCCGCCGCGGCCACCACGGCGGTTCCCATGCAGCTGGTCGCCGGTACGGGCGACACCGTCGCGGGCCCGTCGGGCCACCAGATCCCCATCTACAACGCCAAGCTCGCTCCCAAGCAACTGCGCACGATCGTCGGCGGTTTCCACTGCGGCTTCACCGACTCCGGCGGCCTCGGCTGCGACAGCGGTTCGATTACCCGGGCCGCCCAGCAGGCGATCACCCGCCGGGTGACCACCGCCTGGCTGCTGTACCACCTCCGTGACGACGCCGCCCAGTACGACACGGTCTGGGGCACGGCCGCACAGACCGACCCGGACGTTCAGTTCCTCGGCGTCCAGTAACGGCACTCCGGCGCACCCGCCTCGGCTCGGGGCGGGTGCAGGGTCGGCGGCCACACGCCGGGTACGAACAGGCCCAGCACGAAGGCCCGCCCGGCCAGCGCCGATCGGCTTTCCGCGCCGAGCTTGGCGCGCAGCCGTACCAGGTGATAGTCCACGGCCTGGCGGGTCAGGTACAACCGCCGGGCGATCTGCGCGTTGGACGCGCCTTCGGCGACCAGCTGTAGCACCGTGCTCTGGAGCGGGCTCAGCGCGGGCGCGGCGGAGGAGATCTCGTCCAGTACGGTTACCACCCGCCAGGGCAGGCCGTCGGTGCGGTGTTCGACGGAGGCGCTGATCCGGGCGCGGATCACGGTACCGTTCCCGCGGACGAGCCGTATCCGGGTCCGGTAGACATCGAGCCGCCCGAGGGCCAGCATCTGCCAATAGGGCCGCTGTGTGTCGATCTCGCCGGGCGCGAGCAGTTCTTCGGCCGGGAGACCGTCCAGTTCCTCGGTGGTGCGGGCCACCGCGGCACGGAAGGCGGGATTGCTCTCCCTGACCCTGCCGAGCCTGTCCACCGCTGTGATCGGGATCCAGGCGCGCTCGAAATACACCTGGTACCGGCCTTTCATGACCGCACCATGGATGATCTCCTCCGACCGGATTCATTCGCGTCACGGGGATCGAAGGCCACATGTCGTCGGCTGTTCAAGAGCATGTCGCGTGCGAGCCGCCACCGTCAATCGCCTGCGTGGTGGTGGACGTCGGAGGAGAACCGCCCGTGATCGAGACCCATGCGCACCCTTGTTGCTCCTAGAGAAACAATGTTTCCAAGATGTAGGATCCATGAAACCGGAGGAAACGTCTAGGAGGCGACTGTGCCGAACCAGGTCGTGCAGATGGAGTCCGTCGGCCATGGGGCTGTTTCGGCGGCCAAGGAGCCACCCGAAGGGCCTGAGGGGAAAATCCCTCCCGAGCCCGCCGCCGGAGCCGTCGCCGGCCACGAGCCGTGATCTCGGTCCTGTACGGCGGGCTGGCCCTGATCCAGGTGGCCCTGGCCGTACGGCTGGCGCGATCAGGCCGGTGGATCCCGTTCGCGGTCGCGACGGGGATCGCCTACGACTCGGCGGTCGTCGGAGCCGGGCGGCTGATCGGTGAGGGGCCGTGGCTGGAGGCGCTCAACACCGGCCGCTTCGCCGTCCACGCCATTCTCACCCCGCTCCTCATCGTCCACGGGGCGGTCCTCGTGCGCCGCGGCCTCGTCGTTCCGGCGTGGGGCCTCGCCGGTGTTCTGGTCGTCTTCGAGGTGGTGGGCCTGGCGGATCTGCGGCTGGAGCCCCGATGGTGGTCGGACACCCTGCGTTACGTTTCCGTGGATGCGCTGGGCCCGCCGATCCCGGCGCTGGTCACCACGGTGATCCTGCTGGTCGTGGGGCTCGTGCTGTGGGTGCGGTGGCGTACGCCCTGGCTTTTTCTGGGTGCGGCCGTGCTCCTGGCGACCGCGGGTGCCGCCGTGGCGTTGCCCGTCCTGGGCAACGCCGGTGAGGCCGTACTGATCGCGGCCATCGCGGCGACGGGCGACCGCGATGGCGGACGAGTCTCCGGGATACGGCTGCGCGGTCAGAGACCCTCGCCGTCCCAGTAGCCGCGGGAGCGGGAGCGGACGGGAAGGCTTGAGATGATGGGGGCGGGAACGGGATCGCCCGACTTCCAGGCCCGGCCATGTCCCCGGTTGTGGGCGCCTGCGTCGGTGCGCTCGTCGGGGTGCTCCAGCGCGGCGGGATCGGTGCCCCAGCCGAGGGCGGGCTGTCCTTCCCCGTGGTCGTGTGAGTGGTCATCGTGGCCGCCCTGCAGGCGGGCCGCGTCGATGGCCTTGGCGATGGCGATGAGGCTCCTGTCGGCGCCGTGACCGTGCAGGTGGACGTCCGTGTCGACGGCACCCTGCTCGCGGGCGTACGCCAGGGACGCCCGCAGCATCTCCAGGTCCTGCTCGGTGCGGCGGGAGGGACCCCGGCCCAGGTCGTGGGCGGACTGGGACCAGCGCATCCGGCCGCCTTCGGGGCCGTAGTTGATGGCCTCGCCGCCCCAGCGCACCCATTCGTGCTCGGTGTACCAGTTGTGCAGCTCGCCGTCGGAGCGCAGCAGCCAGGTGGCGCCGCCCTCCATCGTGGTGAAGTGGCCGTGCTTGACCCGGGCGGGGCGGAAGAAGTAGGTGCCCAGGTCCAGGGTGCCGAAGTTGTACTCCATGTGGCCCTGGACGGTGTACGCCTCCTCGTAACAGGGGTGGTGGGCCAGCCGGTGGTCGGCCCAGCCCTCCTGGGCGTGGACGAGGCGGGTGTAGAAACCGGTGACCGGGTCGACGTGCAGGTACTTGATGAACAGACCGGGCATCGGCCCGGCGTTCGGCACCGCGTCCCAGTTCATGGCCTCGGAGTCGATGACGATGACGTCCTCGCGAGCCCCTTCCCAGCGCGGCGCGGCCAGGCTCTCCACGGGGTCGAAGCCGGCGTCGCCGTACTCGCGGTAGTGCAGGATCCGAGTGCCCTCGGCGAAGGTGACGGCGTCGGCGGGAACACCCTTGGGCAGGTAGAGATAGCCACCCTTGCCGATGCGGCGGCCGCCGTACGTCATCGATCCGTCGAGCACGTAGTACTCGGTGTTGGCGTGGTGGATGCCGGGGCCGCGGCCCCAGTCGGTGTGGAAGTCGAGGCGCAGGGAGCCGGAGCCGTCCTCCTCGTCGGCCGACAGCCGCCGCTCGCCGGCCCTGCCCTCGCCGCCGGGCAGTTCGGCGGCGTGCCAGACGTAGTCGTCTTCGTGGATCATTTCGACATGCGGCCGCATGAGCGGTTCTCCTTAGTGGTTGTCACGCAACTCGCGCTTGAGGATCTTTCCTGCGGCGTTGCGGGGTAGCGCGGGAACGAACTCGACCTGCCGGGGCAGCTTGGGGCCGGCCAGTCTGGTACGGCAGTGCGCCGCCAGTGCCTCGGCGTCGACCGGAGTGCCGGGCAGGGTGACCACGAAGGCGGCCACCTGCTCGCCCCACCGCTCGTCGGGCAGGCCCACGACGGCGGCGTCGGCGACGCCGGGGAAGGAGGTCAGGACCTCCTCGACCTCGCGCGGGGCGATGTTCACCCCGCCAGAGATGATCATGTCCTTCTTGCGGTCGACGATGTAGATGAAGCCGTCCTCGTCGCGCTCGACGATGTCGCCGCTGGTGAGGAACCCGTCGGGGGCGGTGCACGCGGTGGTGGCGGCCGGGTCGTCCAGGTAGCCGTTCATCAGGTACGGCGAGCGGCTGAACAGCTCGCCCCGGTCGGCGGGGTTCCCCTCGTCGTCCACCACCCTGACCTCGGTCATGAACCACGGGCGGCCCACCGAGCCGATCTTGCCGCGGGCGTCGGCCGGGCGGCAGTCGCTGATGATCCCGGCCTCGGTCGAGCCGTACAGCTCGTGCACCCCGACCCCGGGGAAGGTGTCCAGCACCCATTCCTTCAGCGCGCGCGGTAGTGCGGCGGCGTTGAAGTACAGGGTGTCCAGCGAGGACAGGTCGTGGTCGCGCAGTGCCTTCTCGCCCAGGGCGCGGAGCATGTGGGCGTGGGTGGGCACCAGGAAGACCGACTGGGCGCGCTCACGTTCGATCATCGCCAGCAGCCGCTCGGGGTCCCAGCTTCGCAGCATCGCGACCGTGCCGCCGGTGTGCACCGGCGCGTAGCCGAAGGCGAATCCGGCGCCGTGGTACATCGGGGCCACGGCGATCGTCCGGCGGCCGGGGCCCAGGCCCCACTCCAGGGCCGAGGCGTAGAAGGTGAGCGACCGCGACCGGTGGCTGATCAACACGCCCTTGGGGCGGCCGGTGGTGCCCGAGGTGTAGGCCACGCAGAACGGCTCGCGCTCGTCCACCTCGATCCGCGGGTCCCTCGCGCCGGCCGTGGCCAGGGCCGCGTCGTAGGACGGCCCAAGCCGGTTGCCGCCCATGGACAGGACCGTGCCGGGCAGCTCGACGCCGTCCACCGCCGCCGCCAGCGCCTCGTCCAGAATGAGGGCGCGGGCGGCGCAGTGCCCCAGGATGTAGGCGGCCTCACCGGGGGTCAGCCGGGGGTTGAGCGGCACCGTGACCAGCCCCGCCTTGGCGATGCCCGCCGCGGCCTCCGGATACTCCATCCGGTTGCCGAGCAGCAGCGCGACCCGTTCGCCCGGCCGCAGTCCGGCGGCCAGCAGGGCGTTCGCCAGGCGGCTGGACCGGTCGTCCAGGCCGCGATAGGTCAGTCTCCGGCCGCCGTCGACCACCGCGACCGTCGTGGGGGTGGCCGCGGCGAGTTCGCGGATCCCGCCGGCGATGGAGAGCTGCATAGGACCCCTTTATGTTTCGTATGGAGAAACATTTTTCCATTATCGATAGCATGTCGCGGGTGAGACGTGCTCGTCAATCGAGAGTTCGGGCACCCGGGACGGGCGGGAAGTCGCCCGCGCGGCCGAGGAGTGCCGGGAGCGGAGCGCCGAGCCGCTCCCCGATGTAGGAGGCGGCCGAGAGCAGCCGGTCGAGGTCGACGCCGGTGGCGACGTCCGAGCGGCGCAGCGCGTAGGAGAGGTCCTCGGTGGCGATGTTGCCGGTCGCCGCCGGGGCGAACGGGCAGCCGCCGATCCCGCCGCTGCTCGCGTCGAGCGCGGTGGCGCCCGCCTCGACCGCGGCCAGTGCGTTGGCGTAGCCGGTGTTGCGGGTGTTGTGGAAGTGGAACCGCAGCGGCAGGTCGGTGACCTCGCGCACGGCCCCGGTCAGCCGTCGCACGTCGGCGGGTACGCCCACGCCGATCGTGTCGGCCAGCGCGATCTCGTCGGCCCCGGTGTCCGCGCACCGCCGTACCAGTTCGGCCACGTGAGCGGGCGCCACCTCGCCCTCGAACGGGCAGCCGAAGGCCGCCCCGACGGTCGCGGTGACCCGCAGTCCGGCCGCGTGGGCGCGGGCGGCGATCCCGGCGAAGGAGTCCAGCGCCCCCGCCACCGTCATGCCCTGGTTGCGCCGGCAGAAGGCCTCGGTCGCCACGATCGTGACGTTGACCTCGTCCACCCCCGCGGCCAGGGCCCGGTCCAGGCCGCGCCCGTTGACGATCAGGCCTATGTAGCTGAGCCCTTCGCGCCGCGGGACGCGGGCCATCACCTGCTCGGCGTCGGCCATCTGGGGAACCAGGCGGGGATGGACGAAGCTGACCGCCTCGATGCGGGTGAGACCGGCGTCGGCCAGCGCCTCGATGTAGGCCACCTTGGCGTCGGTGTCGACCGGGACGGACTCGTTCTGCAGGCCGTCCCGGGGTCCCACCTCAACGATGCTTATACGGGGAGAAGACATGTTCCAGATGTATCAGTGTTGTATGCAATGGATCTATATATGAGGCAATTTTTGCAAAACTATCGCTGGATTGTATGCAACTAGCGCTGGGAGAGCACCGTGACGTTCTTGTCGGAGGCGTCTCCGAAGCCGTAGACGTAGGCCGCGGCCAGCGAGTCGCCGAGCGAGGCGCGCAGGAACAGCGCGCTCCACTTGGCGGCGGTGTCGATGCTCTCCTCCTGGGACAGCGTCTGCGCCGAGGCGTCGGGGATGGCGCCGGGCGGGGTCTGGGTGTCGGTGAGACCGAAGTGGTTGGCGCCGGTCACGGTGATGAGCGCCTTGGGCGGCGCGCCGAGGGCGTTGTAGGTCGCACCGGCCGCCGCCGGCAGGTTGTTGCCGTCCAGGCCACCCTGGACGAGGGCGACCGGTACCCCGGCGTTGGCGATCGGGACGGCACCCCCGCCGGGCGTTGTCGTGCTCGCGCCGTAGAACACCGCCGCGCGCAGCGCCGCGGGACGCTGGTAGACGGGCCCGAAGCAGAACGGGACCGTGCAGGTGTTGCCGATGGCGAACAGCCCGGCGGCCCCGCCGAAGGAGTGCCCGAGCAGGACCAGCCGGTCGGCGTCCAGCCGCCCGGCCACCGGGGAGCCCGCGCGGGCGTTCTCCGCCGCCGCCCACGTCACGGCGGCGTTGGTCTGGGACTGCTCGGGGAAGAGCCCGGAGACCGGGCCGACGGCGCGCTGATGGTTCGGGACGGCCACGGCGAAGCCGAAACCGGCGACGATCTTGGCGAATTCGCTGTAGCTCTCCTTGGGCACGTTCGCGCCCTGCAGGAGCAGGGCGACCGGCAGGGAGGTCTGGGCGGCCGGGTAGTAGACGGTGGCCGGGTCGTTGCCGATCTGCGTCTCGTACCGGCCGACCCAGGAGGGCGACGTCAAGGTGGACGCGGTGGACGTGGTGGCGCCGCCGGCGAGGGCCGCCGACGGCGTCAGCGCGGTCGCCACGGTGAGCGCCGCGGCGACCAGCCCGGCGCGAATCCGCCGAGTGGATCCGGTGGAGAGAGTCATGTTTCCTCCAGGGGGTGTTTCAGGGCATGGGTCAGGAAGCGGCCGGCCATGCGGCGGGCCACGGCTGGACGGGGTGGGGATTCACGGCAGGGGGAAAGAAGCGCACGAAGACGGTCTTCGGCGCTCGCGTGAGCCTGCGCGCGACGGGGAGAAAGCGGTTGAGGACGGGCCCTCAGTGTTCGCGCAGCAGCCGGCCCGCGCCGTACACCTTGTCCTCGACGCCGTTGTCGCGCAGCGCCATCCACCAGGTGGCGGCGTTGATGGCGATGACCGGCTTACCGAGCCATCGCTCGGCCTCGTCGGCCAGGCCGACCATGGAAAGGTTGGTGCCACACTGCACGATCGCGTCCACGTCGGGGGAGTCCACCTCGATCAGCGCCTCGCGCAGCGTGGACTCGGTGACGTGCGCGATCGACACGGCCGTGGGGCACTTCAGACCCTTGACGGCGACCACATCGAAGCCGATCTCGGAGAAGAAGCGCACCACGTTCTCGTCGCCGACCGGCTGGTAGGGGGTGACCACGCCGAGCTTGCGCGCGCCGTACAGGTTCAGCGCCCGCTCGCACGCCTCCGCGCCGGTCGCCACCTCCAGGCCGGTGAGGTCGCGGATCTGCTTGACGAACTGCCGGTTGCCCTCGACACCGCCCCAGAAGGTCTCGGCGGACATGCCCATCACCATGTGGTCCGGCTCGCAGGTCATCACCCGCTCGCAGGCTGAGCCGATCTCCTCGCGGATCTGGTCGAGCAGGCGTTCCATGCCCTCGTTCCCGGACATGTTCTGGTCGCGGATGTGGATGCGGCTGAAGTGCGCGGTGACCCCGGGAACGGTCATCCGGTAGAAGTCCGGCTCCACGATCGTGTTGGTGGACGGGGCGATCACGCCGAACTTGCGGCGCCAGCCAAGAGCGTCGGTCATCGTACGGCCTCCAAGCGTCGGGTAGGGCGCGGCCGGAACGCGGCGATCGCGAACACCACGCGGGGGACGGGGTACTCGATCACGGGATCACCCGGCGTTTCGAGAAGGGGGCCGAGGCGAACCGGGCGAGGATCTTGCCCTGGGTCAGCCGGCGGACGTGGGCGCCGTTGCGGGTCCGGGTCAGCGCCTGCTCCGCGAGCCACGGGGTGACGGTCTCGACCCGGTCGGCCAGGATGTTGAAGATCCGGGCGGCTCTGGCGAGTTCCTCCGGGGCGTAGCCGTGGGTGAGCAGGTCGGTGACGACCATGCCGGGGCTGAGCAGGCCGACCGAGACGCCGGCCGGGACCTCCTTGGCGAGGGCCCGGGTGAGGTAGGTGATCGCCCGCTTGGTCGCGCCGTAGACGGACAGGCCGGCGACCGTACGGCCGTCGCTGCCCAGCCCCTCCATGTTCCACACGTGGCCGCGGCCCTGCTCGATCATCCCGGTGACGGCGACCGCGCTGCCGTTGATCACACCGGTCAGGTTCACGCCGACGACGGCCGTCGCCTCGGCGTCCGGGAGCCGCCAGAGCGGCCCGCGTGTCTGGGAGATCCCGGCGTTGTTGATCCAGATGTCCACCGAGCCGAACCGGTCGACGGCCGCGTCCCACAGCGCCTGAACCTGGGCACGGTCGGCCATGTCCGCCGCCATCCCCAGCGCGTGATCGCTGTCCAGTGCGGCCAGTGCCTTCTCGACGGACTCGTCACTGCGGCCGCAGAGGGCGACCCGGTGTCCCCGGGAGAGGAACTCCCTGACCAGCCCGAGCCCGATGCCCCTGGTGCCGCCGGTCACGACTACGACCATCGAAGCACCCCGTGGACCACGGCGGCCGGCACGTTGCCGTCGAACAGTTCGTAGACGACCGCCATCGTCCTTCCCGCGCTCATCCCCGGGGTGGCGTCGATCACGAACTCGCGGCCCTTGAGCTTCCAGACGTCGCGGAAGTGCAGGCTCGAGTAGTTCGCCCTGCCGTACGCCTGCGCGTTGCCCCAGGCCTCGGGGCCCTCGTAGAAGGAACGGAAGCCGTCACGCCGCACCTCGACGGTGTGGCCGCGCTCCAGGGCTCCGGTCCAGGTGACGTGGTGGCGGGCCCGCAGCAGATCCAGCGGTTCCACCTCGACCGTGATGTCCACGGTGCCGCGCGGCTTCTGGTCGGCGCCGAAGACCTCGCAGGTGCCGGAGAAGGCGCCCGCGGTCTTGGTGGGCAGGATGTGGGGCACCGGCCCGTTCCGGGTCTCGGCCGCCAGCCAGTCCGCCACCTTGGCGGGGTCCCGGGTGTAGAGGCCGTTGAAGCAGCCGACCACGGCGGGACCCTGGTAGAGCATCGAGGAGTAGACCTGGATGTCGTCGTCGGCGAGGACCTGGTTCCAGGTGTTGAGGTCCACCTGCCAGCCGGGGCCGTAGTAGTGGGAGTCGACGAAGGAACCGTACGGCTGGCCGGTGCCGTAGAAGTCGGGTCCGGTGTAGACGCGGTTGGCGTCGGAGTCGACGACGCCGAACGCGAACGGGGCGCCGAGCCGGAACCTTCCGGCCATGGGGCCGCCGCCCTCCAGGCCGCCGTCCATGTAGTAGGTGGTCACGCCGTCGACGAAGTCCGAGGAACGGCGGATGTCCTCATATCCCTGCCAGGTGCCGGTGGCGTCGAACAGGGAGGGACGGCCGTGCCACTCTCCGGCGATGCGCCGCTGCCATTCGCTGGGTCGCGTGGTGTCGCTCATGCCAGAAGTTCTCCGCGTACGAGATCGGACTGTTCCGGGCCGAGGAGGCGGGTGACCTGGTGCCAGACCGGGTCCACCTCCGGGCTGAACAGGTTGGCGCGGTTGGCCGTGTCACGGGCGGCGAGGTCGGTGCCCTCTGGGTCGGGCACGCCCTTCTCCACGAGGGAGAACCAGTGGTCGAGGTAGACCTCGACGGTCGTGCCGAGCTTTTCGAAGGCATCCTCGGTGGCCCGGCAGACGACCATCCAGGGTGACATCATCGCCCGCTGGCGGGGGCCGATGGCGGCGGGGGAGACGCCGTCGATCTTCCAGGCGGCTTCCAGCGGCTCCGTCAGCGGCAGGAAGCAGACGTCCAGATACTCCAGGTGGACGGCGAGCTCGGCCCGGGGGATCAGATCGAGGTGCATGGCGTGGTACTCGGACGAGGCGACCGAGTCGAGCGTGAAGTGCGGGACGGCCGACTCCGGCCGGGTGAACGCGAAGATCATGTGGCTGTCCAGCCCGATCGGCGGCACCACCAGGCTGACCGCCACGACCTTCTCCACCACGGCCGGCTGTGCCGGTGCGCCGGCCGGACGGAAGACGCGAAGAGCGCCCACCGGCGCCGGGGACATCGGGCCGGTCAGGTCCAGGTGCGACGAGGGCGACAGGCCGGTGGCGGCCAGCAGGCGGGACAGGGTGCGTTCACTCAGCGCTTCGGGCAGGCTCATGGCTGTTCTTCTCCTCGGGGCTTGTGCACCCAGGCGCGGGCGAGTTCGGGATTGTCACGGCGGTCCGGGGAGGGGATCACCGTTGCCGAGCGTCGCGCGGCGTCGCCGGCGGTGGTCTCGTCGTCGCCGATCCACCAGCCCTGGTCGATCAGCTGCTGGCGCCGCCGCCGGTAGGAGACCTGGAGCGCGTCGCTGCGGATGTGCAGTTCGGCCGAGAGGTCGAAGGGCAGCAGCTCCGGTCGCTGGTTCTCGACGATCGGCCGGTCCTGCTCGAAGATCTTGCCGATCCGCTTGGCCGCGCTGGCGTCCGCCCACTTGCCGGTGAAGAAGGTCCGGTAACCGACGATCTTCACGAGGGTCCGGTCCCGGTCGAGCGGGATGTTGTGGTCGTACAGGATCAGGTCGCCGAACGGCAGCCGCACGTGCAGCTTGACGATGTTGGGCAGGTACCAGCCGTTGCTCACCACCACGTGCTGGCGTTCCTTGGTCCGGTAGAGGGTGCCCCAGATACCGGGTGCGGGCGGCGGGCTGAACAGCACGTCGGCCTCCGCGTGCCATTCGGCCTCGGTCACCTCGTAGTCGGGGATCTCCGGCTTGTCCGGGTTGCCGAACGCGCTGCCGTGGACGAACGGCGTGTGCGCCGCGTCGACCACGTTCTCCAGGGCGCGCTCGTAGTTGGCCTCGAGTACGGTCTCCCAGTAGACGGCACGGTACCTGGGGTCGTCGTGCTGGGGGATGTGCGGGATCGGCGGGCGCTCCTGCTCCGGCAGGTCACCGAGGAAGGCCCAGACCATGCCGTACTTCTCGACCACCGGATAGGCGTCCACCCGGGCCTTCTTCGGGATGCCCCGCCCCGGCGGGTTGGCCGGGATCTTCGTACAGCCGCCGTCGGATTCGTACTCCCAGCCGTGGTAGGGGCAGACGACACGGTCCTCGATGATCTTCCCCATCGACAGCGCGCCGCCGCGGTGTACGCACAGGTCGGACAGGCAGGCCACGCTGCCGTCGCGCTTGCGCCAGATCACGAAGTCCTGACCGAGGCAGGTGATCCGCCGCGGCCTGCCGTCGACCACGTGGGCGAACTCGATCGCGTACCAGAAGTTCTTCAGCATCTTTCCTCCTAACGGCGTTGCAGGTCGGGCAGGCCGTCGAGTTCCGATCGGGCATGCTCGTCACCGCACAGGTGTGTCCGCAAGAACGTGGTGATCAGCCGGGAGAGGATCGGTCGCGGTTCGGCCGTGGCCGGTAGGTCCAGGAAGGCCCGCGCGGCGGTCGGGTCCACCGGGTCGGCGATCCCGAAGTGGTTGGCCCCCTCGATGACGGCCAGCAGGTGGGATCCGTCCCGGTCGCCGAGTGCCTCGTCGAACGTCCGGGTGACAGGATCGGCCGGGTGTTCCTCCTGACCGTACCGGTCCGAGCTTCCCATGATCACACCGTCCCTGGTGCCGACCGAGAGCAGGACCGGGCAGTCCACCTGGGCGGGTACCACGGTCCCCGCGGGCCAGCCCAGCATGGTGGCCACCATGGTGTGCGCGCCGTAGGCGAACACGGCCTTCACCTCGGGGAGGTGCCGGGCCGACTGCAGGACCACCGAGCCGCCCGCCGAGTGGCCGCCGAGCGCCACCCGCTCCAGGTCGATCGCGCCCTTCAGCAGGTCGATCTCGGCCAGCGCGGCCAGGATCGCCGGGATCGCCGGGCAGGTCGGGCGCGACCCGTAGATCCCGGGCCGGGCGGCGTCCAGGTCGACGCCGGGCGTCAGCCCGTACTCGCCGCCGAACAGCTCACCCACCCGGTCGAAGGTCACACAGACGAAGCCGGCGGCCGCGATCTCGGTCGCGAGCCATCGATAGGCGTCCTGACCCACGTTGATCCCGGACAGGAACAGCACCACCGGATACGGGCCGCCCTCTGGCCGGAACACCCCGGTCAGCCGGTCGCCGTCCGGGGCCGCCGGGTAGTACACCTTCAGGTGCGAGGTGTCGAAGGGAGGATCGCCGCCGGTCTTCGCCGCCCACCACAGCGATCGGATCACGCGGGCCTCGGCAGCACGCGGTCGCCGCCCCACAGCGCCCGGACCAGCTTGTCGGTCGTCTCCTCACCGAAGTAGCGCACGCCCATGACGTTGGCGGGGTCGCGGTCGGCGATGTTCCGGCGGATCGCCAGATCGGTGGCGGCCAGCGCGGGCCGGTCGGCCTCGGGCACCGGGTCGGCCTCGTCCACCCAGCGCAGCCAGCGGTCGACGCGGGCGTCGAGCAGTTCGCGGACCACGTCGATGTGCTGCTGGGCGCGCGGGAAGGAGTAGCAGTACACGTTGGGCGACAGGCTCGCGCGGATGAACCCGGTCCGGCTGGTGAACCAGGTGAAGTCCGGGTTCTCCTCCTTGAACCGCACCCAGTCGGCGTCCAGTGGTGCGTAGTAGCGGTCGTAGTAGTCGGCCCGCTCGGCCAGGTTCACCCGCGGGATGAAGTCCTGGTAGAACCAGCCCCCCGGCCAGACCAGCAGCGCGATGCCCAGGTGCGGCACGTCGATCTGCGGGCCCAGCCAGGTGGTCAGGTGCAGGTTGGTGAAGCTCGCCTTCGGGTTTCCCAGCCAGGAGTGGACCATCCAGTCGACCTCCGGCCCGGTGTAGGCCTCGATCCGGCCGCCGGGCCCGTCGGGATAGCTGCCGTAGCTGTCGAACCGGTCGCTGGAGGGGTCTCGCGTCAGCTCGAACCTGGCGTCGATCTTCGCCTTGAGCTCGGCGAGTATCGTCCGCAACTGCTCGAACGTCTCGGTGACGTCTATGGCCGGAGACTCGTCGAGCATCTGCTCGACGTGCTGCAACGTTTCCTTCATGAGCTTCCTTCCTGAAGCGCGCCCGCCAGCCGCCACGGTCTGCCGTCCACCAGGTCGGTGCCGCGTGAGACGTGTCGGTTGACAGCCTGCGCCGGGTAGAGATCGGCGCTTACCAAGTGGTCACCGTTCTTGACCGGGGTGACGAGTGGGTGGCTGATGCGACCGCTGAACGGGCCCTCCCAGGCGGTCCAGAGGGTGAAGTCGCGCGGTGTGGCCAAGATGGTCCCGGCCAGGCCCGCCGGCCCGTCGTGACCGGCGGCGACGACGTTGAGCCGGTTCTCCGCGGCCCGTTCCAGCAGGCCGTACTCCAGCTCCCAGGGTTCGGAGGGGGTGAACGGCACCGCGACGACGTCCACGTCGGCCAGCGCCGCCAGCCGGAACGTCTCGGGAAACACGGCGTCGTCGCCGACGATGACGGCGAGTCGTCCCCAGGGCAGTTCGAAGATCTCCAGACCGTCGCCCAGCGAGGTGACACGCCCGGCGTGCCGGGTGACGGGGTGCAGGGCCCGCTGCCGTCCCACGACCCCCTCGCCCGAGATCAGCAGTCCCTCGTGCGCCCCCTGGCGGATCTCGCTGAGCACTACGTGCGCCGCGGTCCCGCGGACGGCTCGCGCCGCCTCCTCGGCACTCACCCCGCACAGCTCGGGGAGCACGATCAGTTCCGCCCCGCCCGCGACCGCCTGCCCGATGAGCTCTCCGGCGGTGCCCGGCTCGTCGTGGGGCCGCACCACGGCCACGGCCAGGCGCTCGGCTCCGGCGGGTGCCCGGCGGCCGCGGGGCTCGGCGGAGATCGGCCGGTAGAGGGCCGGGCGGCGGGCGGTGAGGATGTCCGTGCCGTCGGGGCGGAGCTTGGAGTCGGCGAGGGTGACGTCGATGTCGGCGACGACCACCGCCTCGCCGGTCCGAGGAGCTCTGGCCACGACCGTGCCGTCCGGGGCGACGATCTGGCTCTCGCCCGCGCCGTGCAGCCACTCCGGCGGGACGCCGAGCCCGGCGCCGACGGACTCCAGCATGTCGGCGGGGATCAGCGGCCCGACCTTGTTGGCGGCGACCACCCACACCTTGTTCTCGGCGGCGCGGACGGGGATGTGCAGGCTCGCCTCGTCCACGGCGAACGAGTTCAGGCTGTTGAGCAGCACCTGCGCGCCGCGTAGCACCAGCCCGCGGGTGACCTCGCTGATCACGCCCTCCATGCAGGCGTACATGCCGAGCCGGCCGAGTTCGGTCGCGATCACCGGGCCCACGGCCGTCCCGGGATCGAGGTGGTCGTTCTCCGCGCCCATCAGGGTCTGCTTGTCGGCCTCGCCGAGGAGGGTACCGTCCGGGCCGTAGAGCAGGGAGGCGCCGGTGGTGCGCCCGTCCTCCCTGGCGAGGGTGACACCGACCTTGACATACGCGCGGTGCCGGGCGGCCCGCTCGGAGACGGCGGTGAGAAACGGGTCCCCGTGGCGGCAGGCCAGCCGCCGGGCGTGCGCGCGGTCCTCGTACCAGGACAGGTGGTTGCAGAACTCGGGCAGCACGATCAGTTCGGCTCCCCGGGCCGCGGCCGAGTCGATCGCGCGCAGACAGGCGGCCAGATTGGCGGCCGGGTCCTGGCCTGTCTCGAGTTGCGCCGCGGCGACGCGTACCATGTGCACTCCTCGATTGTTACGTCTAGAGAAACGGTGTTTCCGAGACATAGGATCTCGCGAAACCGGAGGAAATGTCTAGGAGGCAATCGTGCTGACCCATGTGGTGCTGATGAAGTTCACCGACCCGCGGGACGCGCCGAAGGCCAGGGAACTGCTCGAGGGCATGGGTGGCCGGGTCGAGCAGATCCGGGATCTCGTCGTCGGCCTGGACGTGATCGGGTCGCCGGTCTCCTATGACCTGTGCCTGGTCACGCGGCACGAGTCCGCCGAAGAGTTGCGCGGTTACCAGGAGCATCCGGCCCACCTCGAGGTGGCGGCCTGGCTTCGCCCGAGGCTCGCCGCCCGTGCCGTGGTGGACCACGATTCGTGATCCAATCCTGCTAGTCTCCTCTCCCGAAACAACGTTTCTCTATGAGAAACACCGTGCGGGGCTGGAGGATGAGATGAGAAAGCTCCACTTGAACGCCTTCCTCATGGGCGTGGGCCACCACGAGGCCGCCTGGCGCATCCCGGGCGCGGACCCGTCCAGAGTCACCGATATCCGGCACTACCAGGAACTGGCCAGGACCGCCGAGCGGGGCAAGCTCGACTCGGTGTTCCTGGCCGACTCCCTGTCCTTCTGGGGCGACATCAAGTACCACACCCTGGGCGGACTGGAGCCCCTGACGATGCTGGCGGCGATGGCGGTGGTCACCGAGCACGTCGGCCTGATCGCCACCATGTCCACCACCTACAACGAGCCGTTCAACGTGGCGCGTAAGTTCGCCTCGCTGGATCACATCAGCGGTGGCCGCGCCGGGTGGAACATCGTCACCTCGGCCAACGAGTCGGAGGCGCGCAACTTCGGCGGGAGTCTTCCGCTGCACGCCGTCAGGTACGCCAGGGCCACCGAGTTCGTGGACGTGGTCACCAAACTCTGGGACAGCTGGGAAGACGGCGCCGTCGTCGGCGACCAGTCGGAGGGCATCTACGCGAACGTGGAGAAGGTCCGCGCCGTCGAACACGAGGGAGAGCGGTTCAGGGTCAGCGGGCCGCTGAACATTCCCCGCTCGCCGCAGGGCCGGCCGCTGCTGGTCCAGGCGGGCTCCTCGGAGGACGGCAAGGAGTTCGCCGCCCGCTATGCCGAGGCCGTCTTCACCGCGCAGCCGGTCATCTACTCGGCCCAGGCGTTCTACGCCGACTTCAAGAGGCGGCTCGCGAAGTACGGCAGGAGCCCCGAGGACGTGGCGATCCTGCCGGGCCTGTCGCCGATCATCGGCTCCACCGAGCGTGAGGCGGCACAGCTGCAGGAGGAGCTCGCGTCGCTGGTCGTTCCCGAGTCCACCGTCGCCACGATCTCCGAGATGCTCGGCGTGGACCTGACGAAGCACCCGCTCGACCAGCCGCTGCCCGACATTCCCGGGGTGGTCGAAGGCCAGCGGAGCCGGGCCGGGGTCATCGTCGACCTGGCCAGGCGGGAGAACCTGTCGCTGGAACAGCTGATCCGCCGCCTGTCCGGCAACCGGGGGCACCGCGTGGTGTCGGGCACCCCCGAGCAGATCGCCGACCAGATCGAGGAGTGGTTCGTCAAGGGCGCTGCCGACGGCTTCAACGTCATGCCCCCGACGCTGCCCGGCGGCCTGGCCGACTTCGTCGACCACGTCGTGCCGGAACTGCGGCGCCGGGGCCTGTTCCGTACCGAGTACGAGGGCCGGACGCTCCGCGGGCACTACGGTCTCGCGCGTCCCGTCGTGGCACACGCGTAGCGGTCAGGCGCCGGGGACGGCCGCGACCAGTGCCCTGGTGTAGTCGTGCGAGGGCCGGCCGAGCACCTGCTCGGCCGGCCCTGTCTCGACCAGCCGGCCGGCGTGCATCACCGCGACCCGATGGGCGACGGCGCTCACCACGGCCAGGTCGTGCGAGATGAACAGGTAGCCAAGGCCGCGCTCCTCCTGCAGCCGGAGCAGCAGGTTGATGATCTGGGCCTGCACCGAGACGTCCAGGGCGGTGACCGGCTCGTCGAGCACCAGCAGGTCGGGAGAGAGGGCCAGCGCCCTCGCCATGCCCACCCGCTGCCGCTGCCCGCCGGAGAGCTGGTGCGGGTGACGGCCGGCGAGTTCCGGGTCCAGGCCCACCTCCGCGAGCAGGCCGGGCACGTCCCCGCGCACGTTCTGCAGGCGCAGCGGCTCCCGCACGATCTCCCCGACCGTCCAGCGCGGGTTCAGCGAGGTGGCGGGGTCCTGGAAGACGAGCTGGAAACGGGGCCGCAGCGGGCGCAGCCGCCGGCGTGACAGGGTGGCCAGCTCCACCCCGTCCAGGCGCACGCTCCCGCCGGTGGGCTGCGTCAGCCGCGCCACGCACCGGGCCAGCGTCGACTTCCCGCAGCCGGACTCGCCCACGATCGCGAGCGTCTCGCCCCGGTCGACCTCGAACGTCACGCCGTCCACCGCACGCAGCGCGCCGTAGCTCTTGCGCAGGTCCGTGACGCGGAGCAGCGGTTCAGCCATCCTGCACCGCCCAGCAGGCCACGCCATCGGCGAGTGGCGGGGTCTCCTTCGCGCAGCGGGCGAGCGCGGCGGGACAGCGGGGATGGAAAGCGCAGCCGGGTGGTCGCGACCTGGGCGCCGGTGGGTACCCGGGGATCACCGGTAGCGGCCCCCGGCCCGTACCGATCCGCGGCCGGGATCGCATGAGTGCGGCGGAATAGGGGTGGCGCGGCGCGCCAAGGACCTCCTCCACGGTTCCCGTCTCGACCAGGCGGCCGGCGTACATCACCGCGATCCGGTGCGCGGCCCCGGCGACGAGGCCGAGGTCGTGGCTGACAAGCACGGTCGCCGCTCCCGTCTCCCGCTGCGCGGCACGCAGCACCTGCATGATCTGCTCCTGGACCGTGACGTCCAGCGCGGTGGTGGGCTCGTCCGCGATCAGCAGGGACGGCCGGAGCGCGATGGCCATCGCGATCACGATCCGCTGCCGCATCCCGCCGGAAAGCTCGTGCGGGTAGACCCCGGCCCGCTCAGGGCCGATGCCGACCTGCTCCAGCAGCTCCGCCGCCCGTCGCCGGGCCCCGGTACGGTTCGCGCCGTGGATTCGCAGCACCTCCGAGATCTGTACGCCGATCCGCATGAGCGGATCGAGCGATGTCGCCGGGTCCTGGAAGACGAAGCCGATCTGGCGCCCTCTGATCCGTTCGAGCCGGGCCTCGGTGAGTTCGGCGCCGTCCAGAAAGGCCGTCCCTTCGGTGACCTTGGCCGGGCCGGGCAGCAGGCCGGCCACGGCGAGCATGGTCATCGTCTTACCCGACCCCGACTCGCCGACCATGCCGAGCACCTCGCCCGGCCGTACTTCGAAGGAGACGCCGTCCACGATCCGCACGCCGCCGGCGGTCACCACCAGGTCCTTCACCTCAAGCATGGTCGTCCGTCCGAACGTCGAGGGCGTCACGGAGTCCGTCGCCCAGCAGGTTGACCAGGAACACGGTCAGGGTGAGTGCCAGCCCCGGCCACAGCGGGATCCACCAGGCGGTCTCCAGCAGCTCGCGCCCGTCGTTGAGGATCGTGCCCCAGGAGGGGGCGGGGGGGCGCACGCCCAGGCCGAGGAACGACAGGCCGCCCTCAACGAGCACCATCGTGCCGACCACGAAGGTCCACATCACCAGGTTGGCGCCGGCCACCGCGGGCAGCAGATGCCGGGTCAGCACGTTCAGGTGACCGGCGCCCGCTCCGATCGAGGCCGCCACGTAGTCCTCTCCCCTGACCTGCCTGACGATCGTCCGGGTCACCCTGGCGGAGGTGACCCAGCCGGCGAGGGTGAGCAGCGTGATCAGAACCGGTGTCGAGGAGCCCACGACGCCAACGGTCGCGATCGCCAGCACCAGGAAGGGAAAGGCGATCCACAGGTCGCCCAGGCCCATGATCAGCCGGTCGATCCAACCGCCGAGATAACCCGAGAGCAGCCCCACCACGATTCCCGCCGCGCAGGCCAGCGTGCTGGCCGCGAAGCCCACCAGCAGCGAGGTCCGCCCGCCCGCCAGGACGCGCGCCAGCAGATCGCGGCCGAGCTGGTCGGTGCCGAGGGGGTGGCCGGCCAGCGCGCCCTCCATCCAGAACGGCGGCGCCAGTTTGGCCGGCAGGTCCTGCTCCAGCGGATCCACACCGAGCAGGGACGGCCCGAACGCCACCGCGAGGGCGATCAACGCCAGCCCCGCCAACGCGATCCGCACCGACGGCCTCATCCGGCCGCCTCCCTTCTGACCCGGGGGTCGGCGAGTGCGCCGAGTACGTCGCCGAGCGCGCTGACCGCGACCACCAGCACGGCCACCACGAACACCGTCGCCTGTACGATCGGGTAGTCCTGCTGGAAGATCGCGTCCACGAGCTGCTTGCCGATCCCGTCGTAGGCGTAGAGCTGTTCGACGATCACCGTGCTGGACAGCAGGTAGGCGCTGTCGACCACGAGGAAGGCCAGTACCGGCGGGAAGGCGTTGGGCAGCGCGTGCCGCGTGAGCACGCGCAGGCGGCCGCCCCCCTTGGCCCGGACCGTCCGGATGAAGTCCTGCTCGATCGCCTCCAGCAGGCCGGCCCTCACCAGTCGTACGACACGGGCGACGGTGAAGGCGGCCAGGGTCAACGTCGGGAGCACCGAATGCAGCGGGCTCTCCGAGCCGTAGCTCGGCAGCCAGCCGAGCCAGAGCGCGAAGACCAGCAGGAGCAACAGGCCGAGCACGAAGTTCGGTACCGCCTGGGCGACCGCGGCGCCCGTCGTGATCGCCCGGCCCGCGGGGCGCCGGGCCCGGGCCGCGGCGAGCATGCCGAGCGGGACGCCGATCAGCAGGGCGAGCGCGAGCGTGGCACCGACGATCTGCAGGGTGAGCGGCAGCCGGACCAGCACCGCGGAAACGGCGGGCTCTCCGGTGCGGGAGGAGACACCGAAGTCCAGCCGGGCGACATCGCCCAGGAACGCGCCGTACTGTGTCCACAGCGGCAGGTCCAGGCCGAGCTCGCGGCGGACTCTGTCGATGTCCTCCGCGGTGCCGCCGGGTCCCACGAGGACAGCGGCGGGATCACCGGACAGACGCAGGAGGAAGAAGAGCAGGGTCAGCACGCCCAGTACCGTCACGGCGAGCCGGACCAGCCATACCGCACCCGTGCGAAGAACGCGCGGGCCTGTGCGGTCTGCTTTCATGCATTCTTCTTGGATTCGGCGAACAGCACGTGGCCGTCGCTGTTGAGCTTCAGGTCGGACTTGGGCGAGTGCATGTAGACCGTCTTCGGCCAGGCCAGGAAGACCACCCCGGCCTCGTCGTGGAGCCGCTTGGCCATCGCCTTGATGGTCGCCTCCCGGTCGGCCTGATCCATCTCGGTCTGGCTGCTCGCGAACAGCTTGATGTACTCCTCATCGTCCACGTGCCGCTGCACGCCCTCGGGTTGCGGCCCGAAGCGGCTGACGCCGGCGATGTCGTGCAGGTCGACGTAGTCGGTCTGCCAGTAGAGCAGGGGAACCTCGCTCTTCTTCAGCAGCGTGGTGATGAAGGACGACAGGTCCTGGATGACCACCTCGGACGTGACTCCGATCTTGGCGAGGTAGCCGGCGGTTATCTCGGCCTGCTGCTTGAAGATGGCGGTGGTGGCGATGTTCAGGGTCAGCCCCTCGGCACCGGCCTCCTTGAGCAGGGCCCTGGCCCGCTCGGGATCATGCGGGAAGGCCTCCAGAGAGGGGTCGTAACCGACGTAGCCGGGTTGGAGCAACTGCCCGGTGGGCACCTCGCCGTAGCCCGACAGCCCGGACCTGACGAACTCCTCCTTGTTGACGGCGAGGTTGAGCGCCAGCCGCACCCGCTTGTCGCGTAGCTTGGGCTCCATCTCGCCGATCATGCTCAGTATCGCGCACGAGCCGGCCGAGACGGACTTCGCGACGAACGAGCCGGTCAGCTCCGCCGCCACCGCGGGCGGCAGGCCGTAGGCGCCGTCCACCTCGCCGGTGCGTAGTGCGGTGGTCAGCGTGCCCGGGTCGGGGATGGCGACGACGCGGCCGGTCTTGATGCTCTCCGACTTCCGCCAGGCGTCGGGGAACGCCTCCAGGTCGATGCTCTTGGCCGGGGTGTAGGCGGTCACCCGGAAGGGGCCGGTGCCCGAGGCAACGGCGCCCGGCTTCTCCGCGAAGATCGCCGGGTCGGTCATGCCCAGCCTGGCCAGGCGGTTCAGCAGGATGGGGTCCGGCTTCTTCGTCATGATCCGCACGGTGTCCGGGCCGACCACCTCGGCGCCGGCCAGCGTGCCCATCTGCCCGACGCGGAAGGCGAACGCCGGGTCGCCGGAGAGCAGCCGCTCGATGTTGGCCTTGACCGCGGCGGCGTCGAAGGCGCCGCCGCGGTGGAACCTCACCCCCTGACGGAGCGTGAACTCCATCGTGAGGTCGTCGATCGTGCGCCAGGCGGTGGCCAGAGCCGGCTCCGGCTTGCCGCTCGCGCCGAACGCGACCAGCGGTTCGTAGACCTGGGCGTTGAAGGTGGCTCCCACGTTGGAGAGCGCGGCGGCCGGATCGAGGGAGTTGGTTATGGCCGTGGAGGCGACGATGAGCGGCGCACCGGCCGTCGCCGTCGCCGCCTTCTTCGGCGTGGTCGCGCACCCGGTGGCGAGCGCCGCGGCAGCCAGCCCGCCCATCTGCAGAATCCTTCGGCGAGTGAGTTCCACGACGCCACCTTTCCTGTATCTCTGTGAGATACGCCGTTACGATAGAGGAAACCTAGGAGGGAATTTTGGGATCGTCAAGGGGCGTGGCGCGCCGGCTGGGAGACGGCCGCTGAGAGCTCTGCCGCGGCGAGGTGCGAATGCGGGCCGAATGCCTTCGACCTGTCGTGACCTGCGGCATCGCCGAGGTCGCTGAACAGCCGTGGCGCCTCCGGCGGGGCCCGGAGCGCTCACGGCGGGTCTGCTGGACTGTGATCAGCCGGGGTAGGCCCCCGCGGCCATGCCGCCTCCGCCGGGGCGGAACGCGGCCGGGGCGTGGACGACCGCGGACTGGACGTACTCCAGCAGTCCCTCCTTGCCGTATTCGCGGCCGTATCCGCTGCGCTTGACCCCGCCGAAGGGGGCGCGCAGCGACATCCCGGTGCGGTTGTGGGTGTTGACGAAGACGAACCCGGCCTCGAACCGGTCCGCCAGAGCGAAGGCGCACTCCTCGTCGGCGGACCAGACGGAGGCGCCCAGGCCCAGCTCGCCCGCGTTGGCGCGGGCCAGCACCTCCTCCTCACCGTCGTAGACGAGCAGGGGCACCACCGGGCCGAACTGCTCGTCGGCCACCAGCGGGGCGTGGTCGTCCAGGCCGATGACCAGGTGCGGTGTCACGAAATATCCTGATGACGGGTCGTGGCCGGGTACGGATCGGCCCAGCGGCACGGCCCTCCCGCCACCGGCGCCCGTCGAGGCCGCCACCAGCGCGCCGATCCGGTCGGCGGCGGCGGCCGAGATGACCGGGCCCATGGTGACCTCCTCCGCCAAGGGGTCGCCGACCACCAGGACGCGCTCCGCCGCCGCGAGGTACGCCTCGACGAACTCGGTGCTCCGCGCCCGCGGCACGTACAGCCGTTTGGCCGCCATGCACACCTGCCCGCCGGTCGCGAACGACGCCATGACCAGCCGCTCGTAGTCGGCGCCGGTCAGCGCGAAGTCCGGCAGGAAGACGGCCGGGTCGTTACCGCCCAGTTCCAGCACCGAAGGAGTGATCATCGCACCGGCCGTCGCGGCGATCTCCCGCCCGGCGGCGTCGCCGCCGGTGAACGCCACCTTGCGGACGAGCCGGTGGCCGACCAGTGCGCGGCCGGTCTCCGCGCCGCCGTGGATCACCCAGGTGGCGGGCAGCGTGGCCGCGATCTCGGTGACGGTCAGCGGCGCCAGCGGGGACGGTTTGAGCACGACCGCGTTGCCCGCCACCAGCGCGGGCCCCAGCTTGAGCATCGCCAGGATGATCGGGGCGTTCCACGGGGTCACGCAGCCCACCACCCCGTACGGCTTGCGCCGCACCACCAGCCGCCCGGCGGCGTCGTCGACCTCCACGGAGGCCAGCGCCGCCGGGGCGCGGTCGCAGGTCCAGCGCAGGAACGTGACGGCGAATCCGATCTCGCCGCGGCAGTCGGCCAGCGGCTTGCCGGTCTCCCGGGCCAGCAGCGTCGCCAGCTCCTCCAGCCGGGCGGCCACGGTGTCGGCGGCGTGCCGCAGGGCGGCGATCCGCTCCGCGACCGGGACCCGTGACCACTCGCGAAACGCGCCGTCGGCGCGGTGGACGACCTCGTCCACCCCGGCGGGGTCCGTGACCGGCACGCTTCCGACGAGTTCACCGACGCGAGCCGGATTCTCCCTGAAGATCAGGTTCTCACGCATCGGATCCTCCTTGAGCGGGCCCTTGTCCCGCGGTCGTACGGGCGAGACGAGGGCCCGCGCAGGGCCCGTGACCGCACGGAGCCCGGCGGGCGCCAGCCGCACCGCTCGTTCCCGGGCCGCCGAGCGGGGTGTTCACCTGGGCGGAGTCACCGGCACGCGCCTCAGGGGCGCCGCCTTCCGTGGAGGGCGAAGCCGCCCTCCACCCCGACGACCCTGGCGCCTGTGAAGAAACGGAGGGTCTCGTGGGTGCCCTCCTCGCCCAGACCGGACAGGCCCCAGGCCGGTCGCGGGGTGGACAGGTGCAGGCTCATGACGCTGGAGCCGTTGACCTTCACCTCGCCGGCTCGGACACGCCGGGCGACCGCGAGGGCCCGCTCCTCGTCCGTCCCCACGACGTACCCCTCCAGCCCGTACGGCGTGGCGTTGGCCAGGCCGACCGCCTCGTCCACGGTGTCGTAGGGGACGACCGCCGCGGCGGGGCCGAAGATCTCGTCGGTGAGGTCGGTGCCGGTGATCAGTGTGGGAGCCAGGAAGTTGCCGTCCTCCGGCACGGTCCCGTACGACACGGCCCGGCCCCCCGCGGCGGCGATC
Source organism: Streptosporangium sp. NPDC002607 (assembly GCF_053592655.1). Classification (NCBI taxonomy): domain Bacteria; kingdom Bacillati; phylum Actinomycetota; class Actinomycetes; order Streptosporangiales; family Streptosporangiaceae; genus Streptosporangium; species Streptosporangium sp. NPDC002607. Next base: position 41,203 of record NZ_JBSFWD010000059.1, read on the forward strand.
GCGTCGCGGACCCGTCGCAGATGAGCGGAGTGGATCAGCGGGCCGAAGTCCGTCTCCTCCTCCAGCGGGGGACCGGCGCGCAGCGCGCGCAGCCGCTCACCGACGGCCTCGACGAGCTCGCCGAGGCGGTCGCGGGGCACGATGAGGCGGCCCAGTGCCCGGCACCACTGGCCGTTGAGCGTGGTGAGCAGGTCGGCCGCGGCCCGGGCGGCGGTCTCGGTGCCGGCGTCGGGCAGGACCACCAGGGGGTTGTTGCCGCCGAGCTCCAGCTGGGCAGGGCGCAGACCGGCGGCGCAGGCGGCGGCGACCGACCGGCCCCCGGCCAGGCCGCCGGTGAAGGAGACCGCGCGGACGCGTGGGTCGCCGACCAGCCGCTCGCCCGTCCTCGGGCCGCCCTGGACGAGCTGGAAGACACCCGGGGGGAGCGTCTCATGCAGGACCCGGGCGAGCAGCTGGGAGCCGTAGGGGGCGTATTCGCTCACCTTGAGGATCACCGGACAGCCGGCGGCGAGCGCGCTGGCGGTCTTGTGCGCCGCCATCGGCGCGGGGGCGTTCCACGGCACCAGGCACAGGGCGGGCCCCAGGGGAAGCCGGTGCACCTCCACCGTGCGGCCGTCCTCACGGATCTCGGTGCCGAGCAGCCGGCCCCCGCGCAGTTCTCCCGCGGCCAGCCGGAACGCGCCCCCGATGATCATTCCCAGCGGGGCGGTCTGGCGGATCGGCACGCCGGTGGCGAAGGACTCCAGGGCGACGATCGCCGGGATCCGCGCTTCGAGCGCGTCGGCGACGGAGTCAAGGATCTCGGCCCGGCGTTCGGACGAGGTCGCCGCCCAGGAGGCCGACGCGTTCTCGGCCGCGGTGAGCGCCGCGCCGACCCGGGCGGCGGAGGTGCCCACGGCCCGGGTCACCGGCTTGCCCGTCGCGGGGTCCTCCAGGTCAAAGCCCAGATCGTCGGTGCAGGTGGCCCAGGTGCCGTCGACCAGGTCCTGGACTTCGGGAATGTCGATCATGGATGCTCCAGGGCTGTTCTCGGGTGCGCCCGGTCGTCTCACGGACGGTCCGCGATGGCGAACAGTTCGTTCTCCTTGGCCTGGGTGACCATCTGGGCGGCCTCAAGTTTGCCGCGTTCGGCGGGGAAGGTCATCACCAGCCCCATCGCGAGGTCGCGCAGGGCACGGCCGACCACACCGCCCATCATCGCGCCGGAGGTGCCGGAGGCCTTGAACGCGCCGAGGGCGACCTGGAAGCACGCCTCGGTGACCGAGCCCTTGCCCATCCGCCACTGCCGGAACACCTCGGACTTGGGCCGCAGCGGCGGCTCGGAGGTCTCCAGCCGCAGCTGGCGGCGGAGCCACAGGTAGGCGGTCTCCAGCTGTACCGTCATGTCGCCGATCAGCACCTGGTGCATCGGGCTGGCGGCGATCGGCCGCCCGGTGTCGGTGAAGGTCTTCTTGGTGAGCTGCTCGACCACGACGTCGTAGACGTTCTGCGCGCATCCGGTGTAGACGGCGGAGATGGCCAGCTGGTTGCCGACGAAGCTGCCCCGGCTCATCTGCAGCATCCGGGTGAACGCCCCGGGGATCGTCAGCGCCTCGTCGTCGGGGATGAACACGCCGTCGAGCCGGATGCCGTTGTTGGCCGTGGCCCGCATGCCCAGACCGTCCCACGGCGCGCGGACGGAGACCCCCGGCGCGTCGCGTGGCACGAAGAACGTGGCCAGGCCCTCGGCCGTGTCGTACCCCTCCAGCTTGGCGGTGGTCAGGTAGTGGTCGGCCACCCCGGTGGCGCAGCCGAAGGACTTCTCGCCGACCAGGACCCAGCCGCCCTCGGTACGGCGGGCGGTGGTGGCGATGGTGATGTTGGCGCCGGAGCTCTTGACCGACTCGGAGGCGAAGTTGGCCAGCCACGTCCCGGAGGCCATCCGGGTCAGCACCTTCTCGGCGAAGGCCCGCACCACGGGGGCCTCCTCGTCGGTGAACAGGCCCGCCTCGATCGCCTCCAGCGGCAGCAGCCCTCGGGAGGCGCTGGTGTTGTGGAAGAAGTAGGCCAGTGCCGTGGACGGGCACGCCGTGCCCATCGCGAAGGTGGCCGCGGCCAGGTCGCGCAGTGTGCCGCCGAGCCCGCCGTGCTCCTCGGGAACCACCAGCCCGAGCAGCCCGGCCTCGCGCAGCAGCGCGATGTGCTCGATCGGGAAGAGGGCGTCCTCGTCCGCCTTGGCCGCGGCGGCGCGCAGCGCGGGCAGCACCGCCTCGACTCGGGCCGCACGGGCGCGCTCGGCATCGGTCATGTCGTCGACGAGACGTTCGCCGGTCAGCTTGTCGGTCACGTTGTGCCCCCTCAGGCAGGTGGAGTCGGGGTGGTACGGGTTCAACTGACGAATCGGTAGGTGCGTCCGGGCAGGGGGGAACCCCAGGAGCTCTCCAGCTCGGTGGCGCCGGCGACCAGGGCGGTACGGTCGACGGAGCTGGCCACCTCCAGCTGGGAGGCCAGGAAGAGCACGTCCTCCCCGGGGAGTGAGCCGTCCACTCCGCCGAGCGTGGTGTCGAAGTGCCCTACCCCGCTCTTCATCGCGACCAGCGCGTTGACCATGCCGATCCCGTTCCGCTCCCGCAGGCGGACCCGCAGGACGGCGGACCGGGCCGCGGCGGAGGCGTCCCGCAGGAGCTCGCGTACCCGTAGCGGGGAGGCGTGGAGCCTGCCCTCCTCCAGCCCGATCTCGTCGCAGCCGAGGTCGGCCAGCCGTCCGACCGCGGAGACGACGGCGTCCGCGCGGTCCTCGGCGAAGGACTCGGTTATGTGCGCGACCGTCGTCAGACCCACCCGCCGGGCGGCCTCCACGGTCGGGGCCGCGCTCTCCGGAGCCGGCGGGCCGGCGCCCGCACGCACGGAGGCGGCGTGCTCCTCAGCCGAGACGACCACCTCGACCACCCCGGCACCCGCGCGGACGGCGGAGTGGACCTGGGCGGGTTCCACGATCAACGCGGAGGCCGTGACCGGGTCGAGGTTCTCGGCGGGGAGCGGCTCGCCGTACGGGTCGAACAGCCGGACCCTGGTACCCGCGGCGCGCAGCGCGCGGGAGATCCTGGCCAGCCGGGCCTCCTCGTAACCGCGGGTGCGCAGGATCGACAGCAGGCCGGTGTCGGCGACGGCGACCTCGTCGGGAAGCGGGTCGGCGAGCTGGCCCCAGGCCCGGGAGTGGAACAGCACGGGAGCCACGCGCCGGGGCGTGTCCGCCGCCAATACCTCGCCGACGAAGATCGTGTGATCGCCGCCCGGGTAGGCGTGCGCGACCCGGCAGTCGAGCCAGCCGATCGAGTCGGCGAGCACCGGGGAGCCGGTCACGCCCGTGACCCAGCGCGCGTCGGTGAACGGGCCGTTCGGTGCGGGCTCCTGCCCGGCGAACCGGCGGCCGAGCGCCGCCTGGTCCCTGCCGAGAATGCTGACGGCGAAGGTTCCCCGTTCCTCGACGAGGCGGTGGGTCCGGGTGGTCTTCGCGAGACAGACCAGGACCATCGGCGGGTCCACGCTGACGCTGGAGAACGAACTGGCCGTCATGCCGTGCCACTCGCCGCCGGCGGTGCCGGTCGTCACGATGACCACGCCGCTCGGCCACTGTGCCAGCACCGCGCGGAAGGAAACACCGTCAGTAGCCACTGCCCCTCACTGTTTCACTGTTGGAAACGTTGTAACGCTGAAGGTAACGACGTTGCATGGTCGGTGTCAACGCGGAGGTGACTGTGTTTCCAGGCGGAGGTGGTCGTGTTTCCAATGGGGAAATCTCTCGCCGTAGAGTGGACTCCTGCGAAGACGAGAGGAGCGCCGGGTGCCAGCGAGGACCAGCGCGAGACCGGCGGACGCCGTGGACGAGGGCGACGGCCAGAGCCGGTCGATCGCGGCAGTGGAACGCGCGATGGACGTGCTGCTGCTGTTCGGGCGCAGCAACCGCCCGGATCTGGGGGTGACCGAGATCGCCGCGGAGCTCGGCCTGACCAAGGCGGCCGTGCACCGTATCCTGACCGCGCTGCGCAGCCGCGAGCTCATCGCGGCCGACCCGGTCACCAGGCGTTACTCACTGGGGCACGCCGCGATCGCGCTCGGCCGGGCCTATCTGGCCCGCACCGACCTGCGCGCCATGGCCGGCCCCGAGCTGCGCGGGCTGGCGGCCCGCACGAGGGAGACCGCCACGCTGTCGGTACGGCGCGGCGACACCCGCCTCTACGTGGAGCAGGTGGTCCCCGAGCAGGAGTTGCGGATAGAGGTCTCGCTCGGCATCCCCTACCCGCTGCACGCCGGCGGTCCCTCCAAGGCCATCCTGGCGTTCCTGCGTGAGGAGGAGGTCGAGGGCTACCTGAGCCGGCACGGTCTGGAGGCGCTCACGGACAAGACGATCACCGATCCGGCCAAGCTCCACACCGAGCTGGCCGCGATCCGGCGCCGGGGCTACGCCACCTCCTACGGCGAGCGGCAGGAGGGCGCCACGTCGATCGCCGTCCCGGTGTTCGACCATGGCGGCGGTGTGATCGCGGCGATCGGCGTGTCCGGGCCGAGCACCCGGTTCAAGTCACACATGCAGGAGTCGGCGCCCCTGGTGGTCGAGGCCGCCGGCCGCCTGTCGGCCCAGCTCGGTCACCGCCGCTGATCCGTTCGCGGCGGTGAGGTGCCCCGCCCCCGTGCCGGCCGGGTCCTCTCTCCCGGAGCCGCCACGGTGAGGCGGGGTGCGCCGGAGTCCGGTTCCGGAAGGACCCGGAGCGGCGCCGTCAGAGAAGCGCCCCCGGTTTGAGCACGCCCGACACGGCCGCCGCGAGCACGCTGCCCCAGATCACCCAGACATAGGGCAGGCACCCGTCGACGGAGCCGCGCAACGTGCGCTCCACCTCCGGAGTCGAGCCCGTGGCGACAAGGGTGCCGAAGGCGGGGCCGAAGGCGCGGAGCTTGAGCCGGATGCCCAGTCCGGCCGCGAGGGCCAGCGCGTAGAGCAGCAGTTTGGCCCCCAGCCATCGGGGGTTCGTGTCCACCCCGAACGGACGGTCGGCCAGCAGGGTGTAGCCCGCCGCCCCGGCGATCGCGGTGACCAGCGCGATCCGGATCGCCCAGTCGGCCTGCCGTACCCGGGGGAATCGGCCGTGGGTGCGGTGGTCGGCCACGGTCAGCACCAGCCAGAGGGCGGTGAAGGCCCAGACGAGCAGGACCGACCAGAGTGGGAAGAGGCGCACACCGAAGAGTTCGGCCCCGTGCGGTTCGAGCGCCATAAGCGTCACCCCGCTGGGCAGGAAGAGCACCAGGCAGATCTTCGGGCCGAGGTCCAGACCGCTCATGATCTTCAGCGCGGTGGCGCGAGCGGCGGGGGTCAGTGCCGGATTCAGCACGGATCTGCTGGAGTAGAAGACGCCCAGGTCCCCGCCCAGCCAGAAGACGAACAGCACTAGGTGGAGCACGATCCACCAGCCGTGCGGATGAGGTCCCACTCGACACTCCCTTGATTGCCGGTTTTGGAAACGAAGTTACAGTGTCCGAAACGCGATGGGGAAGGGGGCGGGTCCAGGAGAGAGGCGGCCCCTGCGCCGGGGCCGCCCGGCGCACGGTGCCGCCGGAGCGTTTCCGTCCGGCGGCACCGTGCAGGTCAAGCGGGTTACGGCGTCAGGAGTTCGGGATGACCGCCGCGTACGGCAGGCTGCCGCCGAGGACGACGTTGGCCCGGCTGCCGCACGTCGAGAGGTCGCCTGCGTCGGTGCAGTAGTGGGAGGAGGTGTACGAGCCGGTCGCGAGGTCCCGCGCCCAGGTCGAGGTGAAGTCCCGCAGCCAGGAGGTCTGCGTGGCGTTGGGGGAGCAGGTGGCGCCGAGGATGCCGATCGCGTCGGTGTTCTCGCCCTCGGCGTCGATGTGGCAGCTGCCGCCGGAGGGAATGCCCAGGGTGTACTTGGTCCACACGAGCTGGATGCCGACGAAGCGGGACCCGAGCGCCGCCAGCGCGCCGAAGGAGTTGTTGAACAGGTTGATGACGCTCGGCCGCGCTGCGATCTGGAGGACGGGGCGGGTGTCGCCGGCCGAGACGGCGAGAAGGTTCTCGGTGAAGCCCGAGGAGGCCACGCCGTCGAAGAGGATCGCGCCCTTCAGGTTCTGGTAGCCGTTGCCGGCCAGGCGGGCGCCGACGACGCTCGCGAAGTGGCCGCCGGCCGAATGCCCGCCGACGATGTAGTTCACCGGCAGGGCCCTGCCGTTCGGCGGGGTGATCGCGCGAGAGCTGAGCAGGTCGCCGAGCTGGTTGCCCAGCGCCGGGTTGCCGTTGCTCATGTCGGCGTCCACGCAGAACACCATGACGCCCTTCTCGGCGATCGTCTTGCTGGTGTTGCGCAGGTGCGAGCAGTTGCGGCTGAATCCGTGCTGGGCGAGCATCAGGGCCGTGGCGGTGCCGTTCGGCAGGTACCAGGTCAGGTTGTACGAGGTTCCCGCGATGGTCGTGGAGTCGGTGACACACGTGGTGGTGCTCGAGGAGTAGCCGCCGCACGCCGTGGCGGCCCGCGCGGCCGGGGCGGCCACGATCGTGGTCGTCAGAAGCATGCCGATCATGGCGGTGAACGCGGCCATGACCCTCCGCGGACGTCTGTTGACGTTGACCTTCACTTTTCTCCCTGTGTGCTCGGTGGGGGGCGGTGCCGGCCCGGCGGGGCCGGCATGATCCGGTGATGCTCCCGAACCCCGGGATGCCGCCATCCGGCACGGTCGTGAACGCACCGGCCGAGGTGACCGCGGGGTTAGATCACGCCTTGATCGATACGCGTCAAGAGGCACCCCTTCACGGGTTCCGGGCAGAGAAAATGGAAACACCGTTTCGCAAAAATGGAAACGTTGTTTCGCACAGTATGGCTTCAGGTCCACGCGATGCAATGCCCGGGATCGCTCGATCTCCCGGGGAACGTTCCACAGGTCACCCGGGGCGCGGATGAGCGTCCCGATGCCGACGGGCACAGGAAGCATGGGCGAGCCGGGGCGCGGCACCGCCCTCGCCGTCGTCGACGAATTCCATCAGCAGCTCGGTGC
>NZ_JBSFWD010000060.1:0-47960 GCF_053592655.1 Streptosporangium sp. NPDC002607
CTTGATGACGGCCACGCCGCCGGCCAGCTTGGCGAGACGCTCCTGGAGCTTCTCGCGGTCGTAGTCGGAGTCGGTGTTGTCGATCTCGGCGCGGAGCTGGTTGACCCGACCGGCGATCTGCTCGGCGTCACCGGCACCGTCGACGATGGTGGTCTCGTCCTTGGTGACGATGACCTGACGGGCACGGCCGAGCTGATCCAGCGTGGTGGACTCCAGCTTGAGGCCGAGGTCCTCGCTGATGACCTGGGCACCGGTCAGGATGCCGATGTCGCCCAGCATGGCCTTGCGGCGGTCACCGAAGCCCGGAGCCTTGACCGCGACCGACCGGAAGACGCCTTTCATCTTGTTGACGATCAGGGTGGCCAGGGCCTCGCCCTCGACGTCCTCGGCGATGACCAGCAGCGGCTTGCCGGTCTGCACGACCTTGTCGAGAACCGGGAGCAGGTCCCTGTTGGCGGAGAGCCTGCCGCTCACGATCAGGACGTACGGGTCGTCCAGGACCGCTTCGAGCCGGTCGGAGTCGGTGATGAAGAGCGGGGCGATGTAGCCCTTGTCGAAGCGCATGCCCTCGGTGAGCTCGAGTTCCAGGCCGAAGGTGTTGCTCTCCTCGACGGTGATGACACCTTCCTTGCCGACCTTGTCCATCGCCTCGGCGATCATCTCGCCGATCTGCGGGTCACCCGCGGAGATGGAAGCGGTGGAGGCGATCTGCGCCTTCGTCTCCACGTCCTTGGCCAGCTTGGACAGCTCCTCGCTGACGCGCTCGACGGCGGCCTCGATGCCCTTCTTCAGGGACATCGGGTTGGCGCCGGCGGCGACGTTGCGGAGACCCTCGCGTACGAGAGCCTGGGCGAGGACGGTGGCGGTGGTGGTGCCGTCGCCCGCGACGTCGTCGGTCTTCTTGGCGACCTCCTTGACGAGCTCGGCCCCGATCTTCTCCCACGGGTCCTCGAGCTCGATCTCCTTGGCGATGGAGACACCATCGTTGGTGATGGTGGGGGCGCCCCACTTCTTCTCCAGCACGACGTTGCGGCCCTTGGGCCCCAGGGTCACCTTGACGGCGTCGGCGAGCTGGTTCATGCCGCGCTCGAGAGCGCGCCGGGCGTTCTCGTCGAACGCAATCATCTTCGAAGCCATTCTCTCTCCTGCTCTTGATGGGGGCTTGCCGGGACGGCGCCCGCGACGGACGGCCTGCAGGGCAGGTGGACGACCTGCCCGGCGGACCTCGTCGTCCCGGCACACGCCCTTGTGATTGGCACTCTCCAGGTGTGAGTGCCAGGCGTCCCGCCGCACTCTACCCACAACTTGCGTGTCACGCACCTAGTGCGCAGCGCGCAGTATCGGATAGGGTTGACCCATGAACGACGACGCGCCGGACCTTCGGGCGCGCAACAGGCAGGCCACCCGGGAGGCGATCAGCCACGCCGCGCTGCGCCTGGCCATCGAGCAGGGCCCCCACGGGCTGGCCCTGGTGCGCGTCCATGACATCGCCACGGCCGCAGGCGTCTCACCCCGTACCTACAACAACTACTTCTCCAGCAGGGCGGAGGCGATCTGCGCCTTCCAGGCCGACCAGTCCACGCGCGCGGGGCAGGCGCTGCGCTCCCGGCCCGCCGACGAACCGCTGGACCAGGCCGTCATCGCGGCCGTGATCGAGCTCTACACCAACCCCGAGCCCGACAGGGCCGGCCTACGCATGATCATGTCGACGCCCGAGCTGGAGGGCGAGGCGCTGAAGGCGTTCACCATGGCGGAGGGCCCGCTGGCCGAGGCGATCGCGGCGCGCACCGGCACCGACCCCGGACGCGACCTGTTCCCCGCCGTCACGGCCGCCGCGATCGCCGGCGCCATCCGCGTGGCGGGGCGGCACTGGCTCGAGCCCGGCAACCCCGAATCCTTCGCCACCACCCTGCGCCGCGCCCTGACCTGCGTCTTCCCCGCCGCGCCGCCCCAAGACCCGCAGGATCGGTGACCAGCACGCGCAGGCCCGGCATGTGAGATATCGCCCACCGGTCAGCCGGGCGTTGGCGTGGGACATGCAGACCTCCGGATGTGGTGAAGACAGGCGTCTTCACCACATCCGGAGGTCTTCGTATTGATCAACTGCCGGCTACGGTGTGTCACCGACCTGATGGCTGAGTACACCTAGCGCAGCTCGCGCTTGAGGATCTTGCCGGTCGCCGTCATCGGCAGGCTCTCGCGGAACTCGATGATCCGCGGGTACTTGTAGGCCGCCATGTTCTCCTTGCACCAGGCGACGAGCTCGTCCTCGCTCACCGTCGCGCCCGGCGCCGGGATGACGTAAGCCTTGACCTCCTCGCCGTGCGAGTCGTGGGGCACGCCGACCACCGCCACCAGCGAGACCGCCGGGTGCGTCATCAGCACCTCCTCCAGCTCGCGCGGGTAGACATTGAAGCCGCCCCGGATGATCATGTCCTTCGTGCGGTCGATGATGGCGTAGTAGCCGTCTTCGTCACGAGTGGCGATGTCGCCGGTGCGGAACCAGCCGTCCCGCATGACCTCCTCGGTGGCCTCGGGCCGCCCGTAGTAGCCCTTCATGACGTTGTGCCCGCGGATGGCGATCTCGCCGGGGCCCTCGCCCTCGATGGTGTTCCAGCCGTCGTCCACCAGCCGCATCTGCACGCCCCAGATGGGGAAGCCGATGGTGCCGGGCTTGGTGGGCCGCCCGAGCTGGTTGAAGCTGGCCACCGGGGAGGTCTCCGAAAGGCCGTAGCCCTCCAGGATCGGGATGCCGAAGGTGCCCTCGAAGTCCTTGAGCACCTCGATCGGGCAGGAGGCCCCACCCGCCACCGCCACCCGCAGCGTCGAGGGCGCCTCGGCCCCATCGGCGTGGATCTTCGACAGCAGCGCCCAGAACATCGTCGGCACCCCGGCGAACATCGTCACCTTCTCCCTGCGCATGAGCTCCAGCGCCTCGCCGGGCTCGAAGCGCGGCTGGAGCACGAGGGTAGCGCGGCGGCGCACGCTCACATTCATGACTGCGGTCTGGCCGAAGGAGTGGAAGAGCGGCAGCACGGCGAATGAGACGTCGCCCTCGGGATCGGTGGGGAACATCTCGTCGCTGACGACGGTGTTGGTCAGCATGTTCATGTGGGTCAGCACGGCGCCCTTGGGCTGACCGGTGGTGCCGGAGGTGTAGAGGATGGCCGCGGTGTCGTCCGGCTCGGTCTGCACCGTCTCGAACTCCCCGGACATGCCGCCCAGCGCCGCCCAGAACGATTCGCCGTGCTCCGACTCGGTGGCCAGCGGCGTGGCGGGCAGGACGAAGAAGAGCTCGCAGCCCTCGGCGGCGTCGAAGGCCTCCCGCCCGCGCGCGCCCATGGGCAGCTCGGAGCCCTCGAAGCAGAAGAGCGCCTTGGCGTCGCTGTCGGTCAGGTGGTAGGCGATCTCGCGCGGCTGCAGCAGCACATTGAGCGGGACCACGGTCGCCCCGGCCTTGAGGATGCCGAAGTAGACGAAGGGGAAGTAGGGCAGGTTCGGGCAGAGCAGTGCGACCTTGTCGCCCTTGCCGATCCCCCTGGCCATCAGGAGGTTGGCCACCTGGTTCGCGATGGAGTTCACCATGGAGTACGGCAGACGCAGGTCGCCGAAGACCAGGGCGGTGCGGTCTGGAGCATTGCGGGCGCTGTCTTCCAGAATGATCGACAGATTGAGCATCGCGACCTTTTCCTCGGGGGTTCGAATACCTGCCCTGGCTGCGTCTCGGGAGACGTTCGTACGTCCCAAGGATGCGGCGCCGATGCGGTCAGGGCTTGTACGAACGTGTCGATTCAGGGCAGCCAGTCGATGGCGGCGGCCAGCGTGGAGGGTGCGGTCCCGAAGTTGTGCCTGAAGACCCGGGTGAAATGTGACCCGTCGGTGAATCCGGCGCTGTGGGCGGCCATCGTCAACGTCTCTCCTGCGGCTACCAGCCTGATCGCATGCTGAATGCGCTGCCAGCGCACATAGGGTCGCAGTGGAATCCCTACGTGTGCGCTGAACAGATGCGCCAACCGGCTTGGAGACAGGTGCACCGCGGCCGCAACCACGCCAAGACGCACCGGCCCCTCGATCAGGAGAGTGGGGATCACGGCGATCGCCATCTCCACCGCCGGGTGAATCGGGATTTCTTCGGCACTACGTTGGCCCGTCCAGTCTTCGACGATCTTCAGGGCGGCCGCGGCCTCGACGGAGTGTTCGTGGCCGTTCGAGGGTTTCGTGAACGTGAGCGGCGCCGCCACCTGGCGGTGTCTCGGGCTTGGGCCGGCCTGTGTGAGGTGGGGGAAGGGTGGACCCCAGGTCGAGGCGTTGACCCCCGCACCCGAATGGGTGAGAAGGGAACGGCCTGGCGAACTGCCGGGTTCGAGTTGAGCCAGCAGGGCCCCGCGAGCTCCCGTGAGTATGGCGTGGCCGGTGTCGGGGGGAATGACCGCGGTCCGGGTGGTCAGCCGCCGGCCATGGGCATCGGCCACGGTGAAGGGCTCTGCGGAGACGATCAGGTGGACCGCATGGTGTGCGTGCAGCTGGGTCGTACCGATGGTTCCGCCGTACAGCAGGACGCCAGGGCGGAGTAAACACCAGCCGCGCCAGAGATGCGACATCACGCCTCCTTCTCCGGATGAGTTTGCCTCAACCTCTGATCGTCGCGGCGGAAGCCCTTTTCGTGAAGGTGCTGATCTCGGGCTCCGCTCAACGGCACCGGAGAAGTGGACTGGGCCAGGGCAGGTAAACGCCCTTGACGACGGCATGAGCAGTCACTTTTGACTATCCCGCTACGAATGCCGAGCCGACCGTTTCGCACCAGATGCGGGCGATGGTGTGTTCGGAGTCCCTGCGGATGCCGCGCGAGCACGATGAGAAGACCATCGCTGCCGGCGGATTTCTGGATTTAGCTGCGCCGGCCAGGAGTTCCGGCATCTTTGGTCATGCGTTCGGCCTGCCCGGTGCGCCAGGAACGGCTTCAGGTGGAGGGCGCCAGGTCTCGGCGGCGCAGGAACGCCAGCCCCGCCGCCGTCAAGGCTCCCGCCACCACAGTCAGTCCAAGCAGCGGCACCACCGGTGACGAGGCGCCGCCCAGCAGCATCGCCGGTACATGCACGAACGGCGACAGCTCCAGGACGAATCCGCCGGCCAGCTTGAACTCCGCCAGCAGGTCCACGAGCAGGAAGAGGCCGAGCACGGTCCAGCTCACGGCGGTCGCCAGCCGGGGCAGCACGCCGAACAGCAGCGTCGTGATCCCGACCACGGTCCAGACAGCGGGGAGGTAGGCCAGCGTGGCCGCGGTGACGCGGGCCATGTCGCCGTCGTAGCTGAGACCCGCCGCCGCACCCAGCACGGCCAGCAGCAGCGCGGGGCCCGCGATGGCGAACGTCAGGTGGCTCAACCCCCAACGCAGCCGGTCGACCGGGGTGGACAGCAACAGTTCCGCCCGGCCCGCCGCCTCCTCCCCACGGGCCCGCAGCGCCGACACCAGCGCCGCTGCGGCGACGAGCTGGCTGAGCACGTACATCACGAAGGTGAAGAACACATCCGAGATGCGGGCGTCGGCGCCGCCGACGGTCGCGGCCAGCTCCCGGAACTGCGGCGTGTCCAACTGGGTGTCCAGCCCGCGCGCCGCCACGCCGAGCAGCGCGCCCATCAGGCCGAAACCGATCGCGAAGCCCGCGAGCGTGCCCCGGTGCAGGCGAGCGGCCAGGCCGAACGAGCCCGACAGCGCCCCGGCGGCGGGTCCGGGGCGAGCGGGAACCAGGCCGCCGGCCACGTCACGCCGCGTGGACAACGCGAACGCGGCCGCGGCCAGAGCGGCGACGAACACCGCGATCAGCCCCAGCACCCACCACTGATCGCCGGCGTAGGGCTTGGTCAGCCGGACCCAGCCGAACGGCGACAGCCACGCCAGCCATGCAATGCCGCCGGCGTCGGCCAGCGAACGCAGCGCGAACAGCAGGCCGCCGGCGGCGATCGCGATGCCGCGTGCTGTACCGGATGCGGCGGTGAGCTGCGCGGTGACGGCGGCCACGGCCGCGAACGCCCAGCCGCCCGCGGCGATGGAGAGCCCGAACAGCAGGGAGGAGCCCGCGGGCAGACCGTTGCCGACCAGGGCGGGTACCGCCAGCAGGCCCAGCAGCAGGTTGGCGGTGAGCACGACCGCGAGTGCGGCGGCCAGCGGGGCGTGGCGGCCGACGACGCCCGAGGAAAGCAGCTCCCGCCGGCCGGTCTCCTCCTCGCCCCTGGTGTGCCTGATCATCACCAGGATGCTGATCAGCCCGCCGATCAGCGCGAGGGACGAGCCGAGCGTCCAGGCGGTCAGGCCACCGACGCTCGCGTCGTAGATGGGGCCGCGGGTGGCCAACTGCGCGGGATTGCTCATTGAGGCCGCCGCGAAGGAGTCGCGGGCGGCCTGGTCGGTGTACAGGGCCGTGGTGGAGGAGGCGATGCCGGCCGGCAGCACCGCGCTGATCGCGATCCACACCAGGAGCGGCACGCGATCCCTGCGCACGATGAGCCGGATCAGTGTCCAGGTGCCGGTCATCTCGTGGCTCCCTCGTAGTGGCGCAGGAACAGCTCCTCCAGCGTCGGCGGGTGGGTGGTAAGCGTGCGCACGCCGGCCCGGGCCAGTTCGGCGAGCACCGGCGTGAGCGCGTCGCCGTCCACCTGGCAGCGCAACCGGGTGCCGTCCACGGCGAGGTCGTGCACGCCGGGCAGCGTGGCCAGGCCGGGCGCGGGCCCGATCAGCTCGGCTCTCACCGAGGTACGGGTGAGATGACGCAGGTCGGCCAGGCTGCCGGATTCGACGGTACGGCCGGCGCGGATGATGCTCACGCGGTCGCACAACGCCTCCACCTCCGACAAGATGTGGCTGGACAGCAGTACGGTGCGGCCGCTGCGCTTCTCTTGCAGGACGCACTCGTTGAAGAGCGTCTCCATCAGCGGGTCAAGGCCTGAGGTCGGCTCGTCGAGCACCAGCAGCTCCACGTCGGAGGCGAAAGCGGCCACCAGCGCCACCTTCTGCCGGTTGCCTTTGGAGTAGGTGCGGCATTTCTTGCGCGGGTCGAGCTCGAAGTGCTCTAGCAGCTCGGCGCGTCGCCCGGGGTCGAGGCCGCCGCGTACCCTGCCCAGCAGGTCGATGACCTCGCCGCCGGTCAGCGACGGCCACAGCGTGACGTCGCCGGGCACGTAGGCAAGTCTTCGGTGCAGTTCTGTGGCGTCCTGCCAGGGATCGCCGCCGAGTAACTCGACCCGGCCGCCGTCGGCGCGCATCTGGCCCAGCAGGATACGGATCGTGGTGGTTTTGCCCGCGCCGTTGGGGCCGAGGAAGCCGTGCACCTCGCCCGTCTTGACGGTGAGGTCGAGCCCGGCCAGGGCCCTGGTCTGGCCGAAGGTCTTGATCAGGCCGTCCGTGCGCACTGCGGCGTTCACTGTTGTCCCTCGAACTTCTCCAGGCCCGTCCGCGCCTGCTCGAACAGTTCGCGGCCGAGGAATTCCGGTCTGATCAGGTCGAGCTGGGCCTTGCCGACGCGCAGCGCGCCCTGCGGGGCGTAAAGGTCCGTGCCGAGCGCACGGGAGACATGCTCGTGCAGCACGGTGATGCCCAGCTTCATCGCCGTCAGCACGGTCGCGCGGGCGCGGTGGTCGGCCTCGGAGTGGTCGCCGCGGGCCAGATTGTCCTCTGTCACGCTCACGAGCTCGTCGAACATGGCGGCGGCTCCGGGCGAGCCGTCCACGAGCGCCCGGCCGAGGTATTTCATCAGCGGCGGCGCGGTCCGATGGACGGTCTCGATGAATTCCGGCCTTTCCAGGTTGCCTCCGGTGACGCCCACGCCGACCTGCTCGCGAACATAACTGAGGACATAGGCGTCGCAAGCCTGTCTCAGCTCCTCCTTGGTGCCGAAATGGTGCTGCACCAGGCCGGGCGAGACGCCGGCCGCTTCGGCGATCCCGCGGATCGTGGTGGCCTTGACTCCCTGCTCGGCGAACAAGGCCATCGCGACATCGCGGATGCGGGCGCGCGCCGTCAGATCCCCTTCAGATATTGGTCGCATGTCCGGCATGCTATACCTATGTATTGGAAGCCGGTCAAGTGTCCAGTCCCATGCGACACGATCACCGCCGCGGCCGACCGGGCCCGCTCGCACCGTTCGACCTCGGCAATAGATATTCCTTGACACGAATATTCTCTATGGTGAATACTTTTTTCCATGGACGCACTCCTCACCGCACTGGCCGACCCGGCCCGCTGGCGGCTCGTGAGCCTGCTGGCCGAGCGGCCCCGCCCGGTCGGTGTCCTCGCCCGGCTCGCCGAGGCGCGCCAGCCGCAGACGACCAAGCACCTGCAGGCCCTTGAGCGCGCCGGCGTCGTCACCTCCCAGCGCACCGGCCAGCGCCGCATCTACGCGCTCCGACCCGGTCCTCTGCGGGAGTTGGCGGCTGCGCTCAGCCGGCTCGCCGACACCGCGGACCAGGCCGGTGGCTCGCGCGAGACCTACGACCGCTACGGGCTCAGCCTCCACACAGAGCGGCTCGCCGCGAAGGAGCCGGGATGGGCCGACGACCGCTCGTTCAGGTTCCTCCGGTCGCTGACGGGGCGCCCCGAGCTGGTCTGGCGCCATCTGACCGAGGCCTCCCTGCTCGCCCGCTGGTGGACGCCCGATGACCTGCGCGTCTCCGAGCTCGTCTTCGAGGCGCGGCCGGGTGGGCGGATCGTCCATGAGTACCGCGATGCCGAGGACGCCGACGGCTCCGACCTGCTCGCCGGGCGCGCGCAGGGGGTCGTCGACGACGTACGCCCCGGTGAGCGCCTCGCCTACCGGCTCTCCCCGCTGCTTCCCGACGGCGGCCTTGCCTTCACCGCCCACCTCGACCTGGGCCTCCGGCCCACCGATACCGGCACAGACCTCGACGTCCACTTCCGGATCACCGACAGCACAGTCGACTCCGCGGACTTCATCGCAGGCATCGAGATCGGCTTCGGCCAGAGCCTCGACAAGCTCGCGGCGACTCTCGCCGCGGATTCCGACAGCACCGACAGCACCGACGACACCGGGCACGACACCGACACAAGGAGCACGCAATGACCAACTCGACCGGCCGCAGGGTGACCGCGAACCTGAGCCTCACCCTCGACGGGCGTTACAACGGTCCCGGCGGGCCCAGCGATTTCGGGGCGTTCGCTCCGTATGTGACCACCGAGGTCGCGCGAGACCACATGACCCGCATCTGGGAGGGCGCGACGACGGCGCTGCTCGGCCGGCTCAATGCCGAGGGATTCATGGGGTACTGGCCGTCGGTCGCCGAAGACGAGAACGCCGATCCGCGTGACCGCGGATACGCGAAGTGGCTGGTCGACACGGAAAAGGTGGTCTTGTCGACCACCTTGACCGAAGCGCCGTGGGAACGCACCCGCGTGGTGAACGCCCCCGCCGTGGACGTCGTCGCCGAGCTCAAGGCCACCGGTGAGGGCGACATCCTCGTCAACAGCAGCGCGAGCGTCATCAAGGCGCTTCTCTCGGCAGACCTGCTCGACCGGCTGTACCTCATGATCTTCCCCGAGATCGCCGGGGGTGGGCAGCGACTGTTCGACGACGGCCTGCCGGCGTCGAAGTGGACGCTCACACACCAGGAGACCGGCGAGCTGGGCGAGATCGCCATGGTCTACGACCGAGTCCGCTGAACCGGCCGATCGGCGCACTCAGCCGACGAGGAGGCCCGAGCCCGAGCCCCGATGAGGCCTCGACGCGACCCCTTACGCGGGAGGGGCGGCCGCGGCCGATAGCGGGTTCAGCCGAGGTACAGGAAGAAACCGGCCATGGGTCGATCATGTTCGCCCCCGATCGAGCTGGACGCGCGCACGAACTTTCTGACCTGCTTCCCCCACGCCGGTGGGCGCAAGTCGACCTGGTCGGTGGAGCTCAAGCGCAACATCCTCGCGGTGCTGATCGCCGGGGCCACCGACCCCGGGCTCACCCGCATGTCCGAGGTGCGCGGGTGTGGCGGCGGACCGCGTCGAGGAGCTGGTCGATGTCATCGGCGCTGTGGGAGAAGGCGGTGACGAACCGGACGATCCCCGGTTCCCAGCGGTCGTGGTAGAAGGCGTAGCCCTCGGCGAGGAGCCCTTCGGTGACCTGCTGGGGCAGGCGGCAGAAGAGGATGTTGGCCTGCGGCGTGGCCAGAAGGCCGTTGCCGGGGATGGCCTTGAGGCCGTCGCCGAGCCGGGTGGCCATCGCGTTGGCCTGGCGGGCGTTGCGCAGCCACAGGCCGTCGGTGAGGTACGCGTCGATCTGGGCCGCGTGAAAGCGCATCTTGGCGGCGAGCTGGCCGGCGCGCTTGGCGCGGAAGGCGAGCTCGGTGGCGAGTGCGGGGTCGAAGGAGACGATGGCGTCGGCGGTCATCGCGCCGTTCTTGGTGGCGCCGAAGGACAGGACGTCGATGCCGGCCTTCCAGGTCATCTCGGCCGGGGTGGCGCCGAGATGGTCCAGGGCGTTGGCAAAGCGCGCGCCGTCCATGTGGACGCGCAGTCCTGCGTCCTTGGCGATGGCGGACAGGCGGCGGATCTCCTCCAGGGTGTAGACGCTGCCGCTCTCGGTGGCCTGGCTGATGCTCACCGCGGACGGCTGCACGCTGTGCACGTCACCGGCCCGGCGGCGCACCGCCGCCTGCAGCGCTTCGGGGTCGATCTTGCTGTCGGGGCCTGGGACACCGACGAGCTTGGCGCCGTTGGTGAAGAACTCCGGAGCGCCGCATTCGTCGTGGTTGATGTGGCTGTCGGGCTGAGAGAGCACGCTGCCCCACGGCGGGGTGAGAGCGGCCAGGCTCAGGCCGTTGGCGGCGGACCCGGTGGAGACCGGGAAGACATCGACGTCCCGCTCGAAGATCTCGCTGAGCCTGCGGCGGGCGCTGTCGGTGAAGGGGTCTTTGCCGTACGGCAGGACCTGCCCGGCGGCCGCGTCGGCGACGGCCTGGGCTATCTGCGGGGATGCCCCGGCCATGTTGTCGCTGATGAAGGCACGGCTGGAGGGGGTGATGGCGATGGTGGTGCTCATGAGTGCTCTTCCTTGGTCTCAGCTGCTGATGGGGGAGGCGAAGACGACGGTGATGTCCACCTCCTCGGCGCCGGTGCGGTAGAAGTGCGGGGCGTCCCCGGCGAAGGCGAGCATGTCGCCGGGGCCCAGATCCTGCGGGGCGTCGACGGGGCCGGCGGTGACGTGCCCGGTGGCGATGAGCAGGTGCTCGATCGTGCCGGTGGCGTGCGGGACGCCGGGCAGCTCGGTCTCGGGCGGAATGCGCAGCCGCCAGATCTCCAGGCTGTTGCCGCTGCTGATGCGGCGCAGCAGTTCCCGGGAGACCTCGCCGGGCTCGATGTCCGTGCCGGGCCGGAAGACCGGCCCGGTGTCGGCGTCACGCGCCAGCAGGTCGGCGATCGGGATGCGCAGGGCGATCGCGATCGCATCCAGGGTGTCGATCGTCGGATTGCCGTTGCCGGCCTCCAGCTGCGACAGCGTGGCCTTGCTCAGCCCGGCGCGCCGGGCCATCTCCGCGGCGCTCATGCCGCGCTGCTGGCGGCGCAAGCGGATCTTCGCGCCGACCGCGGCTGCGGTACTGCTCACCGGCTGGCGGCCGGACGGCAGGGGCGTCATCAGCGGCTCCTGTGCGTTGCGGTGTAGGACACGCGGATTCGGCCCTTCTTGGCCTTCAGCGTCGGCAGCACCACTTCGGCCAGGTTGCCGAGGCTGCGCACGTGCGTGCCCCCGCACGGCGCGGCGTGCAGCGCGTCCAGGTGCACCACGCGCCGCCCGTCGGCGAGGCACCGTGCGAAGACCGGCAGATCGTCAGCGACCGCGGCCGCCGCCGCGGCGCGCAGCGCGGCGGTCACCTCCTCCCGCCCTTCCGGGTCGGCCAGTCGCGTGTCCGTCTGGGGCGCCTGGAACTCGATGCGTGCCTGACCGGGGAAATGGTTGCTGCCGACCATCTCCCACCCCTGCATCCGCCCGACCGCTTCGACGAGGTGTCCGGCCGTGTGCAGCGCAGCGTGAGCTGTCCGGGTCTGAAGGTCGATCCGGGCTCGCACCTTCTGCCTCTCGGCGAGGGGCAGAAGGCCGCCGCCCTCGGGCGCCATCGCCACGACCAGTCCCGACTCGCGGTCCCGGACCGGGATGATCTCTGTGTCCTCCAGCCACCCTCGGTCGGCGGGCTGGCCCCCGCCCTGTGGGTGGAACAGGCAGTGCTTGACGGCCGCCCATGGCGTTCCGTCCCTCTCGCCGACCGCGATCACCCGCGTGTCGACCTGCTCCAGGTAGGTGTCATCGAGATAGGCGCTGACCTGTGCGCCTACCTGAAGAGTCTCGATTGAATGAACCATACGTTCACTATACCGAACTATCAAGATAGTGAACCTAGTGTTCGTTTTAGTGAACGCCCCGATCGGGGGGAGGCGATTGCGCACGCTGCGCATCCCGGAAAGTGACCACCGCTGTCCAAACATGCACAGCAGGTCGTAGGCGCGGACCTGGCCAGTGGGTGGCGATCCGCTTGAGGTCGCGCGGGGTGCCGCGTACGACCATCGCGCCGATTCCCGCGACCTGGTCGTTGACGGCGTTGAGCCAGGTCACACCGTGTTTGTAGCCGTAGTACTTGGGTGAGGGGCCGGTGTTGACGCTCTTGACGGGGACGACGAAGCGCAGGCCGTCGACCGAGGCGGGCAGTCCACCGCCCCGCATCTGGGCCGGCTCGATGCGGGACCGGGCTGACGGGTTACCGCCAGCTTTCGCGCTGTCGCCGCAGTCCGTCGAGGATCAGGTCGAGTCCGACGTCGAACTCCTCGGTGTACGCATAACCAGGTTTCAGGGCGCGGTCGGCGATCATCTCGGCGAGGTGCGGGAACTCGTCGCGGGGCAGCCGCTTCAGGATCGAGCCCGCCACGTCCTCGAGGCCAACGGATGATGTGAAGGGCAGGCTGAGCTCCTGGAGCGTGAACCCGTAGATGTAGCTGTCCAGCACCGAGAACGCGTGTGCCGCGCCGGCGATCGAGAAGCCGCCCGCTCGCAGGCAGCCGATTGCCGCGTTGTGATGGCGCAGCGTCGCGTGGCCGGGGTTCGTCCGTGAGTCCATCACCCATCCGGATATGGCGCGGTAAAGTGACTCCTTTCAGGCGCTCGCTGGAGGTCGGGTCGGTTCCGCTTTCGTGAACGGAGGACATCGGTGATGTTCGACGATCTCGGCGCTCCTCTCGCGCCGCGCGGCGACGTATGCCGCGTGGTGTCGCTCGTGCCCTCGCTCACCGAGTCACTTGCCGAGACCGCCCCCGAACTGCTGGTCGGCGCGACGGATTGGTGCACCCACCCGGCAGGCCTGACGGTGCGGCGGATCGGGGGTACCAAGAACCCCGACCTGGCCGCGGTCGCCGGGCTGCGGCCGGACCTTGTACTGGCCAACGAGGAGGAGAACCGCGCCGCAGACCTGGAGGCGCTGCGCTCGGCCGGGGTGTCGGTCTGGGTGACCAGGATCCGCACCCTGGAGGAGGCCTTCGTCTCCCTGCGGCGGATGCTCACGATCGCCTGTGCCCTGCCCGAGCCGGACTGGCTCACCGCCGCGGAGCGAGCGTGGTCGGCTCCGCCGGTCGGCGAGGTGCGGAGGGCGGTGATCCCC
This sequence comes from Streptosporangium sp. NPDC002607, assembly GCF_053592655.1. Lineage (NCBI taxonomy): Bacteria > Bacillati > Actinomycetota > Actinomycetes > Streptosporangiales > Streptosporangiaceae > Streptosporangium > Streptosporangium sp. NPDC002607. The sequence continues at coordinate 13,642 of NZ_JBSFWD010000060.1, forward strand.
ATCTGGCGTAAACCCTGGATGGTCCTCGGCCGCGACACCTTCGCGGGCGATGTGCTGCTCAAGCTGGGCATTCACAACCTCTACGTCGACCATCCCGAGCGCTACCCGAAGGTCGCTCTGGCCGAACTGCTGACGGCGGGCGCCGACCTCGTCGTCCTGCCCGACGAGCCCTACCGTTTCACCGAACGCGACGGTCCCGGCTTCTTCCCCTCGATACCGGCCGCGCTGGTCAGCGGCCGGCACCTGACCTGGTACGGACCGTCCCTGCTCCAGGCTCCCGGAGTGCTGAGGGCCGCCCTGAATTCACAATGAGCCGGAACACCGCGGATAGACCATGACGCCGCGCCCGCCCTCTGGGCGGACGCGGCGGGGGCGGGACCGTCTAAGCGATGGAGCGGATGGAGCCGGTCCAGAGGTTGACGGCCTTCTGGTAGACCGTGTACAACTCACCGTCGAAGTACGGTGAGACGCCGGTGTCGTACCGGTTGTCGCCATCGGTGTCGGAAACGCTGATCGTGATGCCGTTGAGATAGCCGGTGCGGGTGTCGTCCGTGTACTGGGTCAGCCACGAGGAACCGAGAGAGCCTTCACCGGTGAACGGGGAGTCCACCCCGACGGGCCGGTCCGCGGGGAGGCCCGTGGCCTTCATCGCGAACGTCGATCCGGTCGACCGTTCGAGGCTCTCACCCGGGTAGGGCCGGCTGCCGTCGGGGTTGGGGCCGGCGGGGTAGCCGAAGACGTCGACCGTGGGCGCGAGCGGCTGGTTGAACGCGACCCCCTGGCCGCCGACGTTGTCGGCCAGCCTCCCGGTATCGGTCAGCACGTCCGGAGAAGAGAGGACGACGCCGTTGTACACGTTGACGAAGGCGAGGTCGCGGTCGTAGTCCCGGATGTCGCCGAAGTCATAGTGAACGAGGCCCTGCTTCCCGACGTACAGGCCGAAAGGGGTCGTGCCCTCGGAGTAGCCGGGGACGAAGACCCACTTGGCGAGCGGGCCGGCCGGGGCCTCGACGTCCAGCAGGCAGTGACCTGCCGTCGCGACGAGGTTCCGGTATTTCGAGTGCATGGCCGTGCCGGTGCACCAGTGCGGCTGGAGGTCGCTGCCGATGAAGAACACCTTGCCCGAGGTCGTGGGCATTCCCCCCTCCGGCGAGGCAGGTCCCTCCAGTGGTGGGATGGAAGCCGGGGGGCCGTCCGGGACGATGTCCGTGGACAGGCGTTCCCCGGCGACCGCGGTCCGCACGGCGTATGGTGTGGCGTTCTTCAGGTTGGCGGCCCCGTCGGCGAGCCAGAACCTCGCGACCTGCTGAGCCGTCGTCACCGTGGGAGCCAACGGGACCACCAGCACACTCGCGGCCTGTGCCGGCCCGGTGACGACAGTGGAACCCAACACGCTCAAGCCGATACCCAACGCGATCAGTGCACGCCTCAAGGGCGATCTCCCGTCCAGTCATGGGGCGCCTTCGCGCCCCGTCAGCGTGGAGAGCCGGCCGATCGACACGGCCGGCGAACAGCAAGATCGTAACCTTGGCCGAGGCCCTGGTCCTAGAATTTTTAGATCACATGTTCGATACAAGAGTGCCGATGGGCCACTACTCCCTGGCTGCGGAGGCCGCGCCCACCAGAAGGCCATGAGCAGGCACAACAGCCCGGCTCGGCGTCCACCCGGACCGGAGCAGGCCACCGGGCATCTCCACCGGGGCCCACCGTACGGCGCGCAAAATCCACGGCCCGCACCAGGCAACGCAGTCGAATCCCGGCAGTCAGCAGGATGGCGAGGTCGACTGAAACAAGCAGGTCGCCAGGCTCTTCTCATCCTGAGTAGCGGCCCTCTTCGCTGAGTTGCAGGACGAGGACGGCCTGTACGAGTGCTGTTAGGCTTCAGTCGTGCCCATTGCCGCCCGCCTTGCCGCTGGCTGCCGCCCTCGCGGCTGCCGGGCGCCTGCGCGGCGCGTGCACGGCCGCCGGGTGCGATATGTGATTGGCTCCGATCCTGGTCAGGTCAACGGGATGCGATGGCCTTGCGCGCCGCGCATTGCGCGGGGTGTCTGAGGGGATTTCTTCTCCCCCACCCTGCCCTTCCCGAAACTGGGGGCGCTGTCCCAGATCTCCAGGCACGCCCTTCGGCAGTGGCCTCAGACGCCGGCCGGGCTGCTTGTGGGCTCACGCCTTTCAGGAAGGGGCGGGGTGGGGAAAAGGCCTGTCCACCCCGCCGCGCGGATACGTGTTCCGTGACCATCACAAGCCAGACATCCAGGGCGTATGCCTCGGCGTAGGAGCATGTCGCATGTCCAGTGAATTCTTTATCCCGGCCCCGGAGGGTCAAGTCCCCAGCGCCGAAGGGTATTTCGGTGCGTTCGGCGGCAAGTTCATCCCGGAGGCCCTGGTCGCCGCCGTGGACGAAGTCGCCGTCGAGTACCAGAAGGCCAAGGCCGACCCCGCGTTCGTCGCGGAGTTCGAGGATCTGCTCGTCAACTACACCGGGCGCCCGAGTGCGCTCACCGAGGTACCGCGATTCGCCGAGCACGCCGGCGGTGGGCGGGTCTTCCTCAAGCGGGAGGACCTGAACCACACCGGCTCACACAAGATCAACAACGTGCTCGGGCAGACCCTGCTCACCAAACGGATGGGCAAGCCCCGGGTCATCGCGGAGACCGGCGCCGGCTCGCACGGCGTCGCCACCGCGACGGCCTGTGCGCTGTTCGGTCTCGAATGCACCGTCTACATGGGCGAGATCGACACCGAGCGGCAGGCGCTCAACGTCGCCCGGATGCGGATGCTCGGTGCCGAGGTCATCCCGGTCAAGTCCGGTTCCCGCACGCTCAAGGACGCCATCAATGAGGCGTTCAGGGACTGGGTCGCGAGCGTCGACCGGACGCACTACGTCTTCGGCACGGCTGCGGGGCCGCATCCCTTCCCGGGCATGGTGCGCGACTTTCACCGCGTCATTGGCATAGAGGCCCGCCGCCAGATCCTGGAGCGGGCCGGGCGGATGCCGGACGCGGCCATCGCCTGCGTCGGCGGCGGGTCGAACGCACTCGGTCTCTTCCACGGCTTCCTTCCCGACAGCGGCGTACGTCTCATCGGCTGCGAGGCCGCCGGGCACGGCGTGGAGAGCGGTGAGCACGCGGCCTCGCTGTCCGCGGGCGAGCCGGGCATCCTGCACGGTTCGCGGTCGTATGTCCTGCAGGACGAGGAGGGCCAGATCACCGAGCCCTGCTCGATCTCGGCCGGTCTGGACTATCCGGGCATCGGGCCCGAGCACGCGTATCTGAGGGACATCGGCCGCGCCGAGTACCGCCCGGTCACCGACGATGAGGCGATGCAGGCGTTTCGGCTGCTTTCGCGGACCGAGGGCATCATCCCGGCGATCGAGAGCGCGCATGCGCTCGCCGGGGCCCTCGAAGTCGGCAAGGAGCTCGGTAAGGACGGGCTGATCATCGTCAACCTGTCCGGGCGCGGCGACAAGGACATGGACACGGCCGCCCGTTACTTCGGGCTGTACGACGCCGCCGAAGGAGAGTCGAAGTGAGTGGCAACATCCAGCTGTTGAGCGACACCCTCGTCCAGGCCAGGTCCGAGGGCCGCGCCGCGCTCATCGCCTACTTCCCGGCCGGCTTCCCGACCGTCGACGGTGGCATCGAGGCGGTCAAGGCGGTCCTCGAATCCGGCGCGGACGTCGTCGAGGTCGGCCTGCCGCACAGCGACCCGGTGCTCGACGGACCGGTCGTCCAGACCGCCGACGACATCGCCCTGCGCGGCGGCCTCAAGATCGCCGACGTGATGCGCACCGTCCGCGAGGCACACGCCGCCACGGGCAAGCCCGTCCTGGTGATGACGTACTGGAACCCGATCGACCGCTACGGCATCGAACGCTTCACCACCGAACTCGCCGAGGCCGGCGGCGCGGGCTGCATCCTGTCCGACCTGCCCGTCCAGGAATCCGCGACCTGGCGCGAGCACGCCGAGAAGCAAGGCCTGGCCACCGTCTTCGTCGTCGCGCCGAGCAGCAAGGACGAGCGGCTGAAGGAGATCACCGCGGCCGGTTCGGGATTCGTGTACGCCGCCTCGCTGATGGGGGTCACCGGCACCCGCGCCTCCGTCGGAGAGGCCGCGGTCGCCCTGGTGCGACGCACCAGGGCGACCACCGAACTCCCGGTCTGCGTCGGCATCGGCGTCTCCAACGCCGAGCAGGCCGCCGAGGTCGCGGGCTTCGCGGACGGTGTGATCGTCGGTTCCGCCTTCGTCAAGGCGATGCTCGACGCACCCGACGAGACGGCCGGGCTCGCGGCGGTCCGGACGCTCACGACCGAGCTCGCCAAGGGGGTGCGCAGGAACGTGTAGCAGAGGCCCGCGGGGACCGAGGGCGCTTGCCCCGTACGGGTGGACCGGGGAGAGGTCCCGGTGGTATCGGCGAGATTTTCAACGGACACGCAGGTCAGAGCTCCCTTAAGGAGCTTCGGGCACAGCTTGGAAGGTGGGCCGCTGACCTGCGTGTCCGTTGTTTCCCGCGTCGTTACCACTGGGACCACCTACCGGAGACCTCACTCGTTCCATCTCACACGCGATACAGGTTCTGGTCACGCTGTGGCGGCGCGGCCAGTAGTGCGCTGCAGGTGCTCCAGCCGCTGCCGGGAGGGTCAAAGGCGAAAGCATCGGCCTGCGGTACTCCGGAAAGGCCTGTCGCCACCTCGGCGGTATGTCGTTGTGGACTTTTATCGTGAAACCGAGCGGACGCCTTTACAATGTAGATTAATAACTGAGGAGCGCCTCGACCATGGCGCGTCGAGTCAGCGTCACCATCGAGCGGTCCTCGTGCCGCTCGACCCGCGGGGTGCTCGTGGACCGGGGGGGAAACCCCTGCCGAGCAGATCCGCCACGCCCGCGCCCACAACTCGAGGCCGGCGCTCAGACCGCTCGCGTCGGACTGCCCACTGGCTGACCGCAACGATCCCCCGCCTTGCCCCTCGCCGGGGCTTCGGGAGTTCTGGACCATCGGTGTCCCCGAGCCGCCTCAGCCGACGGCGCCGCTCCTACTGGACGGTCAGGTGGCCGTACCTGGATAGGGCCGCGGCCAGGTCGCCAGGCTTGCCGCGGAGTGTGGCGTCCAGGAAGGCGGCGGTGGCCGCCGCGGTGAGCCGCGGCCGGCGGTTCGGCCTAGGGAGCCGACGAGCGCGGGCAGGGGCGGCAGGTAGAGCGGGGCCTCGGTGAAGGTGAGGTGTGCCGCGCCGGGGACGGTGAGCCGGTAGCCCGTCGCCGTGCTGAGCCGGAGCACCCGCGTGAGGCGGGGGATGTAGTCCGGCTCCTCGCCCGGCTTGACGTCGTGGGTGAGCGTGAGCACAGGCTGGTGGAACGATCGCGGTGCGGGATCGCGGGGGAACTTGGCGACCGGCTTCAGAAGGTCACTCAGGCGCTTCGCTCCGCCCTTGGTGCGGTTCACGAACGCGGTACGGATCTCCTGCTCAGTCGGCGGCTTCGTGAACGGCAGGCTAATTTGCCTAAAGCAATTAGGCAAATGCATAATGAGTGTCGCCAGATAGGAGGAAGGTTATGGTTCGAGCAGGGCTGACCGCGGAACGCCTGACCCGGGCGGGGGCGGAGCTGGCCGACGAGGTCGGCTTCGACCAGGTGACCGTCTCGGCGCTCGCCCGGCGGTTCGACGTCAAGGTCGCGAGTCTGTACTCGCACCTGAAGAACTCCCAGGACCTCAAGACCAGGATCGCCCTGTTCGCCCTGGAGGAACTCGCCGACCGGGTCGCCGCCGCCCTGGCCGGGCGCGCCGGCAAGGACGCCCTGGCCGCCTTCGCGAACGTCTACCGCGACTACGCCCGGGAGCACCCCGGCCGCTACGCCGCCGCCCAGCTCAGGCTCGACCCCAAGGCGGCGGCCGCCAGCGCCGGTGTCAGGCATGCGCAGATGACACGGGCGATCCTGCGCGGCTACGACCTGACGGAGCCGGACCAGACGCACGCGGTCCGGATGCTGGGCAGCGTCTTCCATGGCTACGTCAGCCTGGAGATGGGCGGAGGCTTCAGCCATACCGCAGTCGATCCACAGGAATCCTGGTCCTGGATCGTGGATTCCCTGGACGCCCTGCTGCGGAACTGGACCGCACCCTGACCATCAGGGGGCCGCGCCGCGCACCGGCGCATCCGAACAATCCGAAAATCTTGATCAACAGGCTGAGGCAATGAACACCGAGCACGACTGGATCACCACACCCGTCACCGCGGACATCCTGCGCGGCGTCCTCGACGTGGAACGCACGGCGCACGGCCTGCTGCCGCACCGGCTGCCCGCTCGGGCTCGTCGGCAGATCCCTGACGACCAACTGGCCGTGGCCGAGGCCCAGTCGTCCGGCGTGCGGTTGGCCTTCCGCACCCGGGCCACCATCATCGAACTGGACACGCTGCCCACCAAGAGGGCCTACCGAGGTCTCCCGACCCCGGACGGCGTATACGACCTGCTGGTCGACGGCCGTCTCACTGCCCAGGCCACGGTGACCGGCGGCAAGGTCCGCACGATCGACATGGCCACCCAGTCCGTCGAACTGCGTGAAGGGCCTCACGGCACCGCCCGGTTCACCGGTCTGCCCGCGCGTGACAAGGACGTCGAGATCTGGCTTCCTCATACCGAGATCACCGAGCTGATCGCCCTGCGCACCGACGCCCCGGTCGAGCCGGCGCCGGACAGCGGGCGCAGGGTGTGGCTGCACCACGGCAGTTCCATCAGCCACGGCTCGAACGCCACCAACCCGACCGCCATCTGGGCGGCCCTGGCCGCCGCCCGGGGCGGAGTGGAACTGGTCAATCTGGGATTCGGCGGCAGCGCGCTGCTCGACCCGTTCACCGCCCGCGCGATGCGGGACACCCCTGCGGACCTGATCAGCATCAAGATCGGCATCAATGTCGTCAACACCGACGTGATGCGCCTGCGCGCCTTCACCCCTGCGGCCCATGGCTTCCTCGACACCATCCGCGAGGGACATCCGACCACGCCGCTGCTGGTCGTGTCCTCCATCCTGTGCCCGGTCCAGGAGGACACCCCCGGCCCCCTCGCGCCCGACTTCGACGGCGGGACCTTGCGGTTCAAGGCCACGGGCGACCCGGCCGAACGCGCCACCGGGCGTCTGACGCTCAACGTCATCCGCGACGAACTCGCCCGGATCGTCGAACAGCGGGCGGCTGACGACCCGAACCTGCACTACCTCGACGGCCGCGACCTTTACGGCGAGACGGACTACGCCGAACTGCCGCTGCCCGACGAGGTCCACCCTGACCCCGCAGGACACCGCCGCATCGGCGAGAACTTCGCGCGGCTCGCGTTCGGCGCCGGCGGCCCATTCGCCACCAGGACCGGCTGACCGGAGTCGCGGCCGTGCTCGACCCTCTTCCGCCGGGCCGGGCCTTCTTTCGGCTCCGTAGCCGCTTGTACTCGTTGCACGACCACCGCATCGGGTAGGCATCGATGCGGGCCAGGAGGGGTTCCCCAGACCACAGCTCTCCCCTGTCGCCCACCGAGGCGGCGGCTACTCCCCCGCCTGGCTGCTGGCCCAGGCCGCCCAGCCGTCCCGAGAGATCCACCCCATCAGGACCTACGCCGAGGAACCCGTGATCAAGGTCCGCCGGGACAGCAACGCCGCCGACCCCGGTTGTGCACCGAGCCTCACGGCGGCCCTTCGGCGGACGACCGGCCACGGCCGGTCCGACGGGGAGGCCGCACCGGTGGTGCCCGCGCGCCGCGTGCCCCGCGCCCCCGCTCCGGAGCGGCGTACGCCCGCCCCGGGATGGGAGCTCCGGCCGTGCGCCACTACCCTCTGGCTATGCCGACCCACGAGCGGGAGATCACCGCCCCCGTCGATCTGTGCCTGCCCGACGGACGCCTCAACCCCGACGCGGTCGGCTGGAGCAGGCGCCCGCTGCACCGCGCGAACCTGCGCGGCTGGGGCAGGACCAAACGCTGGGAGTACTGGGGCATCGTCACCCCCGGCCACATCGTCGGGCTGGTGGCCTCGTCGCTCGACTACGCGGGCGTGCACGGCGTCTACGTGCTCGACCGCGCGACCGGCGCGGAGATCGTCAAGGACGTGGTCGTGCCGCTGGCGCGCGGCGCGGTGCTACCGGACCGCAGCGGCGCGGGCCGGGCGTCGGTACGCGGCCCGGGCCTGCGCATCGACATCGACCAGCGCCCCGAGGGCACCTCGCTGCGGGCCGCCGTGCCCGGGGTGCGGCTCGACGTGGAGGTACCGCTGCCGGAGGGGCACGAGTCGCTCGGCGTGGTCGTCCCGTGGAGCGCCCGGAGGTTCCAGTACACGGTCAAGGACGTCGGCAGACCGGTGCGCGGCACGCTGACCGTCGGGGGGACCCGGCACGTCCTCGACGAGGCGACCTCCTTCGCGGTGCTCGACCACGGACGGGGCCGCTGGCCGTACTCGATCACCTGGAACTGGGCGGCGGGCAGCGCGCCGGGGCGGGCGATCCAGCTCGGCGGCAAGTGGACCGACGGCACCCGCTCGACGGAGAACGCGCTGTTCGTCGACGGGCGGATGCACAAGATCGGCGATGAGCTGGCCTGGGTGTACGACCGGCGCGACTGGATGCGGCCCTGGCGGATGACCGGTCCCGGGGTGGAGGTGGTCTTCCACCCGTTCCACGAGAAGATCTCGCGCACCGAGCTGGGCGTGGTGGGCAGCGAGACCCACCAGTGCTTCGGCCACTTCTCCGGCCGCACCCGGACCGACGAGGGCGAATGGGTCGACCTCGACGGTCTGGTCGGCTGGGCCGAGGAGGCCCGCCAGCGCTGGTGAGGACCGGCCCGGCCATGCCGCCCGCCCGATGGGACCGGCCGGGACGGCCGTCCGGCGCCGGCGGGGTTCAGCCCAGCCGGAGCCGCCCGTTGACGGTCCGCACCAGTTCGGCGGGGAGTTTGAGCACCTCGCGGTCGTAGGTGAGCAGGCCGTTCAGCTCGTCCTCGACGTCGGAGAGCTGGGTGTAGACGGTCGCGCTCAGGCCGCGCGGCACGGCGGGCACGATCTGCCGGTAGTGCAGCCGGGCGAACGCGCCGCCGAGCTGCGCCGGCGTACGGCATCTGCGGTAGCCGAACTCGCGGTCGTTGAAGGTGTGGCCCTCGACGCGCAGCGAGTAGCCGCCGTACTCCGACAGGACCAGCGCCCGCCCGTCGCGCCCGGCGGGCGGGCGGAAACGGCGGAAGTACACGTGCAGGCTCCGCAGGTCGCCCGCGCCCTGGTCGTGCCACCCGCTCGCGTGGTCGACCGTCCGGGTGGGGTCGAGCGCGGCGAGCTCCCCGGCGGCGCCCGCCGCGTCGAACTGGCCCCAGCCCTCGTTGAACGGCACCCACACGGCCAGGCCCACCACGTTGCGCAGCAGCTCGACGGTCTCCCGCAGCTCGGCTGCGAACCGCTCACGGCCCTCGGCGTCGCCGCGCCCGAACCACCGGTGGTGGCGGTCGTCGAGGCGCAGCGGTGTCAGCACCGGCGCGGTGATCACCAGCGGGTGATAGCGGCCGCCGCCGTTCACCATGTCCTGCCAGACGAGCATGCCGAGCCGGTCGCAGTGGTGGTACCAGCGCATCGGCTCGATCTTGATGTGCTTGCGCAGCATGTTGAAGCCGAGCCGCTTCATGGTCTCGATGTCGTGGACCATGGCCTCGTCGGAGGGCGGCGTGTACAGGCCGTCGGGCCAGTAGCCCTGGTCCAGGACCCCGGCGTGGAAGTAGGGGCGTCCGTTGAGCAGCAGCCTGGGCACGCCGTCCGCGTCGCGCCCGACACCGAAGGAGCGCATGCCGACGTAGCCGCGTACGCCGTCGGCCCCGAGACGCACCGACACGTCGTACAGATACGGGTCCTCGGGACTCCACGGGCGGACGTCCGGGATCGAGATCCGCACCGGCACGCCCGCGTCCGCCTCGGCGGACGCGACCACCTCGCCGTCGGCGAGGATATCGACGGCGGCCCGCCCCGAGGCGGCGTGCACCGTCACCTCGACGCACGAGGCGTCCAGGTGCGGGACGAGCGTGAGCCGCTCCACGTGTACGGCGGGCACGCACTCGGCCCACACGGTCTGCCAGATGCCCGACTGGGCGGTGTACCAGATGCCGCCCCGGCGCAGCTTTTGCTTGCCGCGCGAGTGGTGCCCGGTGTCGGAGTCGTCCCGCACGGCCACGACCAGCGTGTTAGGGCCCTCGCGCAGGGTGTCGGTGATGTCGCAGGCGAACGGCAGGTAGCCGCCGGTGTGCGTGCCCACCTCGACCCCGTTGAGCAGCACCCGGCAGGTCTGGTCGACCGCGCCGAAGTGCAGCAGCACCCGCCCGCCCGGGACGGCGAACCCGTCGGGCAGGGTGAGCGCGCGCCGGTACCACAGCGTCTGCCCTGGCAGGAGTTGCCGCCCGACGCCGGACAGCGGAGCCTCGGGGGAGAACGGCACGACGATGTCGCCGTCGTAGCCGTCGTAGCCGTCGAGGGCCTCGGGCTCGACCGGGGAGACGGCGTACCGCCAGCGGCCGTTGAGGTTGAGGTAGCTGTCGCGGACGAGCTGCGGCCTGGGGTACTCCGGCAGCACGGCCTCGGGGTCGAGGGCCGCGCCCCAGCGGGTCAGCAGGGTCATGCGGTCCCCCTGCGGCGCAGCGCCCGCACCGGCACGGCCATGAACGCCACCACGACCGTGGCGGCCAGGAAGATGGCCGGTGAGGGGACTTGTTTGAGCACCCCGAGCTCCTCGTAGTAGGCGTCGGCCCCCTTGATCACGGCGGCGCCCAGGAAGGGACCCACGATCATGGGGATGAGAATCGCGAAGACCATCCGCAGTCCCTGGACGTGACCGGCGCGGTCCGGCGGCGAGTGGTCGCGGACGATCGCCGCGATGGGCGCGAGCACCAGCATGAACCCGGACATCATGACGAGCCCGGCGGCGATCACCGGGATCATCCCGGTCGCGACGGACATCAGCAGCAGACCCGTGCCGTACACGGCGATCGCGGGCGGCAGGAAGCGCACCTTGCCCACCCGGTCGATGAGCGGCCCGCAGGCGACGCTGACCGCCGAGGAGCCGGTCAGCACCACGGCCAGGACGATCGCGTACCCCTCGATGTTCAGGTATCGCTGCAGGTAGATGATCAGGTAGGGCAGGAAGACCTGGGTGGAGATCCCCCAGATCGTCCACGCGGCCAGGGCCAGGTAGAGGACGGGGTTGGCCCGTACCGCGCTCGGCCGCAGCCCGTGCACGAGTGAGGCCAGGTAGGCGCCCTCCTGGCGTACCGGGTCCGGGCGGTCGCGCACGAGCACCCAGGAGACGGCTCCGACCACGACGATGATCGCCCCGATGAGCACGAAGAACAGCCGCCACTCCCCCGCGCGGGTCAGCGAGTCGAACCCGCCGAAGACGGCCAGCATCGACACCAGCGGCATGATCGCCAGCACCGACTCCACCCGGCCCCGGTTCGCCGGGCGGGTCACGTCGGTCACCCACGCCTGGAAGGCCGCGTCGTTCGCCCCGGCGCCGAGGAACGACATCACGCAGTCCAGCGCGATGACCGCGACCACCGTGGCCGTGACGGCTCCGGCCGCCGGGGCGACGGCCGCGACCGCGTCGACGGTGACGAAGCCGAAGGCCGCCGTGGCCAGCCCCCACAGCACGTATCCGGCGGCGATGAAGGAGCGGCGGCGTCCCGCCCGGTCGGAGAGCGCGCCGACCAGCAGGGTGGCCACCGTCGCGGTCGCCGCGCTGGCGGCGACCATGGTGGCGATGGCGCCGGGGTCGTCGCTGACGGTGTCGTAGAGGAACACGTTCAGGTACATGTTCTCGACGGTCCATGCCACCTGCCCGGCGAAGCCGAGCACGATCAGAGCCGTCCACGAACGTCCACCCAGCTTGGCGGCGATCTCTGTGGTCACGGCGAGAGACTACAGGGGGTTTTGTCACAATTTTGGGTAGACTTGGTGTCTGTCGAAACCGCGAAAATGCACTTTCTCCCGCCTTGCCGCACAAGAAAGGTGAGCCCACCACCGACAAAGGGCATAGCAGATGAGTCCACTGAGCGGGTGAGCCTGGGAGAAGACGGATCCGAGCTGGTGGCGGAAAACGACTCACTGCTCAGCCGCGTCCCCAGCGACCCCGGCCGGCATGTACCGGTCCTGTTTCGTGTCACAGTCGAAGTGCGGCGAAGCGTGCCGCCACTCCGCTCGCGCATGCCCGGTCAGGCTCGGGCGGCCCACGGCTTTTGATCGGTTTCTACAACTGGAGCCGTGTAGCGTGCGCTGTCTGCGACATGGCATTACCAGCTGGTAGACGGAAAGGTGAACACTGCCGGGGGGCCGCCGTGTCACGGCGCGCACATCGTTGGTCTACAGGAAGGCTCGGTCGGGTGTTCAGTCGTGTCGCCATCGTCAATCGTGGTGAGGCCGCTATGCGGCTCATCCACGCCGTACGGGACATCGCCGCGGAGAGCGGGACACGGGTCGAGACCGTCGCCCTGCACACCGACGTCGACCGCACGGCCACCTTCGTCCGCGAAGCGGACCTGTCCTACGATCTCGGTCCCGCGTCCGCGCGCCCGTACCTCGACCTGAAGGTGCTGGAGCGTGCGTTGGTGGAGACCGGGGCCGACGCCGCATGGGTGGGCTGGGGCTTCGTCGCAGAGGACCCGGCGTTCGCGGAGCTGTGCGAGAAGGTTGGAGTCACCTTCGTCGGACCGAGCGCCGAGGCCATGCGCAAGCTCGGCGACAAGATCGGCGCGAAGCTGATCGCCGAGGAGGTCGGCGTGCCGGTCGCACCGTGGAGTCGCGGTGCGGTCGAGACCCTGGACGCCGCCCTGGCGGCGGCGGCCGAGATCGGCTACCCGCTGATGCTGAAGGCGACCGCGGGCGGCGGCGGGCGCGGCATCCGCGTGATCACGAACGAGGCCGAGCTCGCCGACGCCTACGAGCGCACCAGCCAGGAGGCCGCGCGGGCGTTCGGCAGCGGCATCGTGTTCCTGGAACGCCTGGTCACCGGTGCCCGGCACGTCGAGGTCCAGGTGATCGCTGACGGCGAGGGCACCGCGTGGGCGCTCGGCGTCCGCGACTGCTCGGTGCAGCGGCGCAACCAGAAGGTCATCGAGGAGTCGGCATCGCCGGTGCTCAGCCCTGTGCAGACAGCCGAGCTCAAGGCGTCGGCCGAACGGCTGGCCGTCGCGGTCGGTTACCGCGGCGCGGCGACCGTCGAGTTCCTCTACCACCCCGGCGACAAGATGTTCGCGTTCCTCGAGGTCAACACCCGCCTGCAGGTCGAGCATCCGATCACCGAGTCCACCACCGGGTTCGACCTGGTCAAGGCGCAACTGCGGGTGGCATCCGGCGGCAGGCTCGAAGGCGAGCCGCCGGTGGAGCGCGGGCACGCCATCGAGGCCCGGCTGAACGCCGAAGACCCCGACCGCGACTTCGCGCCCTCCCCGGGCCGCATCGCGCGGCTGGACCTGCCCGCCGGGCCGGGCATCCGCGTGGACACCGGCGTCAGCGAGGGCGACACCATCCCCGCCGACTTCGACTCGATGATCGCGAAGATCATCGCCTACGGCCGCGACCGCGACGAGGCGCTCGGCAGGCTGCGCCGGGCGATGGCGCAGACCACGGTGATCATCGAGGGCGGCGCGACGAACAAGAGCTTCGTGCTCGACCTGCTCGACCAGCCCGAGGTGATCGACGCCAGCGCGGACACCGGCTGGATCGACCGCGTCCGCGGCGAGGGCAGGCTCGTCTCGCACCGACACTCCGCCATCGCGCTGGCGGCCGCCGCCATCGAGGCGTACGAGGAGGAGGAACGCGTCGAGCGGCAGCGGCTGCTGTCGACGGCGTTCGGCGGACGCCCGCAGGTGCAGCACGAGAGCGGCCGGCCACTGGACCTCAAACTTCGTGGCGTCGGCTACCGCGTGCGCGTCGCGCGGGTCGGTGCGCATCGGTTCCGCGTCGGCGTCGAAGCAGGTGGCGACGTCCGCACCGCCGACGTCGAGCTCGACCGCTTCGACCGGCACACCGGGCGGATCGTCGTCAACGGCACCCGGTACCGCCTGCTCACCGACACGCACGGGCCGATCCACCTGGTCGAGGTGGAGGGCGTGACGCACCGGGTCAGCCGCGACGAGGGCGGCGTCGTCCGCTCGCCCGCGCCCGCGCTGGTCGTCGCCACGCCGCTGAAGGTCGGCGCCGAGGTCGAGGCGGGCGCGCCGGTGCTGGTGCTGGAGAGCATGAAGATGGAGACGGTGCTGCGGGCGCCGTTCAAGGCGCGGCTGAAGGAATGCGTCGTGTCCGTGGGCAGCCAGGTGGAGACCGGTGCACCGCTACTGTGGCTGGAGCCGCTCGCCGACGACGACACCGCAGCCGAGGACACCTCGGCCACCGAGTCCGTCGAGCTGGACCTGCCCGCCACGCCCGGGAAGATTCCGGTGTGGGAGCGCACCACGCGCGGCCAGGAGGACCTGCGCAGCCTGCTGCTGGGCTTCGACGTCGACCCGCACGACGAACGCCGGGTGCTCGACGACTACCTCGCCGCGCGCCGGGCGGCCACCGAGAACGGCCACCGGCCGCTGGCCGAGGAGCTCGAACTCATCGACGTGTTCGCCGACCTCGCCGAGCTGAGCCGCAACCGGCCGGCGGGCGAGGACGGCGGCGGTGACGGCCACGTGTACAGCGCCCGCGAGTACTTCCACACCTACCTGCAGAGCCTCGACGTCGAGCGGGCCAGGCTGCCGGAGGCGTTCCAGGCCAAGCTCGCCAAGGCGCTCGGGCACTACGGTGTCACCGAGCTGGAGCGCTCCCCCGAGCTCGAAGCCGCGGTGTTCCGGATCTTCCTCGCCCAGCAACGCGTGTCCGCCGACGCCACGGTCGTCGCGACGCTGCTGCGCGCGTGGCTGCGCGAGCCGCCGCCGGACGAGACGCTGCGCGAGCCCGCCGGTCTCGCGCTGGAGCGGCTGGTCTCCGCGACACAGGTCCGCTTCCCCGCGGTCTCCGACCTCGCGCGCGGCGTGGTGTTCGCCTGGTTCGCCCAGCCGCTGCTGCGCCGCAACCGCGCCCGCGTCTACGCCGACGTCCGCAAGCACCTGCGCCACCTGGACACGCACCCGGACGCGCCGGACCGCGCCGAGCGCATCGCCGAGATGGTGCGCAGCACCGAGCCGCTGGTGCGGCTGCTCGGCCAGCGGCTTGTCCGCGACGACCTGGACAACGCGATCATGCTGGAAGTGCTGACCCGGCGGTACTACGGCAACAAGGGTCTCACCGGCGTCCGCACCAGCGAGGTCGCGGGCTGCACGTTCGTGGTCGCCGAGCGCGCGGGCTCGTGCGTGGTCTCCTCCGCGGTGAGCTTCGAGGCGCTGGGCAACGCGCTGCGCGGGCTCGCGGAGCTGGCGGGCGACGAGGACGCCATCGACGCCGACATCTATCTCGCCTGGGAGAATCAGCCGGAGGACTCCGAGACGATGGCGGTCGCGCTACACAAGGTCGTCAGCGCGCACCCGCTGCCGGACCAGGTCCGCAGACTCACCACCACCGTCGCGGGCAGCGGCGGCGCGGTGATGCACCACCACTTCACGTTCCGCCCGTCGACCACCGGGATGGCCGAGGAGCGGCTGATCCGCGGCCTGCACCCGTACATCGCGCAGCGGATGCAGCTGGAGCGGCTGAGCAAGTTCGACCTCACCCGGCTGTCGTCGTCGGACGAGGAGGTCTACCTCTTCCAGTGCGTGGCGCGGGAGAACCCGTCGGACGACCGCCTCGTCGCGTTCGCACAGGTACGTGACCTGACCGAGCTGCGCGAGCACGACGGCAGGCTGGTCGCGCTGCCGACGGCCGAGGACACCATCGCCACCTGCCTCGACTCGATCCGCCGCGCGCAGTCGCGGCGACCGTCGAAGAAACGCTTCAACACCAACCGGATCGTGGTCTACATCTGGCCGCCGAGCGACCTCACCCGCGCGGAGCTGGAGATGATCGTCGGACGCGTGCTGCCGACGACCGCGGGCGCCGGGCTGGAGGAGATCCTGTTCATCGCGCGGCAGCGCGACCGGAAGACCGGCGAGCTGGCCAAGACCGCCGTGCGCATCTCCTTCGACGCCACCGGCGGCACCGAGCTGACCATCGGCGAGCCGTCGGACGAGCTGGTCGAGCCGCTCGACGACTACCGGCAGAAGGTGCTGCGCGCGAGCAGCCGCAACACGGTGTACCCGTACGAGCTGACCGGCCTGCTCGGCGACTTCGTCGAGCACGACCTCGGTGACGACCACGCGCTGGTGCCGGTCGACCGGCCGAAGGGGCGCAACACCGCGGCGATCGTCGCGGGCGTGGTCAGCACGCCGACCCGGCGGCACCCGCAGGGCCTCACCAGGGTCGTGCTGCTCGGCGACCCGACCAAGTCGCTCGGCGCGCTGTCGGAGCCGGAGTGCCGCCGCGTGGTCGCCGCGCTGGACCTGGCCGAGCGGATGCGGGTGCCGCTGGAGTGGTACGCGCTGTCCGCCGGCGCCCGGATCTCCATGGAGTCGGGCACGGAGAACATGGACTGGGTGGCCGCGGCGCTCAAGCGGATCGTCGAGTTCACCCAGAACGACGGCGAGATCAACATCGTGGTCGCGGGCATCAACGTCGGCGCGCAGCCGTACTGGAACGCCGAGGCGACGATGCTCATGCACACCAAGGGCATCCTGGTGATGACGCCGGACTCGGCGATGGTGCTCACCGGCAAGCAGTCGCTCGACTTCTCCGGTGGCGTGTCGGCCGAGGACAACTTCGGCATCGGCGGCTACGACCGGGTGATGGGCCCGAACGGGCAGGCGCACTACTGGGCGCCGAACCTGGCCGCCGCGCGGGACATGCTGATGTCGCACTACGACCACACGTACATCGCCCCCGGCGAGGAGGCGCCGCGGCGGGCGAAGACGACCGACCCCGTCGACCGCGACATCTCCGACTTCCCGCATGTCCTGGTCGACAGCGACTTCACCACCGTTGGCGAGATCTTCTCCGCCGAGGCCAACCCGGACCGCAAGAAGCCGTTCGACATCCGGACCGTGATGCGGGCGCTCTCCGACCAGGACCACCCGGTGCTGGAACGCTGGGCGGGCATGGCCGACGCGGAGACCGCAGCGGTGCAGGACGTGCATCTCGGCGGCATGCCGGTGTGCCTGCTCGGCATCGAGTCACGGGCGGTGCCCCGGCGCGGCTTCCCGCCCACCGACGGCCCGGACACCTACACCGCGGGCACACTGTTCCCGCAGTCGTCGAAGAAGGCCGCGCGGGCGATCAACGCGGCCAGCGGCAACCGGCCGCTGGTGGTGCTGGCGAACCTGTCGGGCTTCGACGGCTCGCCGGAGTCGATGCGGAAACTGCAACTGGAGTACGGCGCCGAGATCGGCCGCGCGATCGTGAACTTCCGCGGGCCCATCGTGTTCTGCGTGATCTCGCGGTACCACGGCGGCGCGTTCGTGGTGTTCTCGAAGGCGCTGAACCCGAACATGACCGTGCTCGCGCTGGAGGGCTCGTTCGCCTCGGTGCTCGGCGGCGCCCCCGCCGCCGCGGTGGTGTTCTCCGGCGACGTCAACGCCCGCACCGCGGCCGACCCGCGCGTGCGGGACCTGGAGGCCCGCGTCACGGCCGCCTCCGGCGCCGACCGCGCCGCGCTGACCGCGGAGCTCGACGAGTTCCGCTCGTCGGTCCGTGCGGAGAAGCTCGGCGAGGTGGCCGCGGAGTTCGACCGCGTGCACAACATCCAGCGCGCGGTCGAGGTCGGCTCCGTCGACGCCGTCATCCGCGCCGCGGAACTGCGTCCACGGATCATCGAGGCCATCGAGTCCCGCCTGCGCTGACAGTGAGGCGCCACGGTGAGGACCTCGCCGTGGCATCTCACGCCGGCCTGCTCGTACACCAGGCGCCTGCACCGGTTATGGCGCAGAGGCGGAAGCTCAGGAGGCGTTCGTCCGGAAAGAGGAGCGGTAGGACCGCGGCGTGACGCCGACGACGCGCTTGAACCGCTCCCGGAACGCGGTGGCCGAGCCGAAACCGGCCTGCGCGGCGATGCGTTCGACGCCGTGGCCGGTGGTCTCCAGCAGGAACTGCGCACGCCGTACGCGTGCTCGCAGCAGCCACTGCAGCGGGGTGGTGCCCGTCTGCTCGCGGAAGCGGCGGCTGAAGGTCCTCTCGCTCATCCCGCTGCGCATGGACATCTCCGCCAACGTCACCTCCTGGGCGAGGTTGTCCTCGATCCACGACAGCACCGGCTCCAGCAGCGAACCCTGGGGAACCGGCGGCTGGGCGTGAATGATGAACTGCGCCTGCCCGCCCTCCCGTTCCAAGGGCATCACCGACAGCCGGGCCGAGTCCGCGGCGACCGCCGAGCCGAAATCCCGCCGGATGATGTGCAGGCACAGATCCAGGCCGGCGGCGGCCCCGGCCGAGGTCAGGATCTGGCCGTTGTCAACGTACAGAACATCCGGTTGCACATCCACCCGCGGGAACATCTGGGCCAGCCGACGAGCCGCCACCCAGTGCGTGGTCGCGCTCAGTCCGTCCAGCAGCCCAGCCGCGGCAAGGGTGAACGCCCCCGCGCAGATGGAGGCGATCCGGGTGCCGGCGGCCGCGGCCGCGCGCATGGCGTCGAGCACCTCCCGAGCGGGCGGGGTGGCCTGCTCGGAGCATCCCGGCACGACGATCGTGTCCGCCTCCCGCAGCGCCTCCAGGCCGTGCGGGGCGATGAGCGTGAAGGCGTCGCCGGCCACCTGCGGCGTCGCGGCACAGACCAGGACCCGGTACGGCCGGCGCCCGTCCGCCAGCCGGGCACGTCCGAACACCTCGATCGGCGTCGCCATGTCGGCCGCCACCACATGGTCCAGAGCCAGGACCGCCACCGTGTGCATGAGGACACCGTAAGCGAGAACCCGCCAACCACAAACAGCCAGGTGAAGCCTCTGACGCGGTCATCTTCACAGCTGGGGCCGGATGGCGAGAACCCGTTGGAAATTGTCGATTCAGCCCATGGGGAGCCGAGGACGGCCGGTCTAGCCTTGCGCTGCGAGATCCGCGCAGGCGAAGAAGGAGCAGTGCTGATGCATGCACAGGTCGTTCTGTATGACGGTTTCGCCCCTATGGCCGCCGCCCTGACCTGGCTGCCGGGGATCGGCGGACTGCCGGCCCTGCGGCGCCTCGACAAGGCGGCGGAGCGGACCAGGCAGGTCCGCGTCAACTGAAGCACCCCTACCTCAGAACGGATTGCCACACCCCATGTCCATCGTCATGCCGATCGTCATCGGGCTGATCTGCGTTTCCCTCATATCCCTGATCCCCGAGCCGCATCGACGCCAGGTCAACGCCGTGCTGGTCGGCGGTGCGGGCGCCGCCTACCTCAGCGGGGGCGGACTCGGGTACTGGGAGTTCGTCCTGCCGGTCGTCATGACCTATGTCGCCTACCGAGGGCTCAGGAGCTGGACCTGGATCGGCATCGGCTGGCTGCTCCACACCGCCTGGGACGTCCTGCACCACCTCAAGGGGAACCCCATCCTCCCCTTCGCCGAGCATTCCTCCTTCGGCTGCGCCGTCTGCGACCCGGTTGTGGCGCTGTGGTGCTTCGCGGGCGGCCCGTCGATCTTCGACTGGGTACGTGCCCGCCTGCCCCGCAAGCCCGCGACGCCGATCGGCCCTGCCGGGGAGTAAACCGGCTCGGATCCGGGTCCAGCCGAGATGCCGGCCAAGATCAAATCACAGCCCGACACCCCCGGCGGGAGGTTGGGCCCGGCCGAGGAGCCGGCCGGTGCCGGCAGTCGTCAACATCCCGGCCGGGGCATGCACCCTTTGCGCGACCCTGATGCGCCAGGGCATCGCCCTGGCCACGGAACACCACCCGGATCCCGCCGCCGAGGCAGGCCGACTACTCGGCCTGACCGTAGCGGGAGTCAGCCCCCACCAGGTACGGTAACGGGTTCGTCCACCGGGGCCGCAGGGGGTCGGCCAGGCGCCCGAGCGCGCGGCCGGCCGCGGTGGGTCAGTCTGGAAGGCTTCCCCCCGCGAGCCATCACGACGCCTTCCACCGCCTGTTTCGCGACCGTGCCAAGGGCTTCCGGGCCGGTCAGCCGAGGTCGGCGAGTTTACGCTCCAGCACCGCCCGCTCGCGCTCGTTGCCGCACAGCCGTACGGCGAGCTCCAGTTCGGTGCGCGCCTCGCCGGTGCGGCCCAGGCGGATGAGCAGTTCCCCGCGAACGCTCGGCAGCAGGTGCGAGTTCGACAGCGTCTCGGCGGCCACCAGCTCGTCCACGATCGCCAGCGCTGCAGCCGGTCCCTGGGCCATAGAGACCGCCACCGCCCGGTTGAGGTCGACCACCGGTGACGGCGCGAGCCGGCCAAGCGCCTCGTAGATGAGCACGATGCGCTCCCAGTTCGTCGCGTCGACCGACGGAGCGACGGCATGGCATTCGGCGATCGCCGCCTGCAAGCCGTAGGCGCCCAGGCCCCGGCCGACCCGCTCCGCGCGGGCCAGGGCGGCTCGCCCCCGGCGGATCGCGGCGCGGTCCCAGCGGCGGCGGTCCTGGTGCTCCAGCAGCACCGGCTCGCCGTCCGGCCCGGTGCGGGAGGGGAAGCGCGCCGCGGTCAGCTCGAGCAGCGCCAGCAGGCCGTGGACCTCGGACTCGTCCGGCACCAGGCGGCTCAGCACCCGAGCGAGGCGCTGTGCCTCGCTCGCGAGGTCGAGTCGGATCAGATCGTCACCGGAGCTGGCCGAGGACCCTTCGGTGAAGATCAGGTAGACCACGCTGAGCACCGAGCCGAGCCGCTCGGTCCGCTCCTCGGCCGACGGCACCTTAAACGGCACCCGGGCCGCCCCGAGGGTCTTCTTCGCCCGAGTGATCCGGGCCTGCACGGTGGCGGCCGGAACGAGAAACGCCTTGGCGATCTCGTCGCTCGTCAGGCCGCCGACCACCCGCAGGGCGAGCGCTACCCTCGCCTCCCGCGACAGCACGGGGTGGCAGGAGATGAACATCAACGCGAGCACGTCGTCATCGATCTGGTCCGGATCCCACAGCACGTCCTCGGCGTCCCGGGCCGAATCGGCGGGCGCGCTCCCCGAGACGGCATCACCCTCGCTCAGGTTGTGGGCGAGGGCGGCGTACCTCTCGTCAAGAGCGGCGCGCCGGCGGAACGCGTCGATCGCGCGGCGCCGGCCGACGGTGAGCAACCACCCCGCGGGGTTGCGGGGTACGCCGTCGCGTGGCCAGGTCACGAGTGCCTCGGCCAGCGCCTCCTGGGCGAGGTCCTCGGCCAGCGCGAAGTCGCCGGTGTACCGCGCGAGCGCACCGACGATCCGTGCGGACTCGATCCGCCAGACGGCGGCAACGGCCTCACGGCCGGTGGGATCGGCCATCTCCTGTCGATCCGCTCAGAGCTGACCGGTGGCTTCGCGCCACGCCCGCTCCTTCTGGATCCACTCGTTGTCCTGTGGGAACTCGTCGATCGTGGTGACCCGGCGGATCTCGGTCTTGAAGCCCGGGCCGGTCATCGGTGACCGCTTGGCCCACTCGACGGCCTCCTCCTTCGACGCCACATTGAGGATGTAGAACCCGCCGAACAGCTCCTTGGTCTCGCCGTACGGGCCGTCGGTGACCACGGGCGGCTCGGCGGAGTAGTCGACGACCACTCCTTCGGCGGCGTCGTCGAGTCCCTCCGCGGCGACCAGCACACCGGCCCGGATCATCTCGTCGTTGTACCTGCCGATGGTCTCGAGCATCTTGCCGAAGTCGATGTCCGCCATCCCCGCGAAGCCCTCGTCGGTGGCGCGCATAATCAGCATGTACTTCATTGTTCTGTCTCCCTGGGTTGTCCGGGCCCCTCTCTCGAACCCTCTCACTTCTAGGTCGAACGGGAATGTCGTGGATCGACACAACCGCCGATCTTCTTTCGACACTTGGATTCGAGGGTTCCCCCACAGCATCCTCGCCATGGAGCAGGCCGACGTCCTGCCCGCCTATGCCGCTCACCGCGATGAGCACCAGTACGCCGGAAACCGCCTTCGCGAGGCCGGTCCCATCATCAGCGACCCGTTCGAAGAAGTTCGCAGCGGTGGAGACGCGTGCCCCGGCTCCCCCAGTGACCGGCAAGCCGGTTCCAAGACGTGTCGCCCCTCGTTTCCTGAGCTCGTCAGTTGCTCACCGGCGGTTTCAGGCTCTGGCCTGGTTCCAGGTCGTGCTGTTGAGGAAGTAGGTGTCGTAGAGCTCCTGGACCTCCAGCAGGCTTTCGGGCGGCACCTTCCCGTAGGCGATGCGCTCCAGATGGCGGAAGTATTCGAACCGTTCGACGCCGGGGGTGATGACGATGAGGATGTCGGCGTCCTGTCCCGGTGCGGCGGCGAAGGCGTGTGCGACACCGGGCGGCACGATGACCAGATCACCGCGCTGGGCGGTCACGACCTGCTCGCCGGACAGCAGTTGGGCGGTGCCGTCCAGCATGTAGAACAGCTCGGCCGAGTTGGAGTGGTGGTGCGGCTTGGCGCCGTCGGCGCCGTCGGTCAGGGTCACCCGCTGGGTGGACAGCGCGCCACCGGTGGAGCTGCTGTCGGCCAGTAGCCGGATGGTGGTCGGGGCCTGGCCGATCACTTCGGCCTTGGCGGAGCGGACGATCACGGACTCGTCGAAGTCCGGCGTGATCAGCGACATCTGTGTGACTCCTTGCCTGGGGCGAGCGTTTCCGTTCGAAGACAGTTTCTGATCTTCAGAGAGCGAAGAGCAAGGCGGCGTTGATGAGCACCACCACGGCGGTGGCGAAGTGGATACCGAAGGCGGCGGCCTTGGTACCGCCGTGGCGCAGGACGATGACGGTGTCACCGAGCGGGAGGAGGGCGACAACCAGCATGTACCAGGCCTCGGCGTGGGCACCGGCGAAGGCGAGCAGGGCTAGGCCGAGGATGCCGTAGCCGGCGTCGCGCAGTCCCTTGATGGTCAGGTAGGCGGCGTCGCCGTCGTGCTTGGCGGGGACGCCATAGCCGGCGGCCGCGGCCCGGGGCGCCAGGAGGAACCGGACACCGATGAAGATGACGAAGAGGTTGAGTACGACGGCCAGGCCATAGGCGAGGGGGGCAAGCATGATCTTCTCCGACTGCTATCAGCGCTAGGAACACGATCGACGCTAGCATAGCGTTGATAGGAGTGCTAGTGATGCTAGAATCATCTCATGTCGATTCAAACGCGCCGGGAGCGTGAGCGGGCAGAGCGGGAGCGGTTGATCATCGCAGCGGCCCGGGAACTGGTCGAGGCCGAGGGCTGGGAGGCGGTGACGACCCGTCGCCTCGCCGAACGGGTCGAGTACAGCCAGCCGGTGCTCTACAGCCACTTCAAGGGCAAGGACGCCATCATGGCGGCGGTCGCGGTGGAAGGCTTCGCCGACCTGGCCATCGAGCTGCGCGCGGCCCGTACGTCGGCGACCGACCCTCGCCGGGCCCTCGCCGACGTCGGCGCCGCGTACGCCGCGTTCGCCGAGCAGCGACCCGCGTTGTACGACGCGATGTTCACGCATGCCGTCGACCTGCCGTTCGCCAGCCCCGAAGCACCGGCCGCCCTGCACGCGGCCTTCGACGAGCTACGCGAGGCCATACGACCACTGGCCGGGGAGGACGACCTGGGCCTGCTCACCGAGACCCTCTGGGGAGGCCTGCACGGACTGATGACGCTCATGCGTGGCGGCAGGCTCCGGCACGAGGGCCACGAGCGGCGCCTGGCGCTGCTGCTCGGCCGCTTCTCACGCTGACCCGCTGATCACAATCGTCCTCCCGCGTCTCGACGGCGGACTCCCGAACCTGACCACGGCGCGCCTTCGGCCTTCACCCGTGCCCGACGACCGGCCAGGCCCAGATGGGGTCACTACATGTGCTCGGCCGTCTGAGGTTCTTCCGCGCCCTGGCGCGTGCCCGAGGGTGAGGGCAGCCGCAGCCGCTTGAGGGCGAGGGCGTTGACGGCGACGATGACGCTGGAACCGGACATGGACAGCGCGGCGATCTCGGGGCGCAGCATCAGGCCGAAGGCGGGCTCGAACACGCCCGCGGCGATGGGCAGGGCGATCGCGTTGTAGCCGATCGCCCACCCGAGGTTCTGCCGCATCTTACGCAGCGTGCCCCGGCCGATGAGCAGCGCGGCGGGCACGTCGAGGGGGTCGGAGCGCATGAGCACGACGTCGGCGGTCTCGATGGCGACGTCGGTGCCGGCACCGATGGCGATACCCAGGTCGGCCTGGGCCAGCGCGGGGGCGTCGTTGACACCGTCACCGACCATGGCGACCTTACGGCCACCGGCCTGTAGCTCGGTCACCTTGGCCGCCTTGTCGCCGGGCAGCACCTCGGCGATCACGGTGTCGATCCCCAGTTGCCGTGCGATTCGCTCGGCGGTGGCGGTGTTGTCGCCGGTGAGCATGACCACCTCGACGCCGAGCTCGTGCAGGGCGGCCACCGCCGCCGCCGAAGTCTCCCTGGGGGCGTCGGCGATGCCGATCACCGCGGCGGCCGTGCCGTCGACCGCGACCATGACCGCGGTACGGCCGCCGGCGGCCACCTGCTCCCGGTGAGCCGCCAGCTTGCCGAGATCCACGCCCTCGCGCTCCAGCAGGCGCCGGTTACCCACCGCCACCCGGTGCCCGGCCACCTCGGCGACGGCACCGTGCCCGGGCACGTTCTCGAACCGCCCGGCCCGCAACGCCTCCAGGCCGCGCGCGTCGGCGTGGCCGACGATCGCCTCGGCCAGCGGGTGCTCGGACTCCCGCTCCACCGCGGCCACCAACCGCAGCAGCTCGTCGGCGGCGATTCCCTCGGTGATGACGTCGGTGACCTCTGGTTCGCCCTTGGTCAGGGTGCCGGTCTTGTCCATCACCACCACCTGGATGCGGGCGGAGGTCTCCAGCGCGATCGCGTTCTTGAACAGCACGCCCCGCTTGGCACCGAGCCCCGTACCCACCATGATCGCCGTAGGGGTGGCCAGGCCGAGCGCGTCGGGGCAGGTGATGACCACGACGGTGATGGCGAACAGGATCGCCACACCGAACGGCCGGCCGGCCAGCAGGAACCAGGCGGCGAAGGTCAGCGCACCGCCGATCAGCGCCATCAGCACCAGCCAGAAGGCCGCCCGGTCGGCCAGCCGTTGCCCAGGAGCCTTGGAGTTCTGGGCCTGCTGCACCAGTTTGACGATCTGCGCCAGGGCGGTGTCCGCGCCCACCCTGGTGGCGCGCATCCGCAGCGTGCCGTTGCGGTTGATGGTCGCGCCGATGACCGTGGAGCCCGGCTGCTTGTGCACCGGCAGGCTCTCGCCGGTGACCATGGACTCGTCCACCTCGCTCTCGCCGTCCTCGACCACCCCGTCGACCGGAATCTTCGCCCCGGGGCGGACCAGCAGCAGGTCGCCTTCGAGAACCTCGGCGGTGGGCACCTCGACCGGTTCGCCGTCGCGGACGACGACCGCCTTGGGCGGGGCCAGGTCGAGCAGGGCGCGGACGGCGTCGTTGGCACCGCCGCGGGCGCGCATCTCGAACCAGTGCCCCAGCAGCACGAAGGCGGCCAGCACGGTGGCGGCCTCGTAGAACACCTCACCACCGCCGGTGAGGGTAACGATCACCGAGTACAGCCAGCCCGCGCCGACCGCCACCGCGACCAGCACCATCATGTCCAGGGTGCCGGCGCGCAGCGCCCGCACCGCCCCGGTGAAGAAGATCCAGCACGAGTAGAAGATCACCGGCAGGCTGAGCAGCAGCGCCCACACGTCCTGGCGCAGCCCGAACGGGACCGGCAGGTTCAGGCCGAGCACTTCGGTGCCGATCGGCGACCACACCACGATCGGAATGGAGAACAGCAGCGCCACCAGGAACCGGTTGCGCATGTCGGCGACCATCGCGGCCATCGACATCCCGCCGTGACCCATCATCTCGTGCGGAGCGGCCACGCTCGCAACCCCACCATGATCCACGTGCCCGGCGGCCCCGGCCCGCGCTGTGTCGTCCACACGGGTGTCGCGACCGGGTGCGTGCTGTTTCGCTGTGGTGGTGCCGTGGGAGGTAGGAGGGTGATCTTTGTGGTCGAAGGGTGGCGGGTCCGGCTCGGTCATCGGATCACAGATGTGAGAGGGCACTGACTGACCGGCGCAGTGGTAGCCGCATTCGATCACCCAGGTGCGCAGCTCGGCCAGACAGGTGCGGGTCGGGTCGAACACCACGGTCGCCGTCTGGGCGACCGGGTTGACCTCCACCTCCAGCACTCCCGGACGGCGGCCGAGCCGGGCCGCGACGACGTTCTGCTCCGTGGCCCACCGCAGTCCGCTGACATCGAGGACCGCAGTGCTGCGCTCCTTGCCGGCGCCGTGCCGGGTGTCCATGTGATCTGTCATGGGCCTTTCTCCTTCATCTCGGAGGGCGCCGAGATCGAACCCCTCCTATCGCCAATCGTGAATTCCCCCGCGAAACGCGATCCCGGGTGAAGGGCACCGTCGGTATCCAGGCCCGACGAGCGGCAGGCTCGGCTCACGGCGGCGCTTCCGGGCCGCACATCACGTCGTTCTCCTTGGCAACACCATGCCCGGATCCGAGAGATCTTCAATCGGAGGGAATGGCCCACTGGTTCCACCGCCGGAGTCCCGGTCAGGCTTCCCCGAGGGTACGTCGGCGTCGCCCGGGGTACATGGCGGCGCGCACGGCGAGGCCGGACGTCGGTGTCGGATCCCGTCATGGGCATGCGGGGCATGCGCATACCTCTCCGTTGTTCGCCCCCCGTAAGGGCGTCCTGCCGCATGCCTACGCCGGATCATCCTACTATCATAGATAGTAGGATGCCCGGAAAGGCCGGCCAGACCGTGACTGCGAGGGGAAGACGATGGGCGGCTCAACTCGCCGGTTCGCGTTGCGGATGTCGCACCGGCTTCTTCTGATCGCTCTGGTTTTGGGCGTCGCCGGGATGCACACGCTGGGGCATCTGGACCATCAGCGGGGACACGGCGGTACGCCTGCCGCCTTCGAGCATGCCTCTACCGCTGAGCACGGAGTGCCGGAGGCGCGCTCCATGCTCCTTCCCGCTCTGATGCCCCAGGCCGGGCAACTGATCTCAAGGCTTGATGACACTCCCCTCACCCCTGATCCGAGCTCCGTCTGCCTGGCCGTACTCACCTCCTTCCTCCTTCTCCTCATCGGTATGGCGTCCATGTGGACGCGGCGAATCTCGCAGGCCCGAACGGCCGATGCCTCGCCGATGCCGCTCGTCGCCCGCCCGCCCCCGCGCAGGACGGCCCTACGCCTGGCGTGTCTCTCGGTTTTGCGGCTATAGGCCGATCTCCACCGCGGACGGCATCGAAAATCCGGCCGCCGACGATCGACATGCAGATACGACCGACCGAAAAGAGACCATGGAAATGTTCGCCGACCATTCCGCCCTTCGCAGGTTCGCACTGACCGCCACAGCGGGAGCCGGCGCCCTCGCGCTGCTCACCGCCTGCGGAGGCGGGGACGACGCGATGACCGTCCACACCGGCACGACCAGCAGTGCTCACGCTCCCGCCACCACCGCGAGCCAGAAGTCGGAAGCCTCCTTCAACGACGTTGACGTCGCCTTCGCACAGATGATGATCCCGCATCACGAGCAGGCCGTGGAGATGGCCAAGCTGGCCGAGACGCGCGCCTCCGACCCGGAGGTGAAGGAATTGGCGGCGAAGATCGAGGCCGCGCAGGGACCGGAGATCGCCACCATGACCGACTGGTTGTCCCTCTGGAAGGCTCCCGCCCCGGAGGAGGGTCACGGCGGGCATGTCATGCCCGGCATGATGACCGAGGAGGACATGGTCAAGCTCCAGAAGGCAAAGGGCGCCCGGTTCGACCGGATGTTCGCGGAACTCATGATCGCCCATCACAAGGGGGCGATCACGATGGCCAAGACCGAGCAGAGCGACGGGGCCGATCCCAAGGCCAAGGAACTCGCCAGAACCATCGAGAGCGCCCAGCAGGCTGAGATCGAGCAGATGCAGGAGCTTCTCGACCGGCTGTAAGCCACAGAGCGGTCGGCGATGTCCGGATGTGCTCTACCGGGACATCGCCGACTTTCGGCGTCGTGGTTCATCCGCCGCATTCAGGGGCCGTGGTCGAGCATCCGCCCTGGTCAGAGCCGGCCTGAGGTGAGCGCCCGGCCTGATCGCCGTTTGGTGCCGTCGCCGCCGCTGTCGGCGTGGCCGGGGCAGATCAGGTCCGGGATCGACGAGAACCTTGAGGCGCGGGGCGGCGTGGGTCCCCTACCGCCGTGGACAGGCGCCTGACCGTGCAGGCCCTTCGGCAGCGTGAACCGGAGCGCGCCACCCGAACCCGTGCTCAGGGGAGGCAACTCGCGGGTGTGTCGCTCAGCGGGGAGACGCGGCGATCTGTACGCGCTGGCTGTCGTTGTCGGAGAGGAACGACGCCAGCGCCCGCCCCTGCTCGGCTACGGTGGTGCGGTCGGCTCGGGAGAAGCGGCGCAGCGGGGTGACGATCACGGTGCCGACCTTGACGCTCCAGGTCGCGGCGACCCGGCCGTCGACCAGGACAACGCGAGCGCCGGCGACCGACAGGCCGCGGTGGGCGTTGTCGATGATCCGGCTGCGGTCGTGGTAACCGAGGAGCGCGTTGTCGAACGCCGGCAGGAATCGCACCGGGGCGGGTGTGTCGGGGTCGGGGCGCGGCGCGTCGGGGAGGTCCAGCAGCTCCCGGCCTCGCTCGTCGCGGAAGGTGACCAGCTCCTCGCGTATCGCGGCCACCGCGGCCGGCAGTCCGGCGAGGCCGCACCAGGCGCGCAGGTCGGCCGCGGCGGCGGGGCCGAACGCGGCTAGATAGCGCCGTACCAGCGCTTCGCCGACCGGATCGGAGCCCTTCGGGGCCGGCGGGTCGATCTCGCGCCCCAGCCAGGAGGAGAGCAGGACGTTGCGCACTCCCGCCCTCGTGCGCCACACCCCGCGCGGCGGCAGCTGCGCCACCGGGACGAGGGCGGCGATCAGCATTTCGCCCAGCGCCCGCGGTCCCGGCGCCGGCCAGCGCTCAGCCAGCGCCCGCGCGAGCTCGGTCATCGAACGGGGTTCGTCGTCGGCCATCACCGCCCGGCCTGCCGCCGCGAGCTCGTCGAGGTTTACCCCGGCGAGCTCGCGGCGGTAGTTCCCGAGTACCCGTTGGCGCAGCATGATGTCGTGGCGGGCCCGCCAGGCCAGGGCGTCGCCGGCGGCGAGGAGGTGGACGGTGCGGCGCATGAGGTGGGTCCGCACCACGCTCCGCCGGATCAGCAGATCCGAGAGCACCGCCGGGTCGAACGCGCGCAGCCGCGCCCAGAGCCCGACGAACGGTTCCTGCGGTTCCTGCGCCTGCAGGCCGCACAGGTGCGCGACGGCGTCGAGGACCGGCACGTCTGCGTGATCGAGCAGCAACTGTCGGGCGAGCGTCG
Organism: Streptosporangium sp. NPDC002607; assembly: GCF_053592655.1. NCBI lineage: Bacteria > Bacillati > Actinomycetota > Actinomycetes > Streptosporangiales > Streptosporangiaceae > Streptosporangium > Streptosporangium sp. NPDC002607. The sequence continues at coordinate 43,071 of NZ_JBSFWD010000060.1, forward strand.
CGCGGTTGAGCGCCCGGGTGTCGAGAACGGTCATCGGCTCATGCCGCAGCGCGCTCGTCGGTCAGGTGCCGGGGCACCCGGTTCATCCGCGCGTTCCGCGCCTCGGGCCGACCTTTGCGGTAGCGGCCGGTGAGCAGGCCCATCGCCGGCGGACTCCACACCGGCGATGGGCCTGCCATAGCGCTCACAGGTGGGCAGGACCTCGCACTCGATGCCGCGGTTGACGATCGAGTACGGGGACTGCCCGGTGCGGAAGCGCTGCAGATTGCGCCGGTCGGCGACCCACCGTGCCTCGACGATCTCCGAGACCGGGGCGTCAAAGAAGCCGATCATGCATATCTTGCCGCTGCGCACCAGGTCGGTCTGGTCGATGTCGGCCACCCGGCCGAACATCATGGTGCCCAGGTGGTAGGGGCTGACCTGAATACCGGTCCGCCCCGGCTCGCGCATCTTCACGGTGACGCCGTTCCCTTCGATTTCAGGCAGGACCCGAGTGGGTGGTGAATCCCGGCCCGGGGTCCACTGGGTCCGGTGGATGACACCGGTCAGGACGATGCCCGATCCGGCGGGGCCCCGTCACCGATCAGGTTGATCTCTGCCCGTCGAGCGTCTCGCGCAGGATGTCGGCGTGCCCGGCGTGCTGGGCGGTCTCGGCGATGAGGTGCATCAGCACCCGGCGCATGCTGCGCACCGCTCCCGGCTCGTTCCAGGGTGCCTCCGGCATCGGGTGCGTCGCCGACAGGTCGGGGACGGCGGCGACGATCTCCTCGCTGCGGGCGGCGACCTGCTCGTAACGCGCGAGGATCCCGGCCGACGTCTCGCCGGGCAGCATCCGGAAGTCGTTCTGGTGGTCGATCGCCCACTGCGGGACCTCGCGCGCGGTACCGGCCGCGAGGTCGGCCCAGGTGACACCGTCGGGCAGGTCGTGGCGCATCGCCGACGGACCCTCGACCACGAAGCGCATCCACCCTTCCTCGATGGACGCGACGTGCTTGATCAGCCCGCCCAGGCACAGCGCGCTGACCGTCGGGCGCTCGCCGAGTTGCTCGTCGCTGAGCCCGCGGACGGTGTTGGTCAGGGCGGATCGCGCGGTCGCGAGCGCGGCGAGCAGGTCGCCCCGCTCGGCGTCGAGGGTTGAGGGGGGCGTGGTGGTGGCGGTCACGGCGTTCGGGTCCTTCGGGTTGTTGTCGTTGACTGGCACGCGACAACAGTCACAGGCGAAGCGGCCAGGGAGTGTCCGCTTCTCCGGGCAATATGGGGATCATGCCGAAGACTTCAGCGCGACTACTGTCGTTGCTCTCGTTGCTCCAGACGCGCCGGGACTGGCCGGGGGCGCTGCTGGCCGAGCGGCTGGACATCAGCCCGCGCACCGTGCGCCGTGATGTCGACCGCCTGCGCGAGCTCGGCTATCCCATAGTGGCCTTCAAGGGGCCCGACGGTGGGTACCGGCTCGACGCCGGCACGGAGTTGCCCCCGTTGCTGTTCGACGATGAGCAGGCCGTCGCTCTGGCCATCGCACTCCAGATCGCCACCACCACTGGTGCCGGCATCGAGGAAGCCGCGGCGCGTGCGCTGAACACCGTCCGGCAGGTCATGCCCGCACGGCTGCGCCGTCGGATCGACACCTTCCAGGTCACCGCCGTCGAGCGGCCCGCGATCCAACCGGCCCCACAGGTCGACAGCAGCGTGCTCGCGGCACTCAGCGCCGCCGTCCACGCCCGCGAGGTGCTGCGCTTCGACTACACCTCCGCATCCCCACCGGGGATAGACGACAACGGCGTGCAGACCCCGCCGCGCCGGGTGCAGCCCCATCACCTCGTCACCTGGGGCGGGCGCTGGTACCTCGTCGCCTGGGACCTCGACCGTGAGGACTGGCGCACCTTCCGTGCCGATCGGATCACCCCGCGCATCCCCACAGGACCCCGCTTCACCCCGCGCGAGCTGCCCGGAGGTGAGGTGGCCGCCTTCGTGGCCGGCAGGTTCCGAGGCTCCGACGGCTCTGGCAACTGGCCCTGCCGCGGCGAGGTGATCCTCGACCTGCCCGCCGCTGCCGTGTCCCGCTACACCCGCGACGGAGTCGTCGAGGAACTCGGCCCGGACCGCTGCCGGCTCGTCCTGGGCTCGTGGTCATGGCCTGGCCTGGCCGCCACCATCGGCAGGTTCGACGCCGACATCGAGGTCGTCGGCCCGGCCGAGCTCAAGGACGCCTTCGCGCACCTGGCCCGCCGCTACGCCAACGCCGCAGCCGGCGCACCCGGCACGCCGCCCCCGATCCAATGAGCCAAGCGCACGTCGGCCACGGTTCGGGGCGGATGGGCAGTGCGAAGATCTGAGGCGGTGCGGCCGGAGTGGAGTGCAGTATGCCCGCCGCCACCGACGTTTTGTCATTCGCTGCTGCTATAGATTGCGCCACCATCACCGACCCATCCATCACCCGCCAGATCCACCTCTGACAGGAACTATCGGCATGCACCTCTCCCCCCTCGCGCAGCGCCTGCTCAATCTGATCAACGGGACCGCGAATGACCCCACATACTGGCCTGACGTCTCCCAGCTGAGCACCGGGCTGGGCGCGTCGGTCCGGGCCGGCGATGGCAGTTCGATATCGGCACGGTACGTGGTCGACGAGCAGCGGCTGGCCGTGGCGGCCCGCGAGCTGGTCGGATTCCTGATGCCGGACGGAAAACGGCCGTACGAACCCTTCTCCGTGCTGGTGGCGGCGGGGCTGGCGGGCATGGGCGCCGAAGTGGGCGCCCGGCTCACCGAGGAGCGCGGGCCGATCGCGGTCGCCGAGATGGAAGTGCTACTCGGCTGGGACGTGGAGCGGCGGGCGCTGCTCGCCGAGGCGATGCGGGAACGGTCAGACCATGCCGCCCCGCTGCCCGGCGTGATCGAATGGCTCAGCGGCCAACCCGGCTACCTGGACTTCGCCCGGACGGCGTTGGAGGCGGCCGAGGCCCGCGTCGCGGCGATCCACGCCGGCGAGATTCCCTACCGGGCGGAGAAGGCGTTCGAGGACGGCGAGAAGGAGATCCTCGGCCGGGCCGTACGACTGGCGCTCTTCCGGGACGAGCCCTGGCTGCCCGAGTTGCTGGACAGGCTGCTGCGCGGGATCGCGGTGGCGCCCACCCAGGCCAAGACCCTGCCCTCCCAGGGACTGCTGTTCGAGATCGCCCGCGCGGTGCAGGAGCACCCGACGCCCGAGGCGATCTCCGCGCTGCGCGCCGCCCGCCAGGCCACCCGGCACGCCGGGGTGCCCAAGCAGCTGGACCGCATGTTCAAGCGCATCGAGGCCGCCCTGGCCAACCGGCTGGAGGTGGCGTTCCGGATACCCGATGGGCGGGTGCGGCAGGCCATCGGCGAGCACACGGCGGTGATCTCAACCGACGGCAAGGTCGAGCTGTCGTGGTGGCACGGGGACAAGAAGCTGAAGGCGGTCCCGGCGGCGGTCAAACGGGAGCACCCCGAGGAGGTCAAGCGGCTGCGCGAGCTGGCCAAGCAGACCGCGCAGCAGCAGGCCACCCTGAGCAGGGCGCTGGAAGCCGGATGCGCCGGTGAGGCGGCTCCGCCGTATCGGCAGTTGGAGGGTCACCCGGTCACCGATCGGCTGATCTGGGAGTTCGAGGTCTCGCCCGGTGTGTGGCGCGCCGAGCTGGGGTTGACCGTGCCGGACGTGCCGGTGCGGCTGTGGCATCCGGCCCGCGCGTCCGTGGAGGAGGTGCGGGCCTGGCGGGAGGTGGTGCAGGGCAAGGAGCTGCGCCAGCCGTACAAGCAGGCCTTCCGCGAGGTCTACCTGCTCACCCCCGCCGAAGAGGAGACGCGCGACCACTCACGCCGGTTCTCCAACCACCTGCTCCGGTACGGCCAGGCCAAGGCACTGCTCACCGATCGCGGCTGGACCGGCATGTCGCTGGGCCACTGGGACGCGGCCGGAGGGTCCGGCGAGTGCACCACCGCCAAAAAGCTGCCCGGCGGCCTGACCGCCACCTGGGACTTCCACCTGGACGAGCACTCCTACGAACGCGACGGCTACGGCACCACCGTCTCCATCTGCGTCAGCGGCGACATCCGTTTCCTCGCCGGCATCTCGCCGGTCCCGCTGGCCGAGGTTCCTCCGCTCATCCTGTCGGAGGCACTGCGAGACGCCGACCTGGCCGTCGGCGTCACCTCCACCGGCCTGGACCCCAACGGCCACGGGGACTACTGGCAGTCCTACAGCTTCGGCGACCTGGCCGAGAGCGCCCAGGTCCGGCGCGACGCGCTGTCCCGGTTGATCGGGCGTACGACTATCGCGGACCGGTGCGTCATGACCGACCGCTTCCTGGTGGTTCGAGGCGATCTACGCACCTACAAGATCCACCTGGGGTCGGCGAACATCCTGATGGAACCCAACGACGCCTACCTGTGCATCGTCTCCGCACGCGACCCCCACCCCGGACTGTTCCTGCCATTCGAGGAGGACGGCCGGTTGGCGCTCATCCTCAGCAAGGCTTTCCTGCTGGCGAACGACACCGCCATCACCGACCCCTCCATCACCCGCCAGCTCCGGGCTTGATCCACAATCGCGCGCCGTTTATCCCGAGATCGCCGGGCGGACCGCTGCAAGCTCCTTACGCAGGCTTTTGGTGTCGTGGTTCATCCGCCGCGCTCACGACAAGTAGCGCTCAAAGGAATTCCCCCTGCTCGTCCCGCCGCTGTGCGGACAGCCACGGTCGAGCTGGAACCGGCCGGCCGGCCTTCCTCGGTGGATCGCGACAACCTGTGGCCATGAGCGTGCCGCGACGCGGTCGCTACCGGTGAGATCGGACCAGGACGGGCCCGAGGCGGCGACCAGGCGTACGTCATCTACACCTCGGGCTCGACCGGCCGCCCCAAGGGGGTGGCCATCCC
>NZ_JBSFWD010000061.1:0-47304 GCF_053592655.1 Streptosporangium sp. NPDC002607
GGCACGCGGCGGACCCCCCCGGCGGGCACCGGCCTGACCGCCTGGAGCTGCCGGGCGCCCGCGCTGGCGCCCGACCTGAGCGCCGTCGCGTTCATCGCCGACAGGGACGGCTCTCCGCGCGTCTGGGTCCAGCTTCTCGGCGGCGATCTGGAGGCGTTGCTCCCGGGAGGAGCGCCGGCCGGAGGGCCGGCCGGGGGAGAGACGGAGGCGTGGTCTCTCGACACCGGTCCTGAGCCCGCCGCCGACGTGAGCTGGTCTCCCGACGCACGGCGGCTGGCCGTCCTCGTCGTGCCGGGCGGCGGGGAGCACACCCAGGTCTGGACGGTCAGGCCCGACGGGAGCGATCTGCGCCCGCTGGCCGCGCCGGAAGGGGGATCGGCGTCGTTCGTGCGCTGGACCGGGCAGGGGGAGATCCTTCTCGTCGCCGAGGTCTCCGCGTCCGGCCGTACGGACGCGGTGCTCATCGACGCGGGCTCCGGCAGCCGGGAGGTCATCGCGGGCGGCGCGCTGATGCACCCGGCGGCGATCAGCCGTGACCACCGGCGGATGCTGCTGCGGCGCGGCCCGCGCGGCGTGCGCCGGATGTACGCGGCCGATCTTTCCGCCTTCCCCGGTGATCCCACCGGCCTTCCCGCCGCCCGTCCCGGTGATCTCACCTCGGGTATGTCCGGTCCCGACGGCTCCGCCGGTCCCGGGGCCCTCGCGTCCGGCCTCTCCGCTCCGGGGGATCTCGCACCTGGTCCTCTCGAAACCGGGGGCCTCGTCCCGGGACTCCCCGGCGGCCCTCATCCCGGGCTTCCCGAGGACCTCACCCCCGGCCTCTGCTCCGGCCTCTCCGCTGATCCTCCGGCCGGGCTCCGCTCCGATCTTCCCGAGGGTCATCTCGAGGACTTCCCGCCCGGCCTGCCCTCGGGGCTGCCCGACGAGGCCGCGGGCGATCTTCCAGGACCCGGGGAACAGCCGCTGCTGGCGGGGATGAACGGCTCCACCGACTACGGCATCCTCTCTCCGGACGGGACGGTCGCCTACCTGTTGTCCGACGTCGGCCGCGACCGGGCCGCGCTGCTCGCGGTGGGTGAGGACGGCGCGGAGGTCGTGCTGGCCGAGCGGGTGGACGCCGAACTCGACCAGTTCGCGCTGAGTGCCAACGGCCACCGCGCCGTCCTGGTGTGGAACGACAGCGGCCGGTCGGAACTGGAGGTGATCGAGCCGGCCACCGGGGCGGTGCGCCCGCTCCCGCCGCTGCCCGCCGAGGTGGTCTCCTCGATCAGGGTCTCGCTGGACGGCAGCCTGGCCGTCCTGGCGGTCGAGGGGCCCGGCGCCCCCTCCCACGTGGTGCTCTGCGATCTGGAGAACGGCGGCTACCGGCGGATCGCGGGGGACTCCCCGATCGCCGAGGCGGCCGAGGCGGAGTTGATGCGCTTCCAGGCGCGCGACGGCATGGAGCTGACCGGCTGGCTCTACCGGGTCCCCGGGGCCCGGGGACCGATGCCCTTCGTCGTCTACCTGCACGGCGGTCCGGAGAGCCAGGAACGGCCCACCTTCAACCCGCTGTTCCAGAACCTGCTGGCCGCCGGGATCGGGGTGTTCGCGGCGAACGTCCGCGGCTCGTCCGGGTTCGGCAGGGCCTTCCGCAACGCCGACAACCACGCGCTCCGCTTCGACGCGATCGACGACGTCGCCGACTGCGCCGTCGAACTGGTGCGGTCCGGTGTCGCCGAGGAGGCCAGGATCGCCTGCATGGGACGCTCCTACGGCGGTTACCTGACGCTGGCCGCCCTCGTCACCCACCCCCACCTCTTCCGCGCCGGGGTCGACGTCTGCGGTATGGCCGACTTCGAGACCTTCTACGACCGGACCGAGCCGTGGATCGCCGCGGCGGCCGTCAGCGAGTACGGCCACCCGGTCGCCGACCGTGACCTGCTGCGGGTGCTGTCGCCCCTGCACTCCTTCGACCGGCTGGCCGCCCCGTTGCTGGTCGTGCACGGCGCCCGCGACACCAACGTCCCGGTGTACGAGGCCGAGCAGGTGCTGCGGGAGGCGCGGGCCCGTGGCATCCCCTGCGAGTTGCTGCTGTTCGAGGACGAGGGGCACGAGATCCGGCAACTCGCCAACCGGGTGACCTTCGTCAAGAACGTCGTCGAATGGCTCAGGTGGCACCTGACCGCCCCCGCCCCGGCATGATGCTTTCCCACTGGGGCAGGCTCGGTGACAATGACGACATGCCGCGTACGGAGACACTGTGGGGAGCATGGGAACCGGCTCCGCTGGCCGAGGTCATCGAGCTGTTCGGCGGGCTGGAGACGCCCTGGTGGATCGGCGGAGGATACGCGATCGAGCTGGAGGTCGGCCGCGCCTACCGCGAGCACGCGGACATCGACGTCGGGATCCTCCGCCGGGACCAGGCCACGGCGCGCCGGTTGCTCGCGGGGTGGGACTGCTGGGCCGCCGACCCGCCGGGCACGCTGCGCCACTGGCCACGGGACGAGATCCTCCCGCCGGGCGTTCATGACGTCTGGGTCCGCGAGGACGCCGGCGGCCCGTGGCGGATCCAGCTGATGCTCGACGAGGCCGACGGGCAGGACTGGGTGTACCGGCGAGATCCGAGGATTCGCCGCCCGCTGGCGTCGTTCACGGTCGCCGAGGACGGTTTCTCGCGGATCGCGCCGGAGATCCAGCTCCTGTACAAGGCCAAGTCGCCGCGTCCCAAGGATGAACTCGACTTCGACGAGGTCCTGCCCCGGCTCGACGACGCGCGAAAGGCGTGGCTGGACGAGGCTCTGGCGACCGAACACGGCACCCACCCCTGGCACGCGCGCCTCCGCCGCTGAGCGGAAGAGCCGACCGTCAGGCGGAGGTCGTAGAGACCGATGCGGGATCGGGCTTGGACACACCCCAGTCGTCCGATGTCGCGATCATGTCAGCCGGAAGATCCAAACCACGCAGGATGCCGCCCGCCCGAACCGTCCGGTTTCCGGCGATGCCCACCCACAGGCCGTCGGCCCGGAGCTGTTTCAGCGACGAGCGGACATCCGGGTAGAGATCATCTTCGCCGAACCACTCCGGCTGCCCCGCCGCGGCTCGCCTCTCCCGCAGCCCTGATCACGACCAGCAGCCTACGACGCACCACCGTCTTCCATATGTCAGCCCCAGGCTCTCATGGCAAATTTCGGTGGGCTCGGCCGCTCGCATTGGGGATGTCCGGATACCTGGCTCTGGTCATGGGAGAAGCCGCTTTGGTGGGGCTTCTGGTCTTATGATCACTCGCATCGCCCGGAGATCGCGAGGAAGGACCCCAAGTGACCGACAAGAGGGATGAGCGGGACGCCGGCATCGACACGACCAGGCCCAGCATCGCCAGGGCCTATGACGTCGTCCTCAACGGCAAGGACAACTTCGAGGTCGACAGGGCCTTCGTCGCGGAGATCGTGAAGATCGTCCCCGAGATCTACGACGTGGCGACCTACAACCGTCAGATCCTCGGCCGGGGGGTGCGGTTCCTGGCGGAGCAGGGCATCACCCAGTTCATCGACCTCGGCTCGGGGCTGCCGACGGTGGAGAACACCCACCAGGTCGCCCAAGGCGCGAATCCCGAGGCGCGGGTCGTCTACGTCGACAACGACCCGATGGTGCTGGCCCACGGCCGGGCGCTGCTGGCGGAGAACGACCGTACCGCGGTGGTCACCTCCGACCTGCGCGACACCGAGGCGATCCTCGCCGACCCGGCGGTCAAGCGGCTCATCGACCGCGACCGGCCGGTGGGCGTGATGCTGGTCGGGGTCCTGCACCACCTGCACGACGACGACGATCCCCGGGGAATCGTCGAGGCCTACATGGCGGCGGTCCCATCGGGCAGCTACCTCTTCATCACCCACTTCTGCGCCTCCAGCCAGGACTCCCGTGACGCGGAGCAGAAGTTCCTCGCGCTGCTCGGCAGCGGCCGGTTCCGGACGCCGGAGGAGATCACCGCGTTCTTCGACGGGTTCGAGTTGCTCGAACCGGGTGTCGTCGCGCTGCCCCTGTGGCGACCCGACGGGCCGGTCCCGGCGCAGCTGACCGTGGGCCAGCGGCTCATGTACGGCGGGATCGCCTACAAGCGATAGTCCCGCGGTTGCCCCGGTCGACCTCCGCGCCGGACATGCCGGGGTGCCGTGTTGGGCCGGTCGGCCCGGCTGTCACGTACAACCTCGATGACGTGCGTCAGGTCGGCGTCGAAAATCGATTGCCGCGGCCGGCGCAGGCGGCCGCATCGACGGTGATGCGGCCCTCCGCTCGTGGCGGGAGTCGCTCAGTGCCCCGGCATGGAGGAACCCGGAGGTCTGGGTGCACGGCGACCTGTTGCCGGGCAACCTGCTCGTCGTCGACGGTCGCCTGTCGGCGGTCATCGACTTCGGCGGCCTCAACGTGGGCGATCCCGCATGCGATCTCCAGCCTGCGTGGAACGTGGTCGCAGGGGAAAGCCGCCTGCGCTTCCGGGCCGAACTCCGCGTTGACGACGCGTCATGGTCGCGCGGCCGTGGCTGGGCGCCCTATCAGGCCATGACAGGGCGCGTACTACTGGGATACCAACCCCGGGATGGTCCGCCAGACCGCACACGCGCTGGCGCAGGTGCTCGCCGACACTTCCCCGTGAGATGCCCGTGGCTCATTGACGACCCATCCGTACTGTCACAGGGGCGCCCCGGTCCGGCCCAACACGGCAGCACGTACCGGCGGGAAGGCCGGGGATTTTTATAAATCTACATTGTAAAGGGCGCGGGTCGTCGCGGGAAACGGTGACGACCCGCACCGTCCCCCGCGGCCCGCGTGATCCTTCGACGGAACCGTCGTCGATCATGAACTTGATGTAGTCCGAGCCGCCTGCGACCAACCGGGGGATGAAGGCGACGGCCTCCTCGGGTGTGGTCGAGAACGGCATCAGCGGCGGCCCGCCCCGGGGCTTTTGACCTCCGGCCCTCTCACTGTGCTCGCGAGGGTTGAAATCCTTGGGGAACAGCTCGCTGGGGTGCCCGCCGGGCGGGGTGATACCCATACCCGACGAGCGGACGTCGGCCACCGCGTCATTGTCGGTGATGTGCGCCCAGTTGTTCCTGGTGTTGGTGCCCTGCATCTCCAACTCGGTCGTCACCCCGAACCGCAACGCCAGCGCCTGCTCGCCGGTGTGCACGTGAGCGTCGAGCAGGCCCGGTAGCAGTGTGGCGCCGCGTGCGTCGACCGTGTCGGCTCCCGCGGGAGCATGCTCCCCGACCGAGCTGATGATTCCCCCGTCGATCACGACGGTCGGCTCACCCAGCACCCGCTCCCCGTCGAAGACACGCGCGCTAACGATCCTTGGTCGCTAGCGCCTCGTCGGAGCCTTCTTGGTCCGCGGGCACAGCGGTTCGAGGCTGCGCCGCCCGGGAGTGCCCGGGCCGGCATGCTGTCGCGGGTACCAGGGGCCGGCCGCTGGAGATCCATTCCGTGATCGAGCCGTCGTACACCCGTACCCCGGTGACGCCGGCTGAGCGCAGCGCGAGCCACACGGCCGGGGCGGAGATCGCCGCGCCGCAGTACGCGACGGCCGGTGTGTCGGCGTCGATCCCGGCCACGGTGGCCACCGCTCTGATCCGGGACGGCGGAAGGTGCAGCCCCGAGGAGTCGACGAGCATGCGCATCGGCAGCCTCGTCGCGCCCGGGATGAGCTGAGGTTCCTCCGCCCAACTGGAGTCGCGGCGGCAGTCGACGATGGGCAGGCCGGCCGTCTGGTGGGCGAGTAGATCGTCCAGGCCGACGACGGCGGGGCCGGTTCGGCTCAGGAACGGCGGGCGGGTCACGCCGGGCCGCCAGGAGATCGGCCCGGTCTCCACGGGCCCGCACGACCGCAGCCAGGCAGGCCACCCGCCGTCGAGGCGGAACACCCGCTTGAAGCCGTGGGCCCGCATCAGCCATATCAGCCGTGCCGCGGTGAACTGGTGGTTGTCGTCATAGGCGACCACGATGCTGTCGGTGCCGACGCCGAAACCGGCGAGCGCGGCGGCGAGCGATGCGGGGTCGGCGGCCCGGCCCGGTGGCTGCGGGCCGGGTGCCTGGGTGGCATCGAACCCGAGATAGACGGCGCCGGGTACGCGAGAGCGGCGGTACAGGTTCCGGCCGGCTGGACCGTCGCCCACGGGCCAGCGCGTGTCGAGGATCCGGACCGACGGCGCGCCGATCAATCCGGCCAGCTCATCGCAGGAGACGAGTAACTTCTCCACTGTCACCCTCCAGGTGGCCATGGCCGCGGCCCATACTGATCCCAAAAGGCTAGGACATGTCTTCAAAGTGATCTAGGTTCTTCGGGATCATCTGTTTCGTGATTCGCCGTCATCGTGGGCAGGCGCCGCGGCATAAGCCCAAATCATCATCCTCGATCACCGATCTGGAGGTTGGTGAGAGGGGCGTTAGTACACGGCACCCCATGACCGCCTCCGCGCTCTATCGCAGATATCCACAGAGACCGGCCCCTGCCGGGTGAAGGCGTTCACCTGGGACAGAACCGACGCGACCGCAGACAGTCGTCAAGTATCTGCGGCCAGCCGTTCCCGAAGGGATCCGACACAAAAGCCGCACGGTGCTGACCTGCCCGGACAGGGCTTAGCGTACGATCCGGCTCCAATGTTCCTTAGACCTCGATCCCCGCGACAACCCGTCCCCTCGGTCTGGGAGAGGAGCCGAGGCCAACGCTGGTCAGGCGCGCGCCAGCTCGGCCAGCAGCTCGTAGGAGCGCACCCGCGCCTCATGGTCCGAGACCATGGTCAGGGCCATCAGTTCGTCGGCTCCGCTGTGTTTGACGAGCTCGGTGAGCCGGTCGCGTACGGTGCCGGGGCCGCCGATGATCTGCGGGTCGAGGTGTTCGCGGACGAACCGCTCGCCCGAGGGGGTAAGCGAGTGGCGCTCGGCCTCCTCGGCGGTGGGAAAGAGCGTGAAGCGGTCCTCGGTGCGGAGCAGGAGCCGGCCCACGGCATAGCCCCGTGCCAGCCACCGGGCGCGCTCGTCGGAGTCGGCGGCGATCACGGTGGGGGCGACGATCGTGTACGGGTGGTCCAGCCACGCCGACGGCTCGAAGGCGTTGCGGTAGGCCTGCAGCGCGGCCACCGTACCGGCCGGGTTGATCTGGTGGGCGTAGGCGTACGGCAGGCCGAGCGCTCCGGCGAAGCGGGCGCTGGAGGTGCTGGTGCCCAGCAGGTACACGGGCGGGCGGGTCTCCGGTCGTGGGACGGCGCGCACGTCGGAGGACGGTTCCCCGGGGGCGAGGTAGCCCAGCAGTTCGCCGAGTTGGCCGGGGAAGTCCTCCTCGGCGGATGGCAGGCCCCGTCGCAGCAGGTGGGCGGCGGCCGGGTCGGTGCCCGATGCCCGGCCGATGCCGAGGTCGATGCGGCCGGGGTGGAACGCCTCCAGTGTCCCGAACTGTTCGGCCACCGTCAGCGGCGCGTGGTTGGGCAGCAGCACCCCGCCGGAGCCGACCCGGATCGTGCTGGTGGCGGAGGCGATCTGCGCGATCAGCACGGGCGGGACCGACGTGGCCAGACACGGCGTGTTGTGGTGTTCGGCGACCCAGTAGCGCGTGTAGCCGAGCCGCTCCACCCGGCGGGCGAGGTCCGTCGAGTTACGCAGGGACTGGGTCGCCGACGACCCTCGCCAGACGGGGACGGTGTCGAGCACCGACAGGCGGACGCCGGACAGATCTGTCATCAGGATGTTCTCCGTTCGTGGGGTCAACGTCGCTTGCCCGGGCCCGGCGCCGGCAGGCGTGTTGGGGGCCTGAGCGGGTCTGGTCTTCCGTGCCGCCCAGGGGGCGCCGGACGCGTGCGGGCCCGGGGGAGCGTGGCCGATGGCCATGTCATGCCGCGATCACAAAATTATTGAACTCATGCGTTCAATCTAACCGGCTGCCTTGTTCTGGGACGGCAGGAACCAGGCCACCAGGCCGACGACGATCGCCAGCCCGGCGACGACGGCGGAGGCGGTGGAGGCCCGGGACATCCCGGCCGCGACGTCGTCCCCGCCGGGGAGTCGCCGGTGTTGACCTCGGTGGCCATCTGGGCCTCCAATTCTTACTTGAGTGAACGTTATTTTGAACTCATACGTTCAAGTTGGCAAGCCGGATGTGGCCATGACTGGAGTAACCTCGAAGAGTGACCACCATCGAACGCGCGCGGTCGGGCCGGGGACGGATCGACAAGCGGACGGCGATCCTGGACGCCGCCGTGAAGGTCTTCTCCCAGGAGGGCTACGCCCAGGCGAACATCGACGCGATCGCGAGCCTCGCGGGGGTCGCCAAGCCCACCGTCTACAACCACTTCCACGACAAGGAGACCCTGTTCCGCACGGTCATGCGGGACAGCGCCGACCGGTCGACGGCCAGGATCATCGCCGCGTTCGCCACCCTCCCCGACGACGGCGCCGACCTCGCCGGTGAGCTGGAGAGGGTCGGCCACCTCATGGTCGAGTGCCAGCTCAGCGAGGAGGGCTGGGCGCTGCAGCGGCTGCTGTACGCCGAGGCCGCGCGCCTGCCCGACCTCTACGACGAGGTGGTCGCCCGCGGCGGCATCCCCGCGCTGAACGTGCTCGCCGGCCGGCTGGCCGGCCTGGCGAACCGGGGCCATCTGGAGATCGACGATCCGGCGGTCGCGGCCGGCCAGTTCATGGCGCTCGTCGCGGGCAACCTTCCGGCGCTGTCCGCGCTGGGCACCCGTCCGGTCAGTCCTGACGACCTCGCCGGCGCGGTCCGCGACGGCGTGCGCACGTTCCTGCGCGCCTTCGCCGCTCCGGCCAGACGCCGCTCGTCCCGCCGCCCCCGCGAGTCCTGAGCCTCCCGTCGCGCGACACATCCGAGGGAGGGGCGGTATGGGCTTCATGTCCGCTACCGGCCGACATTCTCCTACAGCCAAAATTCCCTAGGCCGAGGGCGCCGGCGCCGCGTCACCTGGAACCCTGATCGCCCGAGTGCGGGCTTCCGGCCGCTGAATCCAGGTCCTGCCGGAGCGTGGGCGGTTCTCGTCTTTACCGGCGAGGCCGGTCTTTCAGCGTATTTCTTTATCTTTGCGGCCTGCTGCTGATAACAGATCGGTAAGACCGTACTGTCATGGGCCGCATACAGTGTGTGATTTTTGCCAGGCTGGGGGAGGTCGGACGCGATACGGGAGGCGAGATGTACGGTGAGCATGATCGGACTCACGGCCACGGCCTCAACGCCAGACCGCGAGGGCGCATGCCGTACAGCGACTCGTGGCTCCGGCCACCTGATCCTCCTCGCTCCGCCGGACCCGCGACCCTCCCCGAGCCCGATGGGCAGTGGCAGGAGGAAGCGCCGGCACCCCACAGGACGGCGCGGCACCGGAAGGACGAGGAGGCGGGTGACGACGCCGTCCGGTCACCGGCCCACCGCTCCTGGACATACCTCGACAGCAGGCCGTTCTCCATGCCCCCGCCGCCCAGCCCCTGGCGGCGGCCGTGGTCGAGGCTCTCGCGCGACCAGCTCCTGGGGCCGGCGCTGGTCGCCGGGTTCCTCGTCGCCGCAGGGGTCGGCGTCTGGTCGTCCGGCTGGTCCCCGTGGGCCGGGACGCCCACCGCGAGCACGGTGCCCGCGCCTCCCGCGGAGCGCCTCCTCGCGGATCACGACACGGTGTTCACGCCACCGCGAGCCCCGGCGACGGCCGGGGCGGGGGCCTCCGCGGGGGAGCGGAAGACCTCGGCGGGCAAGGGGAGGGCGGCCGGGCGGAAGAAGGCGCCGCGCCGAGACCCGGTGCGGGTCATGCCGGCGGAGCGGGCCCTTTCCGGCTCTGCCGGAAGGTCCGGCAACGAATGGGTCAAGCGGGTGGAGCGGCACCGCGAGAGCGGGGAGGGGCGAGGCTCCGCGCGGACCGGCACCAGATCGGGAGAGGCCGGAAACGCCGCGCCGGTGACCGGAAGCACCGGCCGGGGAGCGGGCAATGCCGCAGGAGGCGCCGGTACCCGGGGGGACACCGGAAGCGCCGCATCGGGGCGGTCGCGCTCCGGGGTACGGAAGGCCCGGTCACAGCCCCGTACGGCCAGGACGGGTGCCCCGGACGCCAGGTCGCCCTCGCCCTCGGCGTCCAGGAGCAGGCCGTCGGATCCAAGTGCCGGGGGCGGGAGTGCCGCCGGTATCAGCGCCGCCTACGCCTGCCGCCACCTGCCCTCCGGCGACTGGCGCTACGCCTACTGCGTACGGGTCTGGAACGACTACAAGAGCAGGAACGGCCTGCCCTGATCGGGCTCGAAGGCCGGGAGAGCGCGACGGTTCCCCCGTCGTGGTGGCCGGGCGTAGTGCCGACGAGCTTGCCCGGACCGTCAAGCTGATCGAGCAGGAGGGCGGGCGGGCGAGTTTCGTCACCGCCGACGTCACCGTGGAAGACGATGTCGCCCGTATGGTCGCGACCACCGTGGAGCGCCACGGCGGCCTCCACATCGCCCACAACAACGCCGGGATCTTCGGCCAGGCCGCCCCGGTCGCCGACCTCGACACCGAGACCTGGCGGCGGGTCCTGGATGTCAACCTGACCGGCGCCTTCCTCTCGATGAAGTACGAGATCCAGCACATGCGCGCCCACGGCGGCGGCGCGATCGTCAACACCGCCTCCAACATCGGTGCGCACGGTCGGCTCCCCTGGCTGGGCTCCTATGCCACCTCCAAGGCCGGCGTGAGCACCCTGACCCGTGCCGCCGCTCGCGATCACATCGGCGACGGCATCCGTATCAACGCCGTCAGCCCCGGCGCCTCCGACGGGCCGATGTCCTACCTGCCCGGTGAGACCCGTGAGCGGCGCGACGCCCGGATCACGCCGTCGATCCCCCTCGGACGGGTCGGCACGCTCGACGAGGTCGCCGCCACCGTGCTCTGGCTGGCCTGTGACGAGGCGGGTTTCGCCGTCGGCCACGACCTCGTCGTCGATGGCGGGGCCACCGCCTGACCGGGTGACGCGCGCGTGGTCTCTCCCTCTCGGACGTGGGCCGACAGGGGGAGACCGTCCCATCATGTCGCCGGTGGCGGTCCGGTTCGTGATCTGGGTGAGCGAGGTGGCGGATTGCGGCCGATGTCCCAGCTGGGGCCGGGGGAGTGCGCGGTGCTCACGATCCTTGGCGTGAACTTGGGGTATCCCGGCGATTACTCATGGTCATCGCGGCGCATGAGGTCACGTGCAGATCAACCCTCAGTACCAACGGGAGTACCCATGCACATCCGCATCGCCGCGACGGGGCTCGTCGCCGTCGGCCTTCTCGTCACCCTGGCCACCGCCGGCGTCGCCACCGCCGCCACTGACGTCGCGGTCGTCCCCGCCCCGGCCGCGTGTGCCCAGGAGCATCTCGCGCTGCTGGACGCCGAGGACGCCATCGCAGGCGTCGAGGCCGTCCCGGAGGTCAAGGCCGCCCACGACGCCTTGGTGAAGGCCAGCGCCGCCGCGGACGTGGAGAAGCTCTCTCGGCAGACGCCCCCGAAACCGCTCGGGGCAGGCGTGCCGGAGGCGGATCCCGCCACCGCGAAGGCAATGGAGGCGTACAACGCCGCCGGGGCCAAGTATCTGCAGGCGCGCGACGCGGCGCTTTCGAAGGTCACGCCACTGCACCAGAGCTCCAGGGACGCGCTCAAGAAGTGCCTCCAGGTCGGCTCCGCCTGAACCCGATCGGATGACACGGGCCGGAGTCTCCCAAGCCGTGACCAGGGTGGGCGGTCAGTGGCGGCCGGGGACTCCGGCAGGAGGCGACACAGGCTGCTACCGGGATGCGGGCCAGTGCTCCGGCCTTCAGGCCGGGGGGCGCGTCAAAGAACTTCTGCCTCAGGGACGGATCGTCCTGCCGCGTGACCACTTCGCACCGGAGGGCGGAGTTCTGAGGAGGCGCCGGTATCGCCCGGGTCTGTCGTGCCTCTCCGTGCTCTTCCAGTGTCCCTCGTGGTTCCGGTTGCGTCGTTCGGCGTGAATACGGATGTCCGGTCGCTGTAATCTCCAACAATCCCGCAAGTGGCGCCGTGTTCGGCTACGCCTGCAAAATAAGACTGGACATCTCATGATAAATACTGCTGAAATGGTGTTTTTCGTGAATAAGTAATTCACCCTACGCAAGGGGCAGTCGGACACTCCCTGATGGTGGCGCATGGACACTGCTCTGTCGTTTCGCGTTCTCGGTCCACTTGAAGTCCTGGTAGGTGAGCGACGGGTCTCGATCGGAGGGTCACGCCAGCGAATTATTCTCGCCACGCTCATCCTGCGCGCGGGGCGGGTCGCCCCCGTCGACCTGCTCGCCGGGGCGATATGGGGCGAGCACCCGCCGCCCACCGCCCGCAGCCAGGTGGTCATCTGTGTCTCCGGGCTCCGCCGGGCCTTCCTGGAGGCGGGCGCCCCGGCGAACCTGCTCGGTACCTCCTCGCCCGGATACATCCTGCAGGCCGACCCCTCCCAGGTCGACGTCCTGCTCGCCGAGCGCCTCGCCGCCAAGGCGAGGGCCGCGGAGAGCGCCGGCGACCTCTCCGGCGCCGCCCGGCTGTTCGCCGAGGCGTGCGGTCTGTGGCGCGGTCCGGTTCTGGCGGGCATCGAGAGCGCGTTCGTCGAGTCCGAGGCACGACGGCTGGACGATCGCCAGCTGACGCTGACCGAGGAGCGCGTCCAGCTGGAGCTCGCCCTCGGCCGGCACCGGGAGCTGATCGACGACCTCGCCGTCTTCGTCGACGCCAACCCCCTGCGCGAGCGGCTGCGGGCCCAGCTGATGCTGGCCAGATACCGGTGCGGGCGCCGGGCGGAGGCGCTCGACACCTACCGGATCGGGCGGATGCAACTCGTCGAGGAGCTCGGCATCGAGCCGGGCACCGAGCTGCAGGCCCTGCACGACGCCATCCTGCGCGACGCCCCCGAGCTGACCCCGGCACCCGTCCGGGTGAGCGTGCCCGTCTCCGAGGCCGCCACCGGACCGGAGCCCGTGCCCGCGGAGCCCGTTGCGGTGATCCCGGTCGAGCACGGGGTGGTGCCCGCGCAGCTGCCCGCGGACGCGCCCTGCTTCGTCGGCAGGACCACCGAGATCGCCGAGTTGGACGCCCTGCTGGACAAACGGATCGGCCAGGGGCTGCTCACCATCGCGCTCATCACCGGGGTGGGCGGGGTCGGCAAGTCGGGGCTCGCCGTGCACTGGGCGCACCGGGTCGCCTCCCGCTTCCCCGACGGCCAGCTCTTCGTGAACCTGCGCGGCTACGACCTCAACGCCCAGCCGTTGACCCCCGGCGCGGTCATGGACCGCTTCCTGCGGGCCTTCGGCATCGCCGGCGAGCGCATCCCCGAGGACCTGGACGAGCGCGCCGGCCTGCTGCGCACCGTCATCGGCAGGCGTCAGGTGCTGCTGCTGCTGGACAACGCCCGGTTCATCGACCAGGTCAGGCCGCTGCTGCCCGGCTCCGGCACCTGCTGTGTGATCGTGACCAGCAGGGACCCGCTGGGCGACCTGGCCGCCAGGGAGGGCGCCAGCGTGATCCATCTGGAGGTGCTGGGCGCGGCGGACTCCGCCGCGCTGCTCGCCGGGGTCGCCGACTCCGTGGTCATGGACGAGGACCCCAAGGCCGCCGCGCTGCTCGGCGAGCTGTGTGACGGGCTGCCACTGGCACTGCGGATCGTGGGCGCCCGCCTCACCGCCCGCTCGTACTGGACCCCGGCCCGCCTGGCCAAGCGTCTCGCCGACGAGCGGCGCCGGTTGGACGAGCTGAGTTACGGCCAGCTGACCGTACGGGCCAGCTTCGCCCTCAGCTACCGCGACCTGAGCCCCGAGGCGGCGCTGATGTTCCGCAGGCTGGGGCTGCTCGAGGCGCCCGACTTCGCCTCCTGGGCGGGTGCGGCGTTGCTCGACATCGACGGCCTCGACGCCGAGGACCTGATCGACCAGCTGGTGGACGCCCAGCTCGTCGAGGTGCTCGGCCCCGACGGCGCCGACCAGATCCGCTACCGCTTCCACGACCTGGTCCGGCTGTACGCCAGGGAGCGGGCCGATGAGGAGGAGCCGCCCGAGGACCGGCTCGCCGCCGTCACCCGCTCCCTGAGCTGCTGGCTCGTGCTGGCCGAGGAGGCACACCAGCGGGAGTACGGCGGAGCTTTCACCCAGCTGCACGGCGCGGTGCCCCGGTGGCGGCCGGCCGACGCGGACGAGCTCCTGGAGCGGCCACTCGACTGGCTGGACGCCGAACGCGGCGCTCTGGTCGCCGCCGTCTCCCAGGCCGCCCACCTCGGCGCGTCCGAGCTGTGCTGGGACCTCGCCGTCACCGCCACCACCCTGTTCGAGGCCCGGAGCCACTTCGACGACTGGCGCACCACCCATGAGACGGCCCTCGCCGCCGCTCGCCGGGCCGGCGATCTGCGCGGTGAGGCGGCCGTTCTCTGCTCGACGGGAAGCATGTATCTCTTCCAGCAGGTGCCGGAGCGGGCGGGCGAGTGCCTGTGGGCGGCGCGCGAGCTGTTCGAGCGGCTTGAGGACTCGTACGGGATGGCGCTGGCGCTGCGCAACATCTCACTGCTGGACCGGCTCGCGGGCCGCTTCGACACGGCGCTCGACGGGTTCCTCACCGCGAAGAGGATCTTCGCCGCGGTCGGGGACCGCTTCGCCGAGGCCCACGTGCTCGGCGGCATCGCCCAGGTCCACGTCGACCAGGGGAGGGTGGAGCTCGCCGAACCCCTGTTGAGGCAGGCCCTGGAGGTCTTCCGGCAGCTGGGCAGTGAGCGGGGTCAGGCGCAGATACTCAACAGGCTGGGGGAGACACTGCTGCGCCAGGATCGGCTGGGGGAGGCGGAGGCGACCTCCCGGGCCGCGCTCGCCCTGGTCAGGGAGCGGCAGGACGACATCGGGCAGGCGTACATCCTGTGTGGGCTGGGGGAGATACAGGTCCGCCAGAACCGGCTGGAGGCCGCCGTGGAGAGTCTCGACGAGGCGCTGGCCATCGCCCAGGGGGTGCGCGAGCGTTTCGTGGAGGCGCGGATCCACCTGGCCTTCGGCCAGTTGCACGCCCGGCGCGGCCGGTTCGACGAGGCGGTGGCCTATCTGCTTGAGACCTTCGAGATATCCACCGAGCTGGATACCCGGCTGTGGCAGTTCAGGGCGCTGTCCGCGCTGGGGGAGGTGTTCATCCTCAAAGGGGACGAGGCCGCCGCCTCCGATGCGCTGAATCGCGCCCTGGATTGTTGCACCGATACCGATTCCGAGGATTACCGGCGAATCAGGGCGCGACTGGCTACTTTATCGGGAATTTCCGCTGAATCATCAGGTCCATGTGCTGTCGCCGGTGATGTGAGCGACTGACGAGGCTGCGGTGATCGTACCCTGAACGACGGCCACAGGCAGGGTGAAGAGCGCGGCAGTGGCGGTGACCTTCGCGACCCAGGTAATCCACCGAGACATTTTCAACCTCATTCATCCGTGGTGTTTTCGTTCCTTCTTTCGTTCTGCGACAAACGTAGAATGGGGCGCGATCGAGTCGATATCACATCGGCTACCGCTTGATATCCGGGGTCGCGTCGCGCATCAGCACCGCCGTGAGCAGCACGTCCGCTCCCCACGCCAGGTGCTCGGGGGCGGTGTACTCCCCGGGGGCGTGGCTCACCCCGTCTCTGCTCGGCACGAATATCATCCCGACGGGCGCGATCCGCGCCACGATCTGGGCGTCGTGGCCGGCGCCGCTGGGCAGGCGGTGGTAGGGCAGGCCCTGCTCGGCCGAGGCGCGGGCGATGAGCTCCCGCAGGCCCGCGTCACAGTCGACCGGAGAGGTACGCGCACCGGGGACGACCGTGACGCGGGTGCCGGTCGCGCCGGCCACTTCGGCGGCGACCTCGGCCAGCCGCGCCAGTGCCGTGTCCAGCGCCCCGGCCGAGGTGTCGCGGAACTCCACCCCCAGCCGGACCCTGCCGGGGACGACGTTCCACATGCCGGGCTCGACGGCGCATGTCCCGGTGGTGGCGCGCAGCACCAGCCGCTCGTCGGCGGCGATGGCCCGCACGGCCAGTACCAGCCGGGCGGCGCCGTCCAGCGCGTCCGCCCGGTGCTCCATGGGCGTGGTGCCCGCGTGCCCGGCCACGCCGTCGACCGTGACCGAGACGTTCACCCGCCCGGTGATCGTCTCCACCACCCCGATCGGTACGTCCAGGCGTTCCAGCACCGCTCCCTGCTCGATGTGCAGCTCCAGGTAGGCGGCGATGTCGCGGGGTGACCAGGCCGCCTCGGCCAGCCGCTCGGCGTCGCCCCCGACCGCGGCCAGCAGGTCGGCGACCGGGATGCCGCGATCGTCCAGGACGCGCGCCGCGCCGGGCGGCAGCACCCCGGCGAAGCCGTGCGAGCCCAGCATGCCCATCGTCCCGTGGGCGCCCTCCTCGTCGCAGAAGGCCACCACCGCGAGCGGGTGGTTCAGCCGCACGCCCTCCTCGTGCAGGGTCCTGGCCACCTCGATGCCGGCCAGCACCCCGTAGGCCCCGTCGTAGGCGCCGCCGTCCGGCACCGTGTCGATGTGCGAGCCCAGGACCAGCGCGGGCGCCCCCGGCGCGGCGCCGGGGCGGCGGCCGATCAGGTTGCCGGCCGCGTCGATCCGTACGGCCAGCGCGGCCTCCTCCATGAGCCGCGCGACGTAGGCGCGGCCCTCCACATCCGCGGGGGTGAACGCCAGCCGGGTCACCCCGCCGCCGGGCACCGCGCCGATGGCGCCGAGCCCGGCCACCTGCTCCACCAGACGCCCGGCGTTGACACGGGGCCGGGTCCCCTGCAGGACGGTCATGGCGTACGCAGGGATTTAGGGCGCATGTCTGTCCAGACCCGCTCGATGTGCGCCAGGCAGTCGTCCCGGCCGCCGAGGGTTCCGGTGGCGGTCCACCCGGCGGGCAGGGCCCGGTCGTGCGGCCAGATGGAGTACTGCTCCTCGTGGTTGACCACCACTACGTAGGTGCTCACGTCAGACCTCCAGGTCACCGATCGTGGTCGAGTCGTCCCGCACGGCGCTCGTCCGGGAGGAGCGCGCCGCCCGCGCGGTACGCGGTGTCATCTCGTAAGGGGAAGGCCGGGGCCGGACACCAGGGCGGTGATCGACCGCTCCAACTCGCCGGCCATCGCGGCGACCGTCTCCGGAAGGAACAGTGCCGTGTCGTACTCCAGGACCGCTCGCGCGTGGCCGCCCAGGTCGGTGACCTCCAGGGCCAGGTCGAACTGCGAGGTGCCCAGCGGCATGACCAGCCGGTCGGCCGTCACCCCGGGCAGCCGGTCGTCGGCCGACTCCAGCAGGCGCCGGTCGTGCAGGGTGAACAGCACGTCGAACGGGGTCCTGCGGTCCCTGCCCAGCTCCGCGGTCAGCTTCGACAGCGGCAGTTCCTGGTGCTCGTAGGCGCCCAGCAGGCTCTGCCGGACCCGGCCGACGACCTCGGTGAAGGTGTGCGCCTCGGCCAGCGGGGTGCGGACCGCCACCGTGTTGACGAAGTGCCCGATCAGGTCGGCGACCTCGCTCCTGGAGCGGCCGGACACCACCGAGCCGACCGTCACGTCCCAGACGCCGGTGCGGCGGGCCAGCCAGACCTTGAAGGCGGCCAGGTAGACCATGTGCGGTGTGGTGTCGGTGGCGCGGCACAGCCCGCGTACGTCGACGGGCAGTTCGAAGGCGTGCTGGGCGCCCTGGAACAGCGGCCGTCTGGGGCGGGGCAGGTCGGTGCGGAGCGCGGTGCGCGGTGCGCCCGCCAGTTGCCTTCGCCAGTAGTCCACCAGGCCGGACAACCGCTCACCGGTCAGCGACTCGCGTTCCCAGACGGCGAAGTCGACGTAATGGGTGCCGGGCGGCGCCGGTTCGGCCGAGCCCTCGACCCGGTTGCGGTAGAGGGCACACAGCTCCCGCCAGAAGATCGCGGTCGACCAGCCGTCGAAGACGATGTGGTGCGCCAGGACGAGCAGCACGTGCTCGGTGGGGGAGACCCGGTACAGGACGGGCCGCAGCAGCGGGCCGCCGGCGAGGTCGAACGGTCTGCGGTACTCCTGGAGGATGAGCCCGGCGGCGTCGGCCGTCTCCACCACCGGCAGCGGCACCGGCGCCGGGTCCGCCACCCGCTGCACCGGCCCCTGCCTGGTCATCGTGAACGTGGTGCGCAGCGACTCGTGCCGGGCGACCACCCGCCCGATCGCCCACTCCAGCGCCTCGACGTCCAGGGGGCCACGGAGCCGGAACGCGTGCGGCGCGTTGTAGGCGAGGCTCGCCGGGGCCAGGTGGTTCAGCACCCACAGGCTCTCCTGGGCGTAGGAGAGCGGGTATCCGGCGCCGGGCGTCCTGGGCAGCGGGCGGGGCCCGGTCCCGGCGGGACCGGCCAGCCAGGCGGCCAGCTGGGCGGCGGTCAGGTGGTGGAAGACGTCGGAGATCGACACCTGCACGCCCAGCCGGTCCTGGATCCGCATCGCCACCTGGACCGCGGCCAGCGAGTGGCCGCCCAGGCCGAAGAAGTCGTCGTCCGGGCCGATCTCGCCGGGTTCCAGATCGAGCACCTCACTCCAGACGGCGGTGACGACATCCAGCAACTCGGCCGGAACCCGGCCGGTCGTGCCCGTGTTCCCGGCCGGGGCGCCCGCGCGCGGGGCCGGGCCGTGCGGGATCGCCGGGGGACTCACCGCCGCGGCGGCCGGGTCCCCGCTCCCTGCTCCGACATCGGGACGGGGCTCCCACGCAAAGGCCGCCACCGGACGGCCGGGGTCGCCGGCCGCGAAGTCCAGTACCCGCAGGTAGCCCTGGGCGAGCCAGGCGATCGTGTCCGCGTCGAACAGGTCGGTGTTGTAGCGCAGCAGGCCGGAGATCTCGCCGTCCGCGGCGACCAGCTCCAGCTCCACGTCGAAGCGGACGGTCCGCTGGTCGAGGGGGTACGTCGACAGGGTCAGCTCGCCCAACCGCAGCAGCATGCCCCGCTCGCCCGCCGAGGAGGCGCCCAGCGGCGACGCCGCCTCGGGGGACTCGGTCCGGACGATCTCCCCCCGGTGCGAGGCGCGCAGCGTGAACGCCACGTCGAACAGCGGGGAGCGGCTGGGGTCGCGGTGCGCGCCCAGCCGCTCCACCAGCAGCGGGAACGGGTAGTCCTGGTTGTCCAGGGCGCCGAGCACCGCCCGCCGGGTGCGGTCGAGCAGCTGCGAGAACCCGGGGTTCCCCGACAGGTCGGCGCGGAGTACGACCGGGTTGACGAAGTAGCCGGCGACGTCGGAGAACTCTGGGCGGCTGCGCCCGGAGGTCCAGGTGCCGAGCAGGAAGTCCCGCTGGCCGGAGGCCCGGCCCAGCAGCACCTGGAAGGCGGCCAGCAGCGTCGTGTACAGGGTGGCCCCGCCGCCCGCGGCCAGCTCCCCGACCGCCGCCGACCGTTCGGCCCCCAGCCGGAAGGCGTGCGAGGCGCCCCGGAAGGTCTGGTCGGCAGGGCGCGGCCGGTCGGCGGGCAGTGCGAGCACCGGCGGCGGGTCGGCCAGCAGACGCGTCCAGTAGGCCGCCATCCTGGCCCCCTCCGGCCGGGCCAGCATCGCCGCCTGCCAGGCCACGAAGTCGGCGTAGGTCGCGGCGGGTGGCGCGCAGGCGGGCTCGGAGCCGCCGCGCAGCGCCGTGTACGCCTGCCCCAGCTCCTCCAGCAGCGTGAACAGCGACCAGCCGTCGATCGCGATGTGATGGGTGACCCAGAGCAGCACGGGTGCCGCCGCCGGGCGCCGTACCAGCACGACCCGCAGCACCGGGCCGCGCTCCAGGTCGAACGGGCCGGCCGCCTCGGCGCCGAGCAGGGCCGCGAGGTCCTCCTCGGGCGCGAGGGCGACGACGCGGAAGTCCAGCTCCCCCTGCGGGGCGACCCGCTGTACCGGCGTGCCCTTGACGTGCCCGTACGTGGTGCGGAAGATCGGGTGCCGCGCCACCAGCCAGGCGAACGCGCCACGCAGCGCCTCCGGGTCGGCCTCGCCGTGCACCGTCCAGGCGAACGGCATGTTGTAGGCGACGCTGGCCTCCCCGCGCATCCGGTCCATGAACCACAGGGACTGCTGGCCGTAGGAGAGCGGAAAGGGCGCGGCGCCCGATTTCATCAGCTTGGCGAGCAGGGCGCGCTTGTCCGCCTGGGACAGCGGCGCTCGGGTCTCCATCGAAGTCCTCCAGTGGGGGGTCAGGTCGCCGGGACGGTCAGACGCTCGACGAGGGAGACGGCCTCCTCGGGGGAGGCGACGGAGTGGAACATCGACTGCCCGGCCAGGGAGATCAGCTCGAACCGCCGCAGGGTCTCGACCAGGCTGATGAAGCCGTCCCAGACGCCCTCGGCGTTCACGATGACCAGCGGTTTCTCGGACATGCCCAGGTAGGTGGCGGAGATCACCTCAAGGATCTCGTCCAGCGTCCCGTAGCCTCCGGGCAGCGCGATGAAGGCGTCCGCGCCGCGCAGCATGTGCTCCTTGCGCCGGTGCAGGCTGTCGGTCAGGTGCGTCTCCTGCGCCGGCGCGGCGATCGCCCGCTCCCGCTCGTACAGGAACCGGGGGATGATCCCGCGGATGGTCGCGCCGGTCTCCGAGGCGGCCCACGCCACCTCGCCCATCAGGCCGGAGCCGCCACCGCCGTAGATCAGGCGGTGGCCCCGCTGCCCGATGAGCCTGCCGGTCGCCCTGGCCATGTCGACGATGATCTGTGAGTTGCTCCGTCCCGCGCCGCAGAAGACGCAGATCTCCAGTGGTTTGCCGCCCCCGCGCACACCCGCGCCGGGTTGGAGGATCGTCGAGGTCATCGCTGTCTCCCTAGGAGGACCGGTAGCGCGTGATCGCCGGCAGGTGCCGTTCGCGGAGTTCGTGGTCGCGCACGCCGAGACCCTCGGCGGGGGCGAGGCAGAGCACGCCGATCTTGCCCTGGTGGGTGTTGCGGCGGACGTCGTGCACGGCCTCGGCGCTCTGCTCCAGGGCGTAGGTGCGCGACAGGGTCGGGTGGACGCGTCCCTGGGCGACGAGCCGGTTGGCCTGCCAGGCCTCGTGGTAGTTGGCGAAGTGCGTGCCGACGACGCGCTTGAGGCTCATCCACAGGTACCGGTTGTCGAAGGAGTGCATGAACCCGGTGGTGGAGGCGCAGGTCACGACCGTCCCGCCGCGCCGGCAGACGTAGACGCTCGCGCCGAAGGTCTCCCTGCCGGGGTGCTCGAACACGATGTCGGGGTCGTCGCCGCCGGTCAGCTCGCGGATACGGCTGCCGAAGCGCCGCCATTCGGCGACGTCGGGGGTGTGCTCGTCGAGCCAGAAGGAGAAACCCTCCGCGGACCGGTCGATGATCAGGGAGGCGCCCGCCTTCCTGGCCAGCTCCGCCTTCTCGGGGGAGGAGACGACGCAGATCGGGGTGGCGCCACCGTTCAGCGCGTACTGGGTGGCGTAGGAGCCGAGCCCGCCGGAGGCGCCCCAGATCAGCACGGTGTCGCCCTGCTTCATGGCCGCGCCGTTGCGCGAGACCAGCTGCCGGTAGGCGGTGGAGTTGACCAGGCCGGAGCAGGCGGCCTCCTCCCAGGTCAGGTGGGCGGGCATCGGCATCAGCTGGTTGGCCTTGACCAGCGCCAGCTCCGCCAGGCCACCGAAGTTGGTCTCGAATCCCCAGATCCGCTGCTGCGGGTCGAGCATGGTGTCGTCGTGCCCCTCGGGGTCCTCCAGCTCCACCGACAGGCAGTGCGCGACGACGCGGTCACCGGGCTTCCACTTGGTGACGCCGGGGCCCACCCGCAGTACGACGCCGCTGACGTCCGAGCCGAGCACGTGGTAGGGGAGGTCGTGGCGGCGGGCCAGCTCGCTGCGGCGGCCGTAGCGGCGCAGGAACCCGAAGGTGGGCACCGGTTCGAAGATCGCTGACCAGACGGTGTTGTAGTTGACCGAGCTGGCCATCACCGCCAGCAGTGCCTCGCCGGGACCGACCTCGGGGGTGGCGACCTCCTCGACGTGCAGTGATTTGCGCGGGTCCTTGTCCTCGCTGCGCATCCCGGCGAACATGTCGACCTCGTCGGCGTGCACGGTGACGCCCCAGTAGGACTCCGGTACGGCCAGCGCTTCGAAGTGGCCGGGGTCGTGCTCGCCGGACAGGATCGCGTCTCGGATCGCGGTGGTCATCGCGCTGCCTCCAGGGCGAGTCGGTCGAGCTTGCCGTTGGGGTTCAGGGGGAGGAGGGGAACGGTGCGGAACCGGGCGGGGACCATGTGCGCGGGCAGCCGCTCGCCGCACAGGGAGCGCAGCTCGCGGGGGGAGAGCGGGGTGCCGACCAGGTAGGCGACGATCAGCGGCTCGCCGCCGGGCGGGGTTCGCACGATCACGGCCGCGTCGCTCACGCCGGGCGTGCGCCGCAGCACGGCCTCGATCTCGCCCAGCTCGACGCGGAAGCCGCGGATCTTGACCTGGGAGTCGATACGGCCCAGATACTCGAAGGACCCCGACTCCAGCTGCCGTACCAGGTCGCCGGTTCGGTACCAGCGCCGCCGGCCGTCGCCCAGGTCGGCCACCGGGAACTTCTCGGCGTTGAGTGCCGGGCGGCCGACGTAGCCGGTGGCCAGGGCGGTGCCGCCCACCCACAGCTCGCCCTCGGCACCGGTGGGCACCGCGTGGCCGTCCGTGCCGACGACGGCGGTGCGGACGTGGCGCAGCGCCCGGCCGATGTTCGTGGGCCCCGAGGTGTCCTCCACCATCGCGCGGTCCACGACCGTGCAGGTGGAGAAGACCGTCGTCTCGGTGGGACCGTAGATGTTGACGATCTGTTCACGCCCGCCGGTCAGGTCCATCCAGGCGCGGATGGTGTCGCGGTCGATGGCCTCGCCGCCGAAGATCAGGTAGCGCAGCGCGAGCGGCCGGGGGCTCTGCTCCATGGCCCAGGCCAGATACCTGAACATGCTGGGCACCTGGCAGAGTACGGTCACCCGCTCGGCGTCCAGTGTCGTCAGCAGCAGCCGTGGGTCGCGCCCGGCGGCGACCGGGACGGCGACCACGCGCCCGCCGTGCAGCAGAGCCCCCCACATCTCCCAGACCGAGAAGTCGAAGCAGTGGCTGTGAAACCAGCTCCACACGTCGCCGGATCCGAAGGAGAACCGCTCGCGGGCGGAGCGGAACAGCTCCAGCACCGCGCCCTCGGGGGTGGCGACGCCCTTGGGGGTCCCGGTCGAGCCGGAGGTGTAGATGATGTGGGTGGGGATCTCAGCGGAGCGCTCGACGGGCGGCAGCACGTCTCCGGTCGCCCCGGTGACCTCGACCCTCGGCACCCCGGCGAACGGCCATGGCCCGTCCGGGTCGGCGCAGATCGCACGCAGCTCGCTGTCGCCGGCCATGAACCGCACCCGCTCGGCGGGGTAGTCGGGGTCGAGGGGGACGTAGGTGCAGCCGTGGCCGATCACCGCCACGATGGCGGCGACGACCCGCCAGGAGCGCCGCATGAAGATGCCGACCCGGTCGCCGGGGACCAGCCCCAGCTCGTCGAGCGAGCGGCGGATCTCGGAGGCGGCGCCCGCCAGTTCCGCGTAGCTCACGGATCGGTGTTCGTCGGTGACGGCGAGCGCGTCGGGCCGCCGCCGCACGTGCTCGTAGAAGGCCGAGGCCAGGGAGCCGAATTCTTCGTCCACAGATCAGGACGATCTCCAATAGCACGACATATGGGTATTCGTCGGCGGGCTAGGCTTCCCCCGGCGACCCGGCCGGGAGGCTAGGTGCCGTCCGCGTCCCGCGACGGAAGACGCCGGAGCCGCGCCTGGCGATGCTTCTCGGCATGAACGGTGTCGTTTTCGTCTTTCCCGGCCAGGGTGCCCAGTGGCGTGGCATGGGAAGTGCCCTGCTGGAGCAGGAACCGGTCTTCGCCGCGGCGATCCGGGAGTGCGAGCTCGCGCTCGAACCGTACACGGACCGATCCGTCACCGACGTGCTGGCAGGCAGGGCCGACGCCGACCGGATCGACGTGGTCCAGCCCGCTCTCTTCGCCCTCCAGATCGGGCTGGCCAGGCTCTGGGCGGCCAACGGCGTCGTACCCGCCGCGGTGGTCGGGCACAGCCTGGGCGAGCTCGCCGCCGCCCACGTGGCGGGCGCCCTGACCCTGGCGGAGGCGGCCAGGGTCGTCGGCGTCCGCAGCCGGCTCTACCGCAGGCTCAGCGGGGCGGGCGCCATGGCGCTGGTCGGCCTCGGCTGGGAGGAGACCGCCGCCCTGGTCGCCGAGCAGAACGGCCACCGTAGGGCCGCACCCGAGATCCCCGGCGTTCCCGGCGACGGTGGAACCGGCGCCGGCCGGATCTGCCTGGCCGCCACCAACGCGCCCGGCTCGACGGTGGTGGCGGGCGACCACGACGCGGTCCACGCGCTCGTCGAGCAATTCCGCTGGGAGGACGTCTTCTGCCGCCTGGTCGGCGCCGACGTCGCCGGCCACAGCCACCACGTCGACCCCCTCCTGCCGGAGCTGCGCGAGGAACTGGCCGCCCTGGTGCCGAACCGCGCGGGGATCCCGCTCTGGTCGACCGTCACCGGCCGCCCCGGCGCGGTGCTCGACGCCGACTACTGGTGCCGCAACCTGCGCGAGCCCGTCCTGTTCTGGCCGGTGATCCGGCAACTCCTGGACGCGGGCTACGACACGTTCGTCGAGCTCAGCCCGCACCCCACCCTGCTGTCCGGACTGCGCGACATCGACGCCCGGCTGCTGGCGTCCGTGCACAAGGAGGACGACACCGCCTTCGCGGGCTCGCTCGCCCGCCTGCGCGAGGTGGAGCTCACCGCGGACGGCCCTCTGGGTGACCACCGGGTCGAGGGCCGGCCGGTCTTCCCCGGCGCCGGATACCTGGCGGCCGCCCTGGAACACTCCGGTGCGCTGGCCGGGGTGGAGTTCCACGCCCCGCTGCTCCTGGACGCGCCGCGCCGCCTGGCCACCCGGCTCGACGGTGACGCGATCGACCTCACCGTCGAGGGGCGGACCCACGCCTCGGCCTCCCGCGCGACCCCGCAGGCCGTGGCGCACCTGGAGCTGTCGCCGCTCAGGTCCAGGTGCGCCACCCGGATCGGAGCGGAGGAGCTGTATTCGGGCTTCACCGCCAGGGGCATGCGGTACGGTCCGGCCTTCCAGCGGATCGAGGAGGTCTTCACCGCCCCCGGAGAGTCCCTCGCCCGCCTGCGCGCCGCCTCCCCCCTCTCGCCGGCCCGCGACGGCGAGCCCGCCTCCGGCCCCTGGCCGTACCGCCTCGACGTGGCGCTGCTGGACGCCTGCCTGCAGGCGGCGGCGCCCGTCCTCGCCGAAGGCGACGACCTCTACCTGCCCCGGGCGGTGGCCCGGGTGTCGGTGCTCGGCGAGGTCGGCGCGGCCCGCTGGGCGCACGCCAGGGTCGCGTCCGCGACGGGCATCGGCGACGGGGCCGACAACAGTGCCGGCGATGGGGCCGGCGCGCACCCGGAGGCGGACGCCGCTCCGTACGAGAACGCCGGAACGGGTGATGGGGCGGAGGTGACGCTCGACATCGACGCCTGCGACGAGGATGGCCGGGTGGTACTGGCACTGCGCGGGGTACGGCTGCACGGGATCGCGCGCGGCGCCGGGGCCGGCGGCTGGACGTACAGCACGCGCTGGGTGCCGGTGGAGGCGGGCGCGGACGAGCCGTTCGACGGTGTGGTCCACCGGGTCGAACCGGGACGGCCCGCCGAGGAGGCACTGCGGTCGCTGCTGGAACTGACCCGGGAGCTGATCGCCCAGCCGGAGCCGGACCGGCTGTGGGTGGTGACCAGGAACGCCCAGCCGGTCGAGCCGGGCGACCCGGTGGACCCCGACGCCGCCGCCGTGTGGGGGATGGCGCGCACGATCAGGCACGAACACCCCGAGCTGCGCTGCACCCTGATCGATCTGGACGGCGAGCACGAGCCGTCCTGCTGGACCCCGGGCGACGCCGGCGCCGAGCGGCCCACCTGGAGGCTCGCGGGTGAGAACGAGGTCGCGTTGCGAGGTGGCAGGCCGTTCGCGCCGCGCCTCACCCCGCGACCGGCCGGGCCGCGCGGCCCGCACCGGCTCGTCCAGCGCGCCCGGCAGGACCTGGCCACCCTCTGCCTGGCCGAGGACGTTCCCCGGGCGCCGGGGGCGGGAGAGGTACGGATCCGGGTACACGCCGCCGGGCTCAACTTCAACGACGTGCTGCGCGGGATCGGCATGCTGGGCGAGCAGCCGGAGCCACTCGGCTACGGCCTGGAGTGCGCGGGCGAGGTGACCGCCGTCGGCGGTGGCGTCACGGGCCTGGCCGTAGGCAGCCGGGTGGTGGCCCTGGTCGCCGAGATCGGCGCGATGGCCTCGCACGTCACCGTGGACGCCCGGCTGGCCGTGCCCATCCCCGGCGATCTGGACTTCACCGCGGCGGCGACGCTCCCCGCGGCGTACGTCACCGTGGTCTACGGCATGGAGCGGCTGGCCCGGCTGGAGGCGGGGGAGCGGGTGCTGATCCACGCCGCGGCCGGAGGCGTCGGCCAGGCGGCGGTGCGGCTGGCCCGGCGGGCGGGCGCGGAGGTCCTCGCCACCGCGGGCTCGCCCGGCAAGCGGGCCTGGCTCAGGGAACAGGGCATCCGGCACGTCTTCGACTCGCGCTCGCTGGACTTCGCCGACCAGGTCCTGGAGGCCACCGGCGGCGCCGGGGTCGACATGGTGGTCAACTGCCTGGCCGGACAGGCCGTCGACGAGGGGCTGCGGATCCTGGCGCCCTTCGGCCGGTTCGTCGAACTCGGCAAGCGCGACATCGCGGAGAACCGGCCGCTGCCGCTCGCCCCCTTCGCCAAGAGCCTGTCCTTTCACGCGGTGGAGGCGTTCTCGCTGGCCGGACGGCGCCCGGCACTGGTCGGCGCGATGCTGCGCGAGGTGGTGGACGCGGTCGCGGCGGGCGATCTCGGCCCGCTGCCGGTGACGGCCTTCCCGGCGGCGGAGGCCGAGGCGGCGTTCCGGCACATGGCCTCGGCCAGGCACATCGGCAAGGTGGTGCTCACCTTCGACCGGCCCCGGCTGCGCGCCGACGGCACCTACCTGGTCACCGGCGGTCTGGGCGGTCTCGGCCTGGCCGCGGCCGAGGGGCTCGTACGGCAGGGAGCCAGGCATCTCGCCCTGCTGGGCAGGAGCGAGCCCGGGCAGGCCGCGCGGGAGCGGATCGCCGCGCTTCGCGAGGAGGGCGTGCGGGTCGTGGTGCTGGCCGCCGACGTCGCCGACGCGGGCGCGCTGGAGCGGGCGCTCAACGGGCTCCGCGCCCAGGCGCCGCCCATCCGCGGTGTCCTGCACGCCGCCGGGGTGCTGCGCGACCGCACGATCGCCGCCGTCGACCTCGACGAGGTAGCCGAGGTGCTGCGCCCCAAGGTGGCCGGCACCCGCAACCTGCACCAGCTGACCTGCGGCGACCCGGTGGAGCTGTTCGTGCTGTTCTCCTCGGCGGCTGGGCTGCTCGGCTCCGGCGGCCAGGCCGGTTACGCGGCGGCCAACGCCTTCCTGGACGGTTTCGCGCACTGGAGGAGGAACCGGGGCCTGCCCGCCACCAGCGTCGACTGGGGCGTCTGGTCACAGATCGGGCTCGCCGCCCGGCCGGACCGGGCGGGCAGGCTGGCCGACCGGGGCATGGGCTCCATCGACACCGCGTCGGGCCTGCGGATCCTCGCCGAGCTGCTCGCCGAGCTGCCGGCCCAGGTGGCGGTCGTCCCGCTGGACGCGCCCGCCTGGTTCGCGAACAACCCCGGACACGAGCACTGGTCGATCTTCGCCGGGCTGGCGGCCGGCCACGCCGGGGCCGGCCGGCTGAGCATCACGACCCCCCAGGAGCTGGAGCGGGCGCTCGTCGAGTGGGTGGCGGGGGTGCTGCGCACCTCACCGGCCGCGATCGACCCGAAGGCGTCGCTGACCCGGCTGGGACTGGACTCGCTGATGGCCGTCGAGCTGCGCAACCTTCTGGAGGCCCGGCTCGGGGTGCGCCTGCCGGCCCCGGCCTTCCTCGACGGTCCCACCGTCACCGAGCTGGCCGGGCGGGTGAGCGCCCATCTGGACGACCGGCCGGCCGGCGAGACCGATACCCGTGACCCGATGGCGGCGCGGCTGGACGCCCTGTCCGACGCCCAGGTGGACGCCCTGCTGGACGAGCTTCTCAACGACCACATCGGAGGTATGGCATGACATTTCATGATTCGGTGCTGGCGTCGCTGCTGAGCACCGCCGACGAGCACGGTGAGCGCCCGGCGCTGACCTTCCTGGGCAGGGACGAGCGCACCCGGTGGACCTTCGCCGAGCTGGCCCTGCGTGCCCGCCAGGTCGCCACCCGCCTCACCGAGGCCGGCGCGTGCGGCGAGCGCGTGCTCCTGGTCTGCCCCTCCTCCGCCGAGTACGCGCCCGTCTTCTACGGCTGCATGCTGGCCGGGGCCCTGCCCGTGCCCGTCTACCTGCCCTCCCTCGCGCACTTCAGGTCCGCCTGGTCGAAGATCGCCTCCATCGCCCGCGACTCCGGCGCCGCCTACGCGATCGCCCCCGAGCCGCTCCCCGACGCGGACGCACTGGCGACCCTGCCCGGCTTCCGCGGCTGGCTGCACTTCGCCGACCTGTTCCTCGGCGACGCCGCCGACCACTGGAGGCTGCCCGCACCCGGCGACCTGGCGTTCCTGCAGTACACCTCGGGATCGACCGGCGACCCCAAGGGCGTCATGGTCACCCACGGCGGCCTGACGCACAACGCCCGCGCGGTGGCCGCCGCCGTCGGGGCCACCCACGAGACGACCACGGTCTCCTGGCTGCCGCTCTACCACGACATGGGGATCATCGGATCGCTGCTGTCGCCGCTGCTGTGGGGCGCGCACGTGGTGAAGATGTCGCCGCAGACGTTCGCCGCCCGGCCGTTCGCCTGGCTGCGGGCCATCTCCGAGCACGGCGGGCAGCTCTGCTACGCGCCCAACTTCGCCTACGAGCTGTGCGCCCGCAAGGTCACCGACGCCGAGATCGCCACCCTGGACCTGAGCGGCTGGCGGGTGGCGATCAACGGTGCCGAGCCGCTCAGGCGGGACACCCTGCGCCGCTTCGCCGAGCGGTTCGCCCCCGCCGGATTCGACGCCGCGAGCCTGCACGTCGGGTACGGCATGGCCGAGGCCACCCTGGTCGTCTCCACCGGGCCGCTGTCGGTCGCCGACCCCGGCGTACGGGTGGGGGAGCGCCACTACGTGCGCTGCGGCACCCCGCTGGACGACACGGTCGTCCAGATCGCCGACCCCGACACCGGGCTGGCGCGGGAGCCCGGCGAGGTGGGCGAGGTGTGGGTGTCGGGACCCTCGGTGGCGGCCGGCTACTGGCAGCGCCCCGACGCCACCGCCGAGACCTTCCACGCCCGGCTGCCGGGACGCCAGGAGAACTTCCTGCGTACCGGAGACCTCGGCGTGCTGGACGGCGACGGCGTGGTGATCGTCGGCCGGCACAAGGACCTGATCGTGCTCAACGGGGTCAACCACTATCCCCAGGACGTCGAGTACACCGTCGAGCGGGTCAGCCCCGCCGTGCGGGGCGGCTGCGGCGCAGCCTTCGCCATCGAGCCCACCGGTGACGTGCCGCAGGCCGAGGCCGCGGTGGTGGTCGCCGAGGTCACGGCCGCGACCGCGGGGGATCTCGGCGAGCTGATCACCGAGATCCGCCTCGCGGTGGCCAGGGAGCACGACGTGCTGCTCGACGGGGTGTTCCTGGTCGAGCCGCGCAGCGTTCCCAAGACCACCAGTGGAAAGATCCGGCGCCGCGAGTGCCGCGCCATGCTGGCGGAGGGCCGCTTCACCGTGCTGGCCGGATGGACCTCGCCCGCCCTCGCGGACGCCGATCCGGTGGCGGCCGGGCGATGAACGTCCTGGACCTGCTGACCTCCCTGGTCGCCGAACGCGCCGGCCTGGCCGATGTCGACGCCGACCGGCTGTTCATCGACTACGGCATCGGCTCGGCCGACGCGGTCGCCCTCGCCGCCGAACTGGAGGCCCGGCTGGGCACCCCGTTGCCGAACACGGTCTTCTACGACCACCCCACCCCGCGCGCCCTGGCCGAACATCTGGCGGGAGCCGTAGCACAACCGGATCGCAGGACCTCCGGCCACGGCACCTCCCGCGCCCGGGGCGGGCATGAGGCCCCCGCCCACTCCGCCGAACCGGTGGCGATCGTCGGCATCGGCTGCCGCCTGCCGGGGGCCGACGGCCCCGGACGGCTCTGGCGGCTGCTGGCGGACAGCGTCGACGCGGTCGGCACGGTGCCGGGCGAGCGGGCCGCGCACCACCCGGGCTGGCGCGAGCCAGGGGTGGGCGAGGGCGGGTTCCTGCCGGACGTGGAGGGCTTCGACCCGGCGTTCTTCACGGTCAACGCCCGCGAGGCGGAGGCGATGGACCCGCAGCAGCGGCTGCTGCTGGAGGTCGCGCACGAGTCCCTGCAGGACGCCGGGCTCCGCCTCGCCGATCTGGCCGGGAGCCAGACGGGCGTGTTCGCGGGCATCAGCAGCGGGGACTTCCTGGTCAGCAGCTTCAGCCCGGGACTCGCCGCGGCCGAGCCCGGCCTCTACACCCCGACCGGTGTGGCGCACAGCGTGGCCGCCAACCGCATCTCCTACGTCTTCGATCTGCACGGCCCCTCGATGTCCGTCGACACCGCCTGCTCGTCGTCGCTGGTCGCCGTCCACCAGGCGGTGACCGCACTGCGGACGGGGCAGTGCGACATCGCCCTCGCCGGCGGAGTCAACGCCATCCTCTCGCCGGACATCGGCCTGTGCTTCCGTACGGCGGGCGTGCTGGCCCCCGACGGCCGGTGCAAGTCCTTCGGCGCCGGGGCCGACGGCATGGGCCGCTCCGAGGGCGCCGTCATGGTGACGCTCCGGCGCCTGGGCGACGCGCTCGCCGCCGGGGACCGGATCTACGCCCTCATCCTCGGTGGCGCGGTCAACAGCGACGGGCGTACCAACGGTCTGATGTCGCCGAGCGCCCCCGCGCAGGTACGGCTGCTGCGCGCGGCATGCCGCGCCGCGGGGGTCGACCCCGGTGACGTCGGCTACGTCGAGGCGCACGGCTCGGGCACCCGGCTGGGCGACCTGATGGAGCTGCGCGCCCTGTCGGAGGTGCTGGGCACGGCGCCGCGCCGCGCCGCGCTGCGGATCGGCTCGGTCAAGAGCAACCTGGGGCACCTGGAGGCGGCGGCCGGTGCGGCCGGCCTGGCCAAGCTGGCCCTCGCGCTCTTCCACGGCACGCTGCCTGCCAGCCTGCACGCCACCGAGCTCGCCGAGGACTTCGACTGGTCCGGCGGCGGCCTGCGCGTGCAGCGGAGCCTGGAACCCTGGACCGGCCGCCTGGCCGGCGTCAGCTCCTTCGGTTTCGGCGGCACCAACGCCCATCTGATCCTCCAGGCACCGCCCGAGCGGCGGCGCACACCCGTCACGCGTGGAGGCGTTCCCGCCCGGCGGCAGGCCTGGGAGGACTGCGAGGGGGGACCGCCCGCCGAGACGTGGTCGTATCCACCGGCAGCGGTTTCGCGCACCCGCCACTACCTGCCGCTCTCGGCGCACACGCACGCCGGGCTGCGGGAGCTGGTCGTGCGCTGGCGGACCGCGCTGGACGATCCGGAACTGGACCTGGCGGCGGCCTGCCACACGGCCGGGGAACGGCGCGACCACCACGCCTACCGGGTCGGGGTGACCGGCGCCGACGCCGCCGAGCTGAGCCGGGAGCTCGACAGGGCACTGACCGATCTGGCCGCCGCGACACCCGGCGGCGCGGCACCCGGCGGCCTGGCCCTGGTCTTCGCCGACGAGCCGGGCGCCGGGACGGCCGCCGCGCACGCCGGCCTCGCCGCCGAACTGCGCCGGGCGGGCGTCCGTCCCGACCTGGTGATCGGCCACGGCGCGGGGGAGGTCGCCGCCGCCCGCCACCGCGGCGTGCTGTCGCCCACCGCCGCGGACGCCGTCGCCGGGCACCGCGCCAGACTGCTGGCCAGGTCGGCGCCGGTGCACGCGCTACGGGTGCGGCTGGCGCGCAGGCTGGCGGAGGCGCTGTGCGCGCGGATCGGTCCCGCGCTCGCGGTGGCCACCGTGGAGGACGCGCAGACCTGTGTCATCGTCGGTCCCCGGGCCGCGCTGGCCACCCTGGCCGCCACCCTCAGCGCGGGAGACGTGCTCTGCGGCGACCTCGGCCCCGCCACCGCCGACCACAGCGCGCTGGCCGCGCCACTCGCCGCCGAGCTGGAACTCGCCCTGCAGGGGCTGCCCGTCAACACCGGTGAGACGGCGGCGCTGTCGACGCTCACCGGCGGGCCGGTCGACGGCCGCGCGCAGGGCGCCCGGCACTGGGCGCGCCACCTGGCCACCCCGAGCCTGCTCGGCGACGCGCTCGCCCTCGCACTGGACCGGGGAGTACGCACCTTCGTGGAGATCGGTGCCGCCGAACTCGGCCCCCGGCTGCGCGGCGCCCCAGGGGGCAGGCAGGCTCGCGTGGTGCGCCACGCGAGCGCGAGCGACCTGCCCGGCGTGCTGATCCGCCTCTACGAGCTCGGCCACGACCTCGACTGGGCCGCGCTCAACCCACCGGGGGCCGTGGCGTCCATCCCACTGCTCCCCTGGTCCCGCGAACGGCCCGCGCACCTGCCCGAGCGCCCGCCCGCGTCCGGCCACGCCGGCACCGTCCCGCAGGAGGTGGTCGCGTGAACACCGTCCTGCACGAGGTGGCCCGGCAGGTGAGACACGCGCCCGGCGCGGTCGCCGCCCTCGACCCGGCCTCCGAGCTCAGCTACGGGCGACTGGCCGCCCGTGCCAACGCGGTGGCCGACGTCCTGCGGGAGAGAGGGGCACGCCCCGGTGACGTGGTCGGTGTCGCGCTGCCCCGCTCGGCCGACTACGTGGCGGTGGTCCTGGGCATCTGGCAGGCCGGCGCGGTCTTCCTGCCCCTCGATCCGGCCCTGCCGCCCGAGCGGCTGCGCTTCCAGCAGCGCCAGGCGGGCATGAGCCTGCTCCTCGACTCCGTACCGTGCGCCGAGGGCACCGAGGGCACGGCCGAGTTGCGGACCGGTGACGCCGAGCCGGAGCGGTGCGCGTACGTGATGTTCACCTCCGGTTCCACCGGGCGGCCCAAGGCGGTGCTGGTCTCGCACGCCTCACTGCACAACTGCGTGCGCGCCGTCGCCGAACTGCTCGGCCCCGGCCCCGCCGACCGGTACGCCGCCAACCAGACCTTCTCCTTCGACATCGCGCTGCTGGAGATGTTCGTCCCGCTCAGCCACGGCGGCGCGACCCTGGTGACCTCCGAGGCGCTCCAGGCCGCCCCGGAACGGCTGGTGGGCTGGCTGGAGAGGCACCGTGCCACCGTCGTGCACGCCACCCCCACCGCCTGGCGCTTTCTGCTGCCGTACCTGACGCCGGGGCGCGAGGAACTGCAGGCCGTCTGCGGCGGCGAGGTGCTGACCGCCCGGCTGGCCGCCGAGCTGGCCGGGCGCGCCGGGCGCGTCTGGAACTTCTACGGCCCCACCGAGGTCACCGTGTGGTGCACCGCCGGGCTCGTCACCGCCCAAGAGCCGGACCCGCTGCCGGTGGGCAGACCGCTGGCCGGTTACCACGTCGTCCTGCTCGACGACGCCGGTGAACGGGTACCGGACGGCGAGCAGGGCGAGATCCACGTCGGCGGGCTAGGCGTGGCCCTCGGTTACGGCGGCGCCCCCGAGCTGACCGCCGAACGGTTCGTCGACCACCCCGAGCACGGCAGGCTCTACCGGACCGGCGACCTGGGCCGGCTGCGCCCCGACGGCCGGCTCTGGTTCACCGGGCGCCGTGACCGGCAGGTCCAGCTGCGCGGCTACCGGATCGAACTGGGTGAGATCGAGTGCGTGGCCCAGGAGCACCCGCTGGTCGAGCTGGCCGCCGCGCACGTCGTGGACGAGGGCCTGCTGCTGTTCGCCCAGGGGGATGTCACCCCCCGGGCGCTGCGCAAGCACCTGGCCGCCCACCTGCCCGCCTACATGATCCCGTCCAGGATCGAGGTGCGCGGCGCCTTCCCGCTGACTCCCACCAAGAAGATCGACCGCGTCGCCCTGCTGGCGTCGGCGAACCGTTAGGAGAAGTCGTGGCCGGATTGCACGAGCTGGTCGAAGCCCAGGTGGAGCGGACCCCCCGCGCCGTGGCCGTCATCGATGCCGACGGCCACACCCTGACCTACCGCGAGCTGGACCGGCGCGCCAACCAGCTCGCCCACCACCTGCGCGAGCTGGGAGTGGTCGCCGACACCCCCGTGGCGGTGTGCGTGCACCGGGGACTGGACCTGGTCATCGCGCTGTGCGGCATCCTCAAGGCGGGCGGAGCCTACCTGCCGATCGACCCCGACGCGCCGCCCGCCCGGGCGCGGCTCATGGTCGCCGAGGGCGCGGCGCCGGTGTCGGTGGGCGAGCAGGCACTCGCCCACCTGCTGCCCGGCGACCTCACCCGCGTCGTGCTGCTCGACCGCGACAGCGCGCTGCTCGACCGCCACCCGACGACCCCCGCCGGCTCCGGGGTACGCCCGGGCAACCTGGTCTCCCTCTACTACACCTCCGGCTCGACGGGCACTCCCAAGGGGGTCGCCAGCACGCACGGGGGCTGGGTCAACCGGATGCGGTGGATGCAGGCCGAGCACCGCCTCGAACCAGGCGAGGCCGTGCTGCACAAGACCACGCTCAGCTTCGACGACTCGGCGGTGGAGGTGTTCTGGCCGCTGTCGACCGGCGGGGTGGTGGCGATCCTGCCGCCGGGCGAGCACCGGGACCCGGTGGCGCTGCTGGAGGCCACCTCGCGCTTCGGCGCCGCCGTCGTGCAGTTCGTGCCCAGCATGCTCGCGCTGTTCCTGGCGGCGCATCGCCGCGCCGGGCTGCCGCCGCTGCCGCACCTGCGCCACGTGATCTCCAGCGGGGAGGCGCTGACCGCACCCCTGGCGCTCGCCTTCCACGAGCAGATCGGCGTGTACGGCTGCGGGCTGCACAACCAGTGGGGCGCCACCGAGGTGTCGATCGACTCCACCCTGTACACCTACGACCCGCACGACCCGCACGCGGGCCCGGTCGTCTCCATCGGAACGCCCTTCACCGGCAACACCGTGCACGTGCTGGACGAGGCGGGAGAGCTCGTACCCGACGGTGCGGCGGGCGAGCTGTTCATCGGCGGGATCGGCCTGGCGCGCGGCTACCACCGCAGGCCCGCGCTGACCGCCGAGCGCTTCGTCCCCGACCCGTACGGCCCGCCGGGCTCGCGGCTGTACCGCACCGGCGACCTGGGGCGGCGCCGCCCCGACGGCGCCCTGGACTTCCTCGGCCGCACCGACCACCAGGTCAAGATCCGCGGGGTACGGGTCGAACTGGGCGAGATCGAGGCCACCCTGGACGCCCATCCCGGGGTCGAGCGCTCCGCCGTCACGGTCGCCGGGGAACGTCTGCTCGGCTACGTGGTGGCCTCCGGTGCCGCCCCCGACCCGGCGGAGCTGCGGGCCCATCTGGTCGACCGGCTCCCGCCCTACCTCATCCCCGCGCAGCTCGCGGTGATCGACCGGATGCCGCTGACCAGCAGCGGGAAGGTGGACCGGGCCGCGCTGCCGGAGATCACCCCGCCCGCCGAGCGGGCCGAGGGGAGGCCCCCGGTCACCGCCGTGCAGCAGGCGCTGGCCACCATCTGGGCCGACGTCCTGGACCTGGACACGGTCTGCCTGGACGACAACTTCTTCGAGCTGGGCGGCAACTCCCTGCTCGCCACCCAGGTCATGTTCCGCATCCAGGACGATCTGCGCATCGACTTCCCGCTCTACCTGCTCTTCTCCGCCGAGTCGCTGGAGGAGCTCGCCGAGGAGGTGGCCGAGACCCGCGCCGAGCAGCTTCCGCCGCTGCCGAGGGTGTCCCGCGAGGGGACACTGCCGCTCTCCTACGGCCAGGAACGCCTCTGGTTCCTGCACCGGCTGGCACCCGGCTCGACCGCGTACAACGTGCCGACCGCCTGCCGCCTGCACGGCCACCTCGATGTGGCGGCGTTCCGCCAGGCGTTCGACGAACTGGTCGCCCGGCACGAGATCCTGCGGACCCGGTACGTGGAGAGCCCCGAAGGCATTCCCGAGGTGCGCGTCGACGCTCACGGACCCCGGCTGAGGTTCGGCGTCGCGCCCGGCGAGACCCGCATCGCCCGCGAGAGCGCCGCCTCCGACGCCCTGCAGGCCGACTGGGAAACCCCCTTCGACCTCGCCGCCGCCGCGCCGGTGCGGGCCAGGCTGACCAGGTTGGACGCCTACGAGCACGTGTTCTCCCTGGTCGTCCACCACGTCGGTTACGACGCCGCCTCCGAGCAGGTGCTCTGGCAGGAGCTGGCCACCCTGTACGAGGCCGCGCTGGCCGGGCGGCCCGCCGTGCTCCCCGAGCCGGCCGCGCAGTACGTGGACTACGCCGCCTGGCAGCGTGAGCACGCCGCGGGTGGTGAGCAGCTCGACTACTGGCGCGCCCAGCTGGCCGGGATCACCCCGGCCGAGCTGCCCATCGACCGGCCGCGCCCGCCCGTGCAGACCTACGCGGGCGCCAGGGTCTCCTTCATGATCGAAGAACGGGTCACCGAGGAGCTGCGCCGGCTCGGCCGCGAGGCGGGCACGACGCTCTTCGCCGCCCTGCTCGGAGCCTTCCAGGCCACGCTCTTCCAGGCGTGCGGCGGCGCCGACGTCGCGGTGGGCTCCCCGGTACCCGGCCGTACCCGCCCGGAGACCGAGCAGATGATCGGTTTCTTCGTCAACACGCTGGTGCTGCGCACCCCCTGCGGCGGCGACCCGACCTTCGTCGAACTGCTCGGCCGCGTCCGCGAGGTGGTCCACGGCGCCTACGCCCACCAGGACGTCCCGCTGGAGCGGCTGGTCCAGGCGCTGCGCCCGCCGCGCGCGCCCGGCCGCTCCCCCTTCTTCGACGTCATCTTCAACGGCGTCCCGCTCAGCGCGCTCACCGGCGCCGAGGGCGTACGCCTGCCACAGCTGACGGTGACCCCCATCGACCTGGCGACCCGTACCACGGTCGCCGACCTCGTCTGCTCGGTCGCGGAGACCCCGGACTCGATCATCGGCGAGGTCGCCTACAACACCGGCCTGTTCGACGGATCCACCGTCGAGAGTCTGGTGGATGCATGGCTGCATCTGCTGGGAGCGGCGGTGCGCGACCCGCACGCGCCGCTCTCGGCACTGTCACCAGCCTCCCATGTGTGAACGGAAGCCCGAGATGCTGCGCA
Source organism: Streptosporangium sp. NPDC002607 (assembly GCF_053592655.1). Taxonomy (NCBI): domain Bacteria; kingdom Bacillati; phylum Actinomycetota; class Actinomycetes; order Streptosporangiales; family Streptosporangiaceae; genus Streptosporangium; species Streptosporangium sp. NPDC002607. The sequence continues at coordinate 37,203 of NZ_JBSFWD010000061.1, forward strand.
CGATGTTCAAATCCAAGATCCACCGAGCGACGGTCACCCACGCGAACCTGCACTACGTCGGCTCGGTGACGATCGACGAGAACCTGATGGACGCCGCCGACCTGCTGGACGGCGAGCAGGTGGCGATCGTCGACATCACCAACGGCGCCCGCCTGGAGACGTACGTCATCGCCGGGGAGCGCGGCAGCGGGGTGATCGGCATCAACGGAGCCGCCGCCCACCTGGTCGCGCCCGGGGACATGGTGATCCTGATCTCCTACGGCCAGTACTCGGGCGAAGAGCTGCCGGGCTACCGGCCCCGGGTCGTCCATGTGGACGGGGCCAACCGGATCGTCGACGTCGACCACGACCCCGCCCGCCCGGTGCCGGGGGCAGAAGACCAGCTCGCACCCGCGGGTGCGGCGAGGAGGACACGATGAGCGCGCCCACGCACACCCCCGTCCACCAGGCGCTGGCCGACGACTGGACGCTGCTGCTCGGCCTGGACGGTGTCGGTTTCGACGACGACTTCTTCGAGGCCGGGGGCCACTCGCTGGTCGCCATCCAGCTCGTCGCCAGGATCCGGGCACGGCACGGCGTCGAGGTGCCGGTCGCGGACGTGTTCACCCACCCGACGGTGGGCGAGCTGGCGCAGGTCGTCATCGGTCTGCTGGAAGACGGAGCGTCACCCCTCCCACCGCACTCGCCGCTGGAGGTGGAAGGTGCCGGTCGTAGCGCCTGAGACATCCTCGTCCGGAGCTTCCCCCGCCGGGACGCCCCGGTCCGAAGAGCCGCCGGCCGAGGCGCCCCCGGCTGTGACCTCTCCCGCCGGGACGCCGCTGTCGTACGCCCAGGAGCGGATGTGGCTCGGCCACCAGCTGGACCCCGCGGGGACGGAGTACAACGTCTGCCTGGCGCTGCGCCTGCGCGGCCCGCTGGACGTCCCGGCACTCGCCGGGGCGCTCGGCGACGTCGTCGCCCGCCACCAGGCGCTGCGCACCGTCTATCCGAACGTCGAAGGACGGCCGGTGGCCTCGGTGCTGCCACCGGCGCCGGTCGAGCTGCCGGTACACCCCGTGGCGTCGGAGGAGGAGGCCCGCAGGACGGCCGTCGCCGAGGCGCGGCGGCCGTTCGACCTGGCCGCCGGGCCGGTGCTGCGCGTCCAGCTCGCCCGGCTGGCCGCCGACGACCACGTCCTGGTGCTCGCCGTGCACCACATCGCCTTCGACGAGTGGTCCATGGGCGTCTTCCTCGGCGAGCTCGACGCCCTCTACCGGGCACACCTCGCCGGGCTGCCCGACCCGCTGCCCCCGCTGCCCGCCGGGTACGACGAGGTGGTGGCCGCCGAGCGGGCCGTGGATCTGGCGCCCGCCCTGGCGCACTGGCGCGGCGCCCTGGCCGGCCTGCCCGCGCTCGACCTGCCCACCGACCGCGTCCCCGCCACGAAGACCGCCGCCGAGCCCGCCACGGAGGGGGCGACGCTGACCTTCACCGTGCCGGCCGCCACCGCCGCCGTGCTCGGCACCGTCGCCCGGCGCTGCCGGGCCACCCCGTACATGGCCGGGCTCGCCGCGTTCGCCGCGCTGCTGTCGCGCCACTGCGGCCAGGACGACATCGCGCTCGGCAGCACCGTCGCCAACCGCGCCGTGCCGCACTCCGAGCACCTCGTCGGCGCCTTCTTCAACACCGTCGTGATGCGCGCCGACCTGTCGGGCGACCCGAGCTTCACCGAGTTGCTCCGCCGGGTCCGCGCCTACTGCCTGGACGCCCTCACCCACCAGCACCTGCCGTACCCGATGCTCGCCCAGGGCCGCGCCCCGCTCTTCCGCGTCCTGTACGAGCTGCACGCCGGCCTGCCGGGGAGCACGGCCCTCGGCGACCTGGCCGTGGAGCCGTTCGAGTTCCCCGACACCGCGGCCAAGTACGACCTCGCGCTGTCCCTGATGCCGGCAGGCGGCCACCTGCTGGGGCACCTGACCTACCGCGTCGACCTGTTCGAGCCCGGCACCGCCCGGCGGCTCGCCGAGTCCTTCGTCCACCTGCTCGCCCAGGTCGCCGCCGCACCCGACGTACCGCTCAGCGCCCTGGAGATCCTCCCGCCCGCCGAGCGCGAGACGCTGCTCGCGGCCTGCCGGGGGCCGGAACCACTGGGGTCGCCGGACGGTTGCGCGCACCAGCTCTTCGAGCGGCAGGCCCGGCGCACCCCCCAGGCCGTCGCGCTGACCTTCGGCGGGACCCGGCTGAGCTACCGGGAACTGAACGCCAGGGCCAACCGGATCGCGCACTGGCTGCGCGGCAGAGGCGTCGGCCCGGAGAGCATCGTCGCCGTCCGCCTGCGACGCTCCGACTGGCTCGTCGCCGCCTTCCTCGGCATCTGGAAGGCCGGGGCCGCCTACCTGCCGCTCGACCCCCATCTGCCGTCCGCCCGGCTGGAGTACATGCTGGCCGACTCCGGTGCCCGGCTGGTGCTGGACGATGAGGCCGCCCTGGAAGCCGAGAGTGCCGGATATCCCTCCGGCGACCTGGACCCGACCGCCGCGTCCGGCAACCTGGCCTACCTCATCTACACCTCCGGCTCGACCGGGCGTCCCAAGGGCGTCATGGTCGGGCACCGGGGCCTGGTGAACTTCCTGCGCTGGTGCGTGTCGGCCTACGCCGTCGGCGGCGTGGGCGGGGCCCCGCTCTTCTCCTCGGTCGCCTACGACATGGTCGTGCCCAACATCTACACGCCGCTGGTGGTGGGCCAGTGCCTGCACATCGCCGCCGAGGACACCGCCCTCGACGAGCTGGGCACCGCGCTGTCGGCCCGGCCGTACGGGTTCGTCAAGCTCACCCCCGGACACCTGGAGGTCCTGGCCGGGCAGCTCTCCGCCGAGCAGGCCGCGGGACTGGCCGGGGTCCTGGTGGTGGGCGCCGACGCCTTCCCCAGCCGGGCGCTGGCGTTCTGGCAGGCGCTGGACCCGGCACCGGTGCTGCTCAACGAGTACGGCCCGACCGAGGCGTCCGTCGCCAACTGCGTGCACACCGTGACCGGCCCGATCGGCGGAGAGCTGGTCCCCATCGGCAGGCCCATCCCCGGCACCGCCATGTACGTGCTGGACGACGCCATGCGTCCGCTCCCGATGGGGGTGCCCGGCGAGTTGTACATCGGCGGCGAGTGCGTGGTGCGCGGCTACCACGGCAGGCCCGCGCTGACCGCCGAGCGCTTCCTGCCCGACCCCTTCGGCCCGCCGGGCTCGCGGCTCTACCGCACCGGGGACCTGGGCAGGCTCCGCGCCGACGGGGAGTTCGAGTTCCTCGGCAGGCTCGACGACCAGGTGAAGGTGAGGGGATTCCGTGTCGAGTTGGGAGAGGTCGAGGCCGCCCTGGACGAACTGCCGGGCGTCGACCAGTCGGTCGTCGTCGCCGCACCCGTACCTGAGCCCCGGCCCGGACCTGGGACCGTACCCGTCCCTGAGCCCCGGCCCGGATCTGGAACCGTACCCGTCCCCGAGCCCCGGCCTGGACCTGGGACCGTACCCGTACCCGAGCCCCGGCCCGGCTCCGGAGGAGGGCGAAGGCTCGTCGCCTACGTCGTCGGCACCGCCACGGCGGCCGAGATGCGCGCGGGCCTGGCCCGGAGCCTGCCCGAGTACATGGTGCCCTCGGTCTTCGTGCCGCTGCCCGCGATCCCGCTCAACCGCAACGGCAAGGTGGACCGATCCGCGCTGCCGGAGGTGAACGCCGCCACCGTGCGGGACGCGGAGGAGGAGCCCGCTCCGCGCCGGGCGCGTACCGCCGTCGAGGGGCAGATCGCCGACCTGATCGCCGGGCTGCTCGGGATCGGCTCCGACGACGTCGGCGCGGACGAGGACCTGTTCGCCAGGGGTATCGACTCCCTCGGCGCGGTACGGCTGATGGCGAGCGTGGAACAGCGCCTGGGCGTGAAGGTCAAGCTTCGCAGGTTCCTGGCCAACGCCACGGTCAGCGGCCTGGCCACCCTGGTGTCCGCGGCCGTCCCCGGTTCCGACCGTGGCTTCGGGCACGCCTCCGGCGGGTCTTCGGGGCACGGCGCGGACCGTGGCTCCGAGCACGACCCGGCCCCCGGCGCCGACAGCGGCCCCGATCCCGGCCCCGCCTCCGGCTCCTCCGGTCTCGGTCACGGCCAAAAGAACGGCTCCGGCCCCGCCCGGGAACCCGGCCACGGTGCCGACCTGGGGAGTGACGGTGCTCCGGCCGCCACGCTCCCCGTGATCACCCCGCTGGCCGTCTCCTCGTCCGCCGGAGCCCCGCTGTACTGCTTCCATCCGCTCGGCGGCTCCGCGCGCTGCTACGCGGGGCTGGCGGCCAGGCTCGCCGCGTACCGGCCGGTCCACGCGCTGCAGGCGCTGGAGTCGGGGATGAAAGCCGGTTCGCTGCCGGACATGGCCGCCAGGTACGCCCGGGAGCTGGCCGGTTCGGGACTGGACCTGGCGCGTCCGTACACGCTCGCCGGCTGGTCCGCGGGCGGTGTGCTGGCCTTCGAGACGGCCAGGCGGCTACAGGCGCTCGGCCACCAGGTCGACCAGGTGGTGCTGATCGACTCGGTGCTGCCCGAGGTGTTCGTGACCGACCTACTGGGCGAGCTGGCCGAACTGGAGGCGCTGATCGACCGGCTGGCCCCGCTGGGCGCCGCCGAGGCCCGGCAGACCCTGCTCGACTCGAAGGTGGGCTTCTTCGCAGGGCTGGGCATGACCTCCTCCCAGGTGGCCGCCTACCACGAGGCGTACGGGCCGGAGCTGCTGCGGCTCTGGCGCGACAGCCTGCGCGGCCTGGCCGACTACCGGGCCGGCTGGTTCCACGGCCGGGTCACCCTGTTGGCCAGCGAGTCGCATCCGCCCGCGCTGCGCGCCGTCCAGGAGGCGGGCTGGCGCCAGACCGTCTCAGACCTGGCCGTCCACGAGATCCCCGGAGAGCACCACGAACTTCTCCGCGCCCCGCACGTCGACCTGATCAGCCGTTTCCTCACCGGCTGAGGACGCCGGCAGCGGATCGGCTTTGGCGTCCTCATTTGTTTTTAGGTACCCTCGATCTTCAGGTCGAGAGGCGCTGCAACGGGCTCAAGCCCGCCACGCTCGACCCCGATCCGCTACCAAGGGCGCCTCCCACAACGGGAGGTGGTCTGGTGAGCGATTCCCCGAGGCACGGCGACGAGCACGGGCGTGACAGCGGAGCGAGTCACGAGAACGGCGTGCCGAAAGCGGGCGGCCAGGCACTGCGGGAGCTGCTGGACCGGCGGATCGCGGTGCTCGACGGGGCCTGGGGCACGATGCTGCAGGGCGCATCGCTCACCCCGGCCGACTATCGCGGCGAGCGGTTCGCAGAGCACCCGCGTGACCTGACCGGCGACCCGGACCTGCTGAACCTGACCCGCCCCGATGTCATCCTGGACATCCACCGCCAATACCTCGCGGCGGGCGCGGACATCACTACCACGAACACCTTCACCGCGACCGGCATCGGCCAGGCCGACTACGGGCTGGAGCCATGGGTGCGGGAGATGAACCTGCGGGCCGCCCAGCTGGCGCGTCAGGCCGCGGACGAGGTGGGCGGACGTTTCGTGGCCGGCTCGATCGGCCCGCTGAACGTCACGCTCTCGCTCTCCCCGCGCGTCGAGGACCCGGCCTACCGGGCGGTGACGTTCGACGAGGTCCGCGCCACCTACGCCGAGCAGATCCGGGCACTGGCCGACGGCGGGGTCGACCTGCTGCTGATCGAGACGATCTTCGACACGCTCAACGCGAAGGCCGCGATCGCCGCCGCGCGCGAGGTCGCCCCGCACCTGCCGCTGTGGATCTCGGTGACGATCGTCGACCTGAGCGGGCGCACGCTGTCGGGCCAGACCGTCGAGGCGTTCTGGAGCGCGATCCGGCACGCCGAACCGCTCGTGGTCGGCGTGAACTGTGCGCTGGGCGCTAAGGAGGCGCGCCCGCACGTCGCCGAGCTGTCGCGCCTGGCGGACACCTACGTGGCCTGCCATCCCAATGCCGGCCTGCCCAACGCGTTCGGCGGCTACGACGAGACCCCGGAGGAGACGGCGGCGCTGCTCGACGAGTTCGCCAGGGCGGGCATGGTCAACGTCGTCGGCGGGTGCTGTGGGACCTCGCCGGGGCACATCGAGCGGATCGCGGCCGCCGTGTCCGGCCTCCCGCCCCGCCAGATCCCGGCGCCGGCGGCCCGCACCCGGTTCAGCGGCCTGGAGCCCTTCGAGATCGGCTCGGACACCGGATTCGTCATGATCGGGGAGCGCACCAACGTCACCGGCTCGGCGCGTTTCCGGCGCCTGATCGAGGCGGACGACCATCAGGGCGCCGTCGACGTCGCGCTGGAACAGGTACGCGGCGGGGCCAACCTGCTCGACGTCAACATGGACGCCGACCTGCTCGACAGCGAGCGGGCGATGACCACCTTCCTGAATCTGATCGCGACCGAGCCGGAGGTCGCCCGCATCCCGATCATGATCGACAGCTCGCGCTGGAGCGTGCTGGAGGCCGGGCTCAAGTGCGTGCAGGGCAAGGGCGTCGTCAACTCGATCAGCCTCAAGGAGGGCGAGGAGTCGTTCCTGGAGCAGGCGCGGATCATCCGGGGCTACGGGGCCGGCGTGGTGGTCATGGCCTTCGACGAGCAGGGACAGGCCGACACCGTCGAGCGCAAGGTGTCGATCTGCGCCCGCGCCTACGACCTGCTGACGCAGAAGGCCGGGTTCGCCGCCGAGGACATCGTGTTCGACCCCAACGTGCTCGCGGTCGCCACCGGCATCGCCGAGCACAACGGCTACGCGAAGGCGTTCATCGAGGCGCTGCCGCTGATCAAGCAGCGCTGCCCGGGGGCGCGGACCAGCGGCGGCATCTCCAACCTGTCGTTCTCCTTCCGGGGCAACGACGTCGTACGTGAGGCGATGCACTCGGCGTTCCTCCTGCACGCCGTGCGCGCCGGCCTCGACATGGGCATCGTCAACGCCGGGCAGCTCGCGGTCTACCAGGACATCCCCGCCGACCTGCTCGAACTCGTCGAGGATGTGATCTTCGACCGGCGTCCGGACGCCACCGACCGGCTCGTCGCCTTCGCCGAGACGGTGAGCGGGTCCGGCACCCGCCGGGTCGTGGACCTGTCCTGGCGGGAGGCGCCGGTGACGGAGCGCCTGTCGTACGCCCTGGTGCACGGCATCGTCGACTTCATCGAGGCCGACACCGAGGAGGCCCGGCAGCTGAAGGCGAGCCCCCTGGAGGTGATCGAGGGGCCGCTGATGGACGGGATGAAGACCGTGGGCGACCTGTTCGGCGCGGGGAAGATGTTCCTGCCGCAGGTGGTCAAGAGCGCCCGGGTGATGAAGCGTTCGGTCGCCTACCTTGAGCCCTTCATGGAGGCGGAGAAGGAACAGGCGCGGCTGGAGGGGCGCCTGGACAGCGGCCGAGGGCAGGGCAAGGTGGTGCTCGCCACCGTCAAGGGCGACGTGCACGACATCGGCAAGAACATCGTGGGCGTCGTGCTGGGCTGCAACAACTACCAGGTCATCGACCTCGGGGTGATGGTCCCGGCCTCGGTGATCCTGGACACCGCGGTCGCCGAGGGCGCCGACGTCGTCGGGCTCTCCGGGCTGATCACCCCGTCGCTGGACGAGATGGTCACCGTCGCCGAGGAGATGCGGCGCCGCGGGCTGAAGCTGCCCCTGCTGATCGGCGGCGCCACGACGTCGCGCCAGCACACCGCGGTCCGCATCGCCCCCGCCTACGACCACAGCACGGTCCACGTGCTCGACGCCTCCCGCGTCGTCGGCGTGGTCTCCGACCTGCTGGACGCGGAGCGGGCCGGAGAGCTGGACGCGAGCAACCGCGCCGACCAGGAGCGCCTGCGCGAGCAGTACGCGAGCAAGCAGCGCACCCCCCTGCTGGCCATCGCCCAGGTCCGGGCGAACCCCGAGCGGGTCCCGTTCGACGATCTGCCCGTCCCCGCCTTCACCGGCGTCCGCACCGTGCGGCCGGACCTGGCCGCCCTCCGGGAGATGATCGACTGGCAGTTCCTCTTCCTGGCCTGGGAGCTGAAGGGCAAGTACCCGGCGATCCTCGACCAGCCGGTGGCCCGCGAGCTCTTCGACGACGCGAACACCCTGCTCGACCAGATCATCGCCGAGGGCCACTTCCAGGCCGTGGGCGCCTACGGCTACTGGCCCGCCCACTCCGAGGGCGACGACATCGTGCTTGAGCACGGCCTCCGCCTGCCGATGCTGCGCCAGCAGACGGCCAAGCCCGAGGGCCGGCCCAACCGGTGCCTGGCGGACTACCTGGCTCCGGCGGGAGACCACCTCGGCGGGTTCGCCGTGGCGATCCACGGCGCAGAAACCCTCGCGGACGCCTACGAGGCCCAGAACGACGACTATCGGGCGATCATGGTGAAGGCCCTCGCCGACCGGCTGGCCGAGGCGTTCGCTGAGCACATCCACCTGGAGGCGCGGCGGGCTTGGTTCGAGCCGGACGCCGATCCCCGCATCGAGGACCTGCACGCCGAGCGCTTCCGCGGCATTCGTCCCGCGCTCGGCTACCCCGCGAGCCCGGACCACAGCCAGAAGCGGGACCTGTTCGACCTGCTCGGTGCCGACCGGCTGGGCATGGGCCTGACCGAGTCGTTCGCGATGACACCCGCGGCCAGCGTCAGCGGGCTGATCTTCGCCCACCCGTCGTCGCGGTACTTCACCGTGGGGCGGGTCGGCAGGGACCAGGTCGAGGACTACGCGCTGCGGCGCGGCCTCGACCTCGCGGAGGTCGAGCGCTGGCTGCGCCCCAACCTCGCCTACGATCCGGAGTGATCTGATCCGTCGGCCGGTGCCGAGGGCCGCTGACGGCCCCGGCCGACGGGATTCACCTCTAAAACCACCGCACAAACCATGACGCCCTGCTGTAGGAGACCTGCCATGAAGTCCTCCAAGGGCTGATCGATTTCCTGCTGGTTTCATCAGGTCCAACGGATCGGCCCGACGCCTCCACCTGAGTAGCGGGACGCTCGCCGGGACGGTTCCTGGCTGGAGCGGATGAGTGGCCCTCCGCCAGGGGCGGCGCGACGAGCCCAGAGTGGTGCCGCGAGACGGCTGTAACGGCAGGCGGTTCTCCTCAATGACGGCCATCTGTGGCCAGGCCGTCCTATGACTTACAAGTCGTTCTCCAGCGCCGGTCTCTAGCGTCATCGTCGACCCTCCTGTCCGAAGCGGCCGAGGAAGGGCCGGAGACCGGTACGGCGCAGGGGCGAGCCCAGGCGCGTGAGCGACAAGGAGAAGAGAGATCATGATGGACCCCGAGGCAGGCCAGGCGATCGCCGTCACACGGATCACCGAGTGCTTGGAGGACGAATCGACCCACCTTGACCTGTCCGGTCTCCGGCTGAGCACGATGCCCGAGTCACTCGCCCAGCTCACCGCCCTCAAACGGCTCGACCTGCGCGGCAATCGGTTGACCGCGCTGCCCGAGTGCCTGGGGAATCTCACCGCCCTCGAAAAGCTCGATCTGGGCGGCAATCGGTTGACCGCGCTGCCCGAGTGGCTGGGGAATCTCACCGCCCTCGAAAAGCTCGACCTGTTCTACAACCAGTTGACCGCGCTGCCCGAGTCCTTGAGGAACCTCACCGCTCTCGCCTGGCTTGACCTGGGCGGCAATCGGTTGACCGCGCTGCCCGAGTGGCTGGGGAACCTCACCGCCCTCACCTGGCTCGACCTGTATAACAACCGGCTGACCGCGCTACCCGAGTCGCTGGGGAACCTCACCGCCCTCGAAGAGCTCGATCTGGGCGGCAACCAGTTGACCGCGCTGCCCGAGTCCTTAAGGAACCTCACCGCCCTCACCTGGCTCGACCTGGGCGGTAACCAGTTGACCGCGCTGCCCGAGTCTTTGAGGAACCTCACCGATGCTGCCTGGTTCGGCCCCGACGGTCGCTAACCGATTGCGGTCCCGCACTTCCTGCGAGCCTTAGAACTCCTAGTGTCTCGCTCGCCGCCGAGAGCATCTGGGACGTCGTGGTCGCCTGTCCGGGGTGGTTGCGGACCACCATGAACCGGGAGGTCTGACCCTCGTACGGTCAGGCCTCGGAGAGCCGGAACCAGACCACCCGGCCGGTCGGG
>NZ_JBSFWD010000062.1:0-46759 GCF_053592655.1 Streptosporangium sp. NPDC002607
CAGCGCCGATGGTACTGCACCGGGGACGGTGTGGGAGAGTAGGTCGCCGCCGGACAATCTTTTATGAGGGCCCTCACCTTTTGGTGGGGGCCTTCATGTTTTCCAGGAGAGTTCCGAAAGGTCGGGGCTCCCGCCGGCCGGTGGGGTTCTTACTCTGGAATCCGGGCCGTCGGCCGATGATCCTCGGGCTTTCTGGGAGAGTTCTGGCGGCCGTGGGAGCCTTTCTGTTTTCGTATCTCGCGATGGGAAAGTGCTCCACCGGGTGGTGAGGCCCTTTTTTGCGTTGGGGGTACTCGTGTCCGGAAGCTGACCGGGACGTCAGTAGGCTGGAGACGTGGACTATCGAGCGGTTGAACAAGCGATCATGCAGCGTGGAGTCGAGTGGAACTTCGAGCCCAGTCTCGACAGGATCGCCGCGCTTATGGACCTGCTCGGTTCCCCGCAGCACTCCTATCCCGTCGTGCACGTGGCCGGTACGAACGGTAAGTCGAGCACGACCCGGATGATCGAGGCGCTGCTGCGTGAGCGCAATCTACGTGTCGGCCGGTTCACCAGCCCGCATCTCGTCTCCATGCGCGAGCGCATCAGCGTGGACGGTGCCCCACTGAGTGAGGAGCGCTTCGTCGAGGTCTACGAGGACATCGCGCCCTACCTGGAGATGGTCGACGCTCAAGGGCGACGGCTCTCCTTCTTCGAGACACTCACCGCGATGGCGTTCGCGGCGTTCGCCGACGCCCCCGTGGACGTCGCGGTCATCGAGACGGGAATGGGCGGCATCACCGACGCCACCAACGTCGCGGACGGCGCTGTGGCGGTCATCACGCCCATCTCCCTCGACCATGTCGAATACCTCGGGCCCGACGTCGAGACGATCGCGGGGGAGAAGGCCGGCATCATCAAGGCCGGGGCGATCGCCGTGCTCGCGCAGCAGGAGCTTCCCGCAGCCGCGGTGCTGATGCAGCAGGCGGCCGAGACGGGCGCCACCGTGGCACGCGAGGGACTGGAGTTCGGAGTGCTGGGCCGGGAGCTCGCCATCGGTGGGCAACTGCTCCGGCTCAAGGGTCTCAAGGGTACCTATGACGACATCCTGCTCCCCCTGTACGGCGCTCACCAGGCCGGCAACGCCGCCTGCGCCCTGGCCGCGGTCGAGGCGCTGACCGGCGGGGACGAGCCTCTCGACGCCGAGCTGGTGCGGCAGGCGTTCCTGGGGGTGCGCTCGCCCGGCAGGCTGGAGGTGGTGCGCCGGGGCCCCACGGTTGTCGTCGACGCCGCGCACAACCCGGCGGGGATGCGGGCCACTCTGGACGCCGTGCACGAGTCCTTCGACTTCGCGAAGCTCATCGGAGTGCTGGCGGTGTTCGAGGACAAGGACGTCGAGGGCATCCTGGAGCTGCTGGAACCGATGATGGACGAGATCGTGGTGACCCGGAACTCCTCGCCAAGGTCCATGGACGTGGACGATCTCGCCGCGCTGGCCGAGGAGATCTTCGGTCTTGACCGGGTGCACCAGGTCGAGCGGTTGGACAGTGCGATCGACAGGGCGATCGGCATGGTCGACGCTCTGGGAGAGTTCAGCGGTGCCGGGGTGTTGATCACAGGTTCCGTGGTCACCGCCGGCGACGCGCGGCTCCTGCTCAAGGCAGACGAGACGCAGTGAGCGGTGAGTGCCGACGGCCGCCGGCCGGGCGACTGAGGAGGAGAGAGAAATGATCACGGTCACTCCGGGCATGAGGCGCCTCTGCGCCAGCGTGCTCGGCATGGAGGCCATAGTCGTCGGGCTGTTCACGCCGGTGGCCATCAACACCCAGGGCGTCGAACCGGCCATCGCGGCCACCGTCGGGCTGGGTCTGGCGCTCCTCTGCGTGCTGGTCATCGGCCTGCTCAAGCGGCCTTTCGCCTACGTCGCGGGAAGCCTGGTCCAGGTGCTCGCCATCGCCTCCGGCTTCATGGTCCCGACCATGTTCTTCCTCGGAGTGATCTTCGCCGCGCTGTGGATCACAGCGATATTCGTCGCTCGCCGTGTCGAGGGCGTGACTTCTCGCTAAAGTCGGCCAACATGGCCGTCCCTCCCATTCAGCCGACTCGGGCAGTGGGCGCCGGGCCCACGGGCCTGGTGCGCGCATTCCGTGTCTCGTTGATGCTCGACGTCGTCCTAGGACTGCTCGTCGCGGTAGTGCTGCCGTTGGCGATCGTCGCCATCCCCAACACCATCTCGGTGGTCGCCGCCCTCCTGCCACCGGAAGTCTCACAGATAGCGATGATCAGGGCGCATGGGCTGGCGCTCCCCGCGATGGTCCTGACCATGCCGGTGGCCGCGGTGCTCGTACGCCGGGTGCGGGCGGCCCCGATGGTGGTCGCGGGGCTGACCCTGCTCGCCTTCGCGGACGCGGCCGGCGGCTATGCAGGGTCCACGGTGCTGGTGGGGGTCCTGCGGGTCCTGCACGGTGTCGGCGCGGGCCTGCTGGTCCCCGCCACCCTGATGGCCGTCTGGGGGCGCTCACCGTTCCTGCGGGCGCTGTGGGCGGCCGCGCTGGCGGCGAGCCTCCTGGCCGCACAGGCGCTCGCGCTCTGGCCCCTCGACCAGGTCGACTCCTGGCGCGTCACCCTGCAGCCGTACCCGATGCTCACCGGGGTAGCGCTCGTGCTGGCCGCGCTCTACCTCGTGCTGTGGCTGAAGGACGGGGAGAGCGCCGCCGGTCCGGGCACGGTCGTCGCGGCACGCGGGCGCACGCTGTGGGCGGTCGTGCCCGCCGCGGGCGTCGCGGCCCTCGCCCTGGGCAGCACGTTCGACTGGTCGGCGAGTCTCGTGATCCGCGCGGCCCTGGTGTCCGTCGTCGTGCTGCTCGCCCTGGCCTCCTCGGGGGCCTCACGGGGGGCCGCCGGCCGCGCGCCGGCCTACGCGATGGTCGCGGTCGGCGTCGTTGTCCTGCCCACCGCGGCCCAGGTCACCTATGTCGAACTCGGCGGGCTGGGCGGTCCGGGTCTGTCCGGCCTGTGGTCGGCCTTCGCGATCGCCACCGTGGTGGCCCTCCTGGCCGCCGCGCTGACGAACCGGCTGGCCGCCACGGCCATGCCCATGGTCACCGCCGGTGGACTGGTGGTGGTGGTCGGGGGCCTGTGTGCGGTACGGCTGTTCCTTCCCGCTCCGGGCGGGCTCGCGCTGATCCTTCCGTTCACGCTGCTCGCGGGTGGTGCCTCGGTGGCCCTCACCGGCGCGCTGCGCTCCTGTGCCGAGGAGGCCGCGCTCCTGGCGCTGTCGCTGTTCTTCCCCGCGGTGCTGGCCGGATTCCTGCTGGGCAGCGGTGTCCAGGTCGCCCAGCTGCGGGAGGCCAAGACCCCGCAGGCGCTGGTCGACGGGTTCGTGGACGCTCTGCACCTGTGGGCACTGATCGGGGGTGGCCTGGTGCTCGTGGTGATCGTGCTCGCTGCCGTACTGGCCCGTCTCCTGCCGGGGCGTCCGGGAAGTCCGGAGAGCCCGCCGGATGCCGGTACGGCGGACACCTCGCCCGTGGCGGGCCCCACCTCCGGGCTGGTGCCCTCTCCCGCGGGGGAGGTCGATCCCGCCGGCGGGGTACGGCAGGGAGGCGTCATGCGAGGACAGTCAGGGCCCACGGTGGTGCGGCCGCGCTCCGAGGCGATGACCGGTTCCCACACGCCGGCCCGCTCGAAGCCGGAGGCCGGGCCGGTGCACGGGTCCGTCGCCGCGACGGGAGGAGGTGCCGGGGCGGGTAAGGGCAACAGGTCCAGGCCCCGGCACGAGCCGGACCGCGTTCCCGAGCGGGACCCCGACACGGAGCCGGAGCCGGAGAAGGTGGTCGCGCCGCCGGTGGTGGTGCCACCGCCCGCGCCCTCTCCGGAGGATGGCCCGGGGAACGGTCCGGCCCTCCAGTGACTCCGCCGACCACGGGAAAGCGCGCGAAGGGCGGTAAACTTCGCGCGATTACCGCAGTCAGCGACCCATACGTGTTCGAAGGAGAACCTCAGTGTCCGAGCGCACCCTTGTCCTGATCAAGCCCGACGGTGTGGCGCGTGGTCTCATCGGCGACGTGATCGCCCGTGTCGAGCGCAAGGGCCTGAAGGTCGTGGCGCTGGAGCTGCGCACCCTGGACGTCGACACCGCCAAGACGCACTACGCCGAGCACTCCGAGCGGCCGTTCTTCGGTGAGCTGGTGGAGTTCATCACCTCCGGTCCGCTGGTCGCGCTGGTGCTGGAGGGGCCGCGCGCCATCGAGGCCTTCCGCTCCCTCGCCGGCCTGACCGACCCGGTCAAGTCCGCTCCCGGCACCATTCGCGGTGACCACGCTCTGGAGATCGGCGAGAACGTCGTCCACGGCTCGGACTCCCCCGAGTCCGCCGCAAGGGAGATCAAGATCTTCTTCCCGGATCGCTTCTAGGCGCCCGCTTTTATCGTGTTTGTTGGGCCCCGCCGTCCTTCTGGACGGCGGGGCCCGACCTATTTGGCTAACCCAAGATTTTGCTGCGGTAGGCCGGCTCATTGCGCTCAAGGGTGGGTGCGTCACGTTACGATTCGAGTGCGTTCCGTAGTTTTCGCCGACGACCTGACGGAAGGAGGCCAGCCTTCCTCATGGGCAGCAATCTTGCTTTTTTGGGCCGTGACATGGCAGTCGACCTCGGCACCGCGAACACCCTCGTGTACGTCAGAGGGCGCGGAATCGTGCTCAACGAGCCATCCGTCGTAGCGATCAACAGCATCACTGGGAAGATCGTGGCCGTTGGCATCGAGGCCAAGCGGATGATAGGCCGCACTCCGAGCAACATCATCGCCATCCGTCCGCTCAAGGACGGTGTCATCGCCGACTTCGACGTCACCGAGCGCATGCTGCGCTACTTCATCCAGCGGGTGCACAAGCGCCGCCATTTCGCCAAGCCGCGCATCATCATCGCCGTGCCGAGCGGGATCACCGGGGTCGAGCAGCGGGCGGTCAAGGAGGCCGGATACCAGGCGGGTGCCCGCAGGGTCTACATCGTTGAGGAGCCCATGGCCGCCGCGATCGGCGCCGGGCTCCCCGTGCACGAGCCCACCGGCAACATGGTGGTCGACATAGGCGGTGGCACCACCGAGGTGGCGATCATCTCGATGGGCGGTGTGGTCACCAGCCAGTCGATCAGGGTGGGCGGTGACGAGCTCGATCAGGCGATCATCGCCTTCGCGAAGAAGGAGTACTCGCTGATGCTCGGCGAGCGCACCTCCGAGGAGATCAAGATGGCCATCGGCTCCGCCTGCATGCTCCCGGAGGAGAGCCATGCCGAGATCAGGGGGCGTGACCTGGTCAGCGGCCTGCCGAAGACGATCGTGGTGTCGGCGGCCGAGATCCGCAAGGCCATCGAGGAACCGCTCAACGTGATCGTCGACGCGGTCAAGACCACACTTGACAAGTGCCCGCCGGAGCTCTCCGGAGACCTCATGGACCGGGGGATCGCCCTCACCGGAGGCGGGGCGCTCCTCAAGGGCATGGACGAGCGGCTGAAGGCCGAGACCGGCATGCCGATCCACCTCGTCGACAACGCCCTCGACTCCGTGGCGCTGGGCACGGGCAAGTGCGTCGAGGACTTCGACGCACTGCAGCAGGTCCTGGTTCCCGAGCCGCGGCACTGATGAAGGACACCCGCCGGGCACGGGTCAACCTGGGGCTGCTGCTGGCCGCCGCGCTCGTGCTCGTGACCATCGACCACCGTTCGGCCGCGCAGTCCCCGTTCGGGCCGCTCCGCATGGTCGGCACGACACTGTTCGGCACCGCGGAGAGTGTGGGGTCGGGGATCGTGCGGCCGGTCGGCGAGTTCTTCGAGACGATGACCGAGGCTCCTTCCGCGCGTGGACGCATCGAGGAGTTGCTCGCGGAGAACCAGCGGCTCAAGCGGGACCTGGTGGCGCAGAGCCTCGACCGGGGGCGTTCGGAGGAGTTGCGCAAGCTGCTCGGGGTCTCGGGCACCGGCGGATACAAGATCCTGCCCACCCAGGTGATCGCTCGGCGTGGGACTCCCGGGTTCGAGGAGGCCGTCGAGCTCGACGTGGGGCGCGCCGACGGGGTGCGCACCGAGATGACGGTGCTGAACGCCGACGGCCTGGTCGGCAGGGTGATCCACGTGGGCGCGTCCACCTCGACCGTGGTCCTGCTCAGCGACCCCGCCTCGGCGGCCGGAGCCCGGCTGGAGGGAAGCAACGAGATCGGGGTGGTGCACGGGGTGGGGGAGAACGGCCGTCTGGTCCGCTTCCGGCTGCTCGACTCGACCGCGCCCATCATCCCCGGCCACCGCATCGTGAGTTTCGGTTCCCAGCGCGGCGCGCCGTACGTGGCGGGGGTGCCGATCGGGGTGGTGGAGCGGGTGGAGGCCACGCCGGGTGAGCTGACCCGTATCGCGTACGCGCGGCCGTACGCCGACCTCACCGCGCTGGACGTGGTCGGCGTGGTGGTGCAGGCGCCGCGCCGGGACCCGCGTGACGCGGTGCTCCCCTCCGGCCCGCGAAAGGCGGCGCCTCCCCGCTTCCAGCGAGAGGGGGTCTGACGGGATGGGGCGCAACGTGATCTTCGTGGCGCTGCTCCTGGGAATCATGATTTTCCAGGTGACCGTCGTCAACAGGCTGCCGCTGCCGGGGCAGGCCGCGCCGGATCTGGTGCTGCTCGCCGTGGTGGGGTACGCGCTGGCCCGCGGGGCGGCGGCGGGGGCGGCCATGGGTTTCGCCGCCGGGCTTCTCAGCGATGTGCTGCCGCCGGCCGCGCACCTGTTCGGGCACCACGCGCTGGTGCTCTGCCTCGTCGGCTTCATCGCGGGGCGCGCGGTGGAGAGCCATCCTGGGGCGGGGCCGCTCGCGGCGCTGGCCTGCGCGGTCGCCGGTCCGGTGATCGCGGTGGCGACCGGCGCCCTGCTGGGGGACCCACGGACCGGCGTGCCCATGCTCACGACCACGCTGCCGCAGGCGGTGCTCTACAACCTGCTTGCCGCGTCGCCGGTGGTGTGGGTGGTGCGAAGGCTCGTCTGCGGGCCGGAGCCGCGCCCCGTCCAGGTGCTCGGATACGTCATGCGGAGCCGCTTGTGAGGCACCTCGTGCTGGAGGACACGTGAGCGGCGGTGAGGAGGAGCGAGCATGGGCCTGATGCGGGGGCGGCTGGTCGTGGTGCAGTTGCTGGTGGTGTCGATGCTGGCGTTGCTCGCTGTCCGGCTCTGGCAGGTGCAGGTGGTGCGCGGTCGGGAGTACGTGGTGGCCGCCACCGAGACGCGCACGCGCGATGTCGTCGTTCCCGCGGTACGCGGGCAGATCCTTGACTCGACGGGCCGTCCGCTGGTCCGAAACCGGACCACGCTGGTGGTCTCGGTCGACCGCACCCGCCTGAACCGGATGGAGGGCAACGGCAAGGAGGTGCTCGAGAAGCTGGCCGCCGTGCTCGGCCGTCGCCCCGCCGAGCTACGGGAGCGCATCAGGGCATGCGGGCCGGGGGTCACCCGTCCCTGCTGGCCGGGCTCTCCGTACCAGCCGATCCCCATCGACGCGGATGTCACCACGCGCGAGGCCCTGCAGATCCTGGAACGGCAGGAGGAGTTCCCCGGGGTCACGGCCGAGGTGCAGGCGGTACGGGAGTATCCGAGCCGGAGCGCGGGAGCGCAGGCGCTCGGCTACCTGCAGCCGATCACGCAGGAGGAGCTGAACAGGCGCGACGGGCTCAGGGCGGCGTTCTCCGGGGTCGACCTGGTGGGCAGGGACGGCCTGGAGTCGGTCTACGACGTGTCGTTGCGTGGGACGCCGGGGATGCGGCGGGTGCAGGTCGACCGGCTTGGCAAGGTCATCGGGGTGGAGCAGCACGTGTCTCCGGTGCCGGGTGACACGCTCATCACCAGCATCGACTCCAGGGTGCAGGCCACGGCGGAGAAGGCATTGGCCGAGGCGATGAAGGGCGCGCCCACGGCGGACGGCGCGGCGGCGGTGGTGCTGGATGTGAAGACGAGCAGGGTCGTCGCTCTGGCCAGCGCGCCGACGTACGATCCGGCGATCTGGACCGGGGGAATCTCCGAGGCGCAGTACCAGCGTCTGCTGTCCGGCAAGGCGGGCAAGCCGTTGGTCTCCCGGGCCATCAAGGGCGAGTTCGCGCCTGGTTCGACGTTCAAGGTGTCGTCGGTGGCGGCGATGCTCAAGGACGGCTACCCGCTGCACGGCCAGTACGACTGCCCAGGGTCCTTCATGGTGGGCGACCGGCCGTTCAACAACTTCCGGGGTATCGGGCTGGGAACGCTCACCCTGCACATGGCGCTGGTGAAGTCCTGCGACACGATCTTCTACCGGGCGGCCTACGAGCAGTGGCTGCGCGACGGCGGGCTCAATCCCAAGGGGAGGACCAAGGAACCGATGGCGGCCATGGCGCGCGCCTACGGTTTCGGCCGACCCACCGGCATCGACCTGCCGGGTGAGTCGGCGGGCCGGATTCCTGACCGGGCGTGGAAGAAGACGCTCTGGTCGGTGACCAAGGACACCAACTGCAAGCGGGCCAAAACCGGCTACCCGGAGGTGGCCAGGAGCAGCCCCAGCAGGGCCGCCTTCCTCAAGCGGTTGGCGTACGAGAACTGCCTGGAGGGGTACCAGTGGCGGCCCGGTGACGCCGCCAACTTCTCCATCGGGCAGGGCGACGTGCTGGTGACGCCGCTGCAGCTGGCGGCGGCCTACGCGGCGCTGGTCGGGGACGGCAGGCTGCGCAGCCCCCGGCTGGGCTGGGCGCTGGTGCGTCCCGACGGCACCAAGGTCAAGGAGATCGAGGTGCCGGTGGTGGGCAGGCTGCCGCTCTCGCCACGGGAGCGGGCCTACATCAAGGGGGCGCTGAGCGAGGTCGCCTCCGACGGCACCGCGGCCGGGGCCTTTGCCGGGTTCCCCATGAACCAGGTCAAGATCGGCGGAAAGACCGGCACCGCCGAGGTCTACGGCAAGGCCGACACATCCTGGTTCGCCTCGTTCGCCCCGACGGACAAGCCGCAGTTCGTGATCGTCGCCATGGTCTCCCAGGGTGGGATGGGCGCCGAGACCGCGGCTCCGGCGGTGCGGAAGATCTACGAGGGCATCTTCGGGTTCAAGCCCGACGGCAAGCCGGCCTCCCCGATCCTGCCGGGCGGGCGCCCGGTAAGAGCGCTTCCGGTGATCGCGAAAGACGGGACGGTGGCGCGATGAGATCCGCTGTGGCATCGGTGACACCGTCCGCGGTGGTGTCCGTGACGGCGTCGGCGGTGACGTCCGCCAGGAGAGCGGCGTGAACCGGGTGGCGGCCGCGCCGCCGAGGGCGTCCCTGGCCGGCAGGACGGTGGCGGCGGCCGCCGCGGTGGGCCGGATGGACGGGGTGATGCTGGTCGCCGTAACCGCCCTGGGGGTGATCGGCACGATGCTGGTCTGGTCTTCGACCAGGACATGGGCGGCCGGCTCCACGGGACTGGTCAAGAAGCACATCCTCAACCTCGTCATCGGAGCCGTGCTGGCCGGTACGGCCGCGATGCTGGACCACCGGACGCTGAGGACCTTCGCGCCGCTGGTGTACGGCGTGACGCTGATCGGGCTGCTTCTGGTGATCACACCCCTCGGCAGCACCGTGAACGGCGCACACTCGTGGATCATGCTGGGTGGTGGTTTCGCGTTCCAGCCCTCGGAGTTCGCCAAGCTCGGCCTGGTGCTGATGCTCGCCATGCTGCTGGCCCAGCCCGCCCGCGGCACCGACCGGCCGAGGAGCTTCGACGTCGTGATCGCGCTGGTGGTGGCCACCTTCACCATGGGGTTGGTGATGCTCCAGCCCGACCTGGGAACCACGATGGTCATCGGGGTGATCACGGCGGGTGCGATCGTCGTGGCCGGCGCCCGCAAGCGCTGGATCGGCGGGCTCACCCTCGGCGTGCTCGGCGCGGGGGCGGCCGTGTGGTTCCTCGACATCCTGGAGCCGTACCAGATCGCTCGGTTCACCGCGTTCCTCAACCCGGCCAGCGATCCGCGCGGGGTCGGCTACAACAGCACCCAGTCGTTGATCGCGATCGGGTCGGGAGAGGTGTTCGGCAAGGGGCTGTTCGGGGGCGGCCAGACCACCGGCCGCTTCGTACCCGAGCAGCACACCGACTTCATCTTCACGGTGGCGGGGGAGGAGTTCGGCTTCCTCGGTTCGGTCACCGTGGTGGCGCTGCTCGGGGTGATCCTGCTGCGGGGGGTGCGGATCGCCCGGGAGTGCGAGGACCGGTTCGGCACGCTGGCGGCCGGGTCGATCGTGTGCTGGCTGGCCTTCCAGTCGTTCGTCAACATCGGGATGACGGTCGGGATCATGCCGATCACCGGTCTTCCCCTGCCGTTCGTCTCCTACGGCGGTACCGCCACCTTCGCCAACATGATTGCTTTTGGGATGCTTCAGGCGATTCACATGCGCCGGCAGTCTTTCTAGCACCGGCATGGGTGACTGCCTATGGCACTCTCTCCGGGCGGATATTCTTGATGGCATGTCTGTCGAGTCGCTGTTTCCCCGCCTGGAAGCGCTCCTGCCCAGAGTGCAGAAGCCGATCCAGTACGTCGGAGGTGAGCTCAACTCGACCGTCAAGGATTGGGACGAGACCACGGTTCGCTGGGCGTTGATGTATCCGGACGCCTACGAGGTCGGTCTGCCCAACCAGGGCGTCCAGATTCTCTACGAGATCCTCAACGAGCTGCCGGAGACACTGGCCGAGCGGACCTACGCGGTCTGGCCCGACCTGGAGGCGCTCATGCGTGTCGAGGGCGTACCTCAGTTCACGGTCGACGGGCACCGTCCGGTACGGGCGTTCGACGTGCTCGGTCTCTCCTTCTCGACCGAGCTCGGCTACACCAACATGCTGACCGCGCTGGATCTGGCGGGCATCCCGCTGGAGGCGTCGGAGCGGGGCGACGATGATCCGATCGTCTTGGCCGGCGGTCACGCGGCGTTCAATCCCGAGCCGATCGCCGACTTCCTCGACGCCGCCGTGCTGGGCGACGGGGAGCAGATCGCCATCGCGATCACCGAGGTCATCCGCGAGTGGAAGGCCGAGGGCTCGCCCGGCGGGCGCGACGGGCTGCTGATGCGGCTGGCCGAGTCCGGCGGGGTCTACGTGCCGAAGTTCTACGACGTCGACTACCACCCCGACGGCCGTATCCAGCGCGTCGCACCCAACAGGTCGGGTGTGCCGTGGCGGATCCACAAGCACACGGTCATGGATCTGGACGAGTGGCCGTATCCGAAGAAGCCGCTGGTCCCGCTGGCCGAGACCGTGCACGAGCGGTTCAGCGTGGAGATCTTCCGCGGCTGCACCCGAGGTTGCCGGTTCTGCCAGGCCGGCATGATCACCCGTCCGGTGCGTGAGCGCTCGATCACCACGATCGGCGACATGGTCGAGGCGGGCGTGAAGGCGTCAGGTTTCAACGAGGTCGGCCTGCTGTCACTCTCCTCGGCCGACCACTCCGAGATCGGTGAGGTCGCCAAGGGACTGGCGGATCGTTACGAGGGCACCAACACCTCGCTCTCGCTGCCCTCGACCCGGGTCGACGCGTTCAACATCGACCTGGCGAACGAGTTCTCGCGCAACGGCAGGCGTTCCGGTCTGACGTTCGCCCCCGAGGGCGGCTCCGAGCGGATGCGCAAGGTGATCAACAAGATGGTCACCGAGGAAGACCTGATCAGGACCGTCACCACCGCGTACACCCAGGGTTGGCGGCAGGTGAAGCTCTACTTCATGTGCGGTCTGCCCACCGAGGAGGACGTCGACGTCGAGGGCATCGCCGACCTGGCCAAGAAGGTCATCAAGGCCGGTCGAGAGGCCACCGGGTCGCGCGACGTCCGCTGCACGGTCTCCATCGGTGGCTTCGTTCCCAAGCCGCACACCCCGTTCCAGTGGGCCGGCCAGGCCGACCACGAGACGGTCGACCGCAGGCTCAGGGCGCTGAAGGAGGCCCTGCGCGGTGACAGGGAGTACGGCCGGGCCATCGGCCTGCGCTACCACGACGGCAAGCCCTCGATCGTGGAGGGCCTGCTGTCGCGGGGCGACCGCCGGGTCGGGGAGGTCATCCGCGCGGTGTGGGCGGACGGCGGCCGGTTCGACGGCTGGAGCGAGCACTTCTCCTATCAGCGCTGGATGGACGCCGCGGCCAAGGTCGGCGTCGACGTCGACTGGTACACCACGCGCGAGCGCGAGGAGAACGAGGTCCTGCCCTGGGACCATCTCGATGCCGGTCTCGACCGCGAATGGCTCTGGCAGGACTGGCAGGACGCGGTCAACGACGTCGAGGTCGAAGACTGCCGATGGACCCCGTGCTACGACTGCGGCGTCTGCCCCACGATGGGGACGGAGATCCAGATCGGGCCCACCGGGAAGAAGCTGCTGCCACTGACGGTTGTCTGAGGTAGGCGGTGCGTGAGCGCCGCCCACCCAAGAGACGACGACCACGACTTTGGAAGGACGACACCACTCTGAAACCCGCTCCCGACGGGCCGCCGCCCGCGCCAGTGGTGCAGCGTCTCCGTGTGCGCTACGCCAAGCGTGGCCGCCTGCGCTTCACCAGCCACCGCGACATCTCCCGGGCGCTTGAACGCGCGGTCCGGCGAGCCGACGTCCCGGTGGCGTTCAGCGCGGGCTTCTCGCCCCACCCGAAGATCTCCTACGTGGGAGGGGCCGCACCCACCGGGGTCGCCAGCGAGGCCGAGTACCTCGAGATCAGCGTGACGCGCGAGTGTGACCCGGAGCGGCTGCGAGCCGCTCTGGACGCCTCGTTGCCTCCCGGTCTCGACGTGCTTGACGTCGTGGAGGCCGGCCCCGCGAGTCTGGCCGACCAGATGGAGTGCTCGGCGTGGGAACTGCGGCTGCCCGGAGCCGATCTCGCCCTCGCGGGTGTCGCGGTTGAGAGATTCGTCGCCACCGATCACGTCGAGGTCGAACGCCTTACCAAGAAGGGGATGCGACGTTTCGACGCGCGGGAGGCGGTGCTGAGCCTCGCGGCATTTGAGGGCAAAGGGACAACAGCAGGTCAGGCGTCCAGTCGGCCATGTGTCATACTTCGCATGGTTGTACGGCACGCAACTCCTGCCGTTCGACCCGACGACGTTCTCACTGGACTGCGTCTTGTGGCTGACTTCGCGCCGCCGGTGCCCCCCGAGGTGACCAGGCTGGCGCAGGGCCCGCTGGACGTTCGCACCGGTGAGCCCGCTGATCCGTTCGGCCTGGACCGCGACATTACGCGCGGCGGCGAAGCGGAACCGGTGGGCAGGCACGTCGGCGGCGACATATAGGACTTGGCGCCGGGCTATGAGCCTGGCGGACAGTGAGAGACGAGAGCTCCCGCGCGGCGCGGAGACGTGCCCGGGAGCTGAACGGGAGAGCGCCCGCATGCTCGACAACGAGCCCAACGCCGGGGTCAACAGCCTCGGTGGGGACACGACAACAGAAGAGACGCGGCCACCGGCGCCCCGGCGCAGGGCCGCGAGCCGACCCGCAGGACCTCCGCCGGAGGAGCCGGATTCGGCTCCCGAGGTCGTGACGGCACCCGCACCCCGGGCGGCGTCCGGCATCTCGCCGGAACCGTCGGCGGCCGGTGCGTCCGGGCCCGCGGTGGAGCCCGCGGAGGCTGTAGAGCCCGCCGAGGCGGCAGAGCCCGCGGAGGCGGCAGAGGTGAAGGAGGCTGCGCCCAAGCGCGCCACCAGACGTAAGACCGTCGCGACGGACGGCACCGCCACCACCACGCGGCGTAGTCGTGCGAAGAAGGTGGCCGAACCGGTCGCCGAGCCTGTCGAGACGGCGGCCGCCGCCGTTCAGGAGCCCGCCGCCGAGCCCGCGCCGCGGGAGGAGCCCGCCGCCCCTGCCAAGCGCACCCGTACGCGCAAGAAGGCAGTCGTGCGGGAGGAGCCGGCCGCGGCCGAGGAGGTCACCGGCGAGGTGCCCACGGCCGGGGCGGAGGAGGTCGAGGCGGAGCTGCTGCTCGAGCTGCCCGTCGACGAACCGCTCGATGACGAGCCCGCGGGTGAGGACCTCGTCGAGGAGGCCGTCGAGGAACGGCGGCCGGGGCTGTTCGCCGACCCCTTCGGGCTGGTCGCCCAAGAACGTTCCGAGGTGCCCTCGGTGACCTTCCAGGCACCCGCGGCGGTGTTCCAGCCGCTGTTCCAGGCCCCCGACCCGCAGCGGGCCGCGCAGCCCGCCGCCCGGCCCGCGCCGGTCCAGCCTCCCGCGCCGCAGCCGGAGCCCGAGCCCGTCGAGGCGAAGGCCGAGATCGCCGAGGAGCCCGAGGACGAGGACACGGACGGAGACGAGGACGCCGGTGGCCGCCGGCGTCGGCGCCGCAGGGGTGGCCGGGGCCGTGGCAAGACGCGGGACCTCGACGAGAGCGAGGAGACCGAGGCCGAGCAGGACGAAGAGGACAGGCCCGAGGCCGAGCAGGACGAAGACTCGGAGAGCGGCAGCTCGCGCCGGCGTCGCCGCAGGCGGCGCAGGGGCACCGACGAGGCGGGAGAGGTCCACGACGACCCGCCGAACACCGTGGTGCGCATCCGCGCGCCCCGCGCCGGGCGCAGCACCTCGGTGGACGAGGTGCAGAGCGTGCGAGGCTCGACCCGCCTGGAGGCCAAGAAGCAGCGCCGCCGCGAGGGGCGCGAGCTTGGCCGCAGGCGTCCGCCGATCATCACCGAGTCGGAGTTCCTGGCCCGCAGGGAGTCCGTCGAGCGCATGATGGTGGTCCGCCGTACCGGTGGGCGCACCCAGATCGCGGTGCTGGAGGACGGGGTCCTCGTCGAGCACTACGTCAACCGCGAGGCGAGCCAGTCGTACGTGGGCAACGTCTATCTCGGCAAGGTGCAGAACGTCCTGCCGAGCATGGAGGCCGCGTTCGTCGACATCGGCAAGGGCCGTAACGCGGTGCTGTACGCCGGAGAGGTGAACTTCGACACCGCCGGGCTGGAGGGACAGCCCAAGCGGATCGAGGTGGCGCTGAAGTCGGGCCAGTCGGTGCTGGTACAGGTCACCAAGGACCCGATGGGGCACAAGGGCGCCCGCCTGACGAGCCAGATCAGCCTGCCCGGGCGCTACCTGGTCTACGTGCCCGACGGCTCGATGACCGGGATCAGCCGCAAGCTCCCCGACAAGGAGCGCACCCGCCTCAAGAGCATCCTCAAGAAGGTCATGCCGGAGAACGCCGGGGTCATCGTCCGCACGGCCGCCGAAGGGGCGTCGGAGGACGAGCTGAGCCGCGACGTGGCCAGGCTGTCGGCGCAGTGGGAGAACATCCAGCGCAAGGCCAAGTCGGCCAGCGCGCCGGAGCTGCTCTCCTCCGAGCCGGACCTGACGGTCCGGGTGGTCAGGGACGTGTTCAACGAGGACTTCTCCTCGCTGGTCGTCGCGGGAGACGAGGTGTGGGAGACGGTCGACGAGTACGTCCGTTACGTCGCCCCGCACCTGGCCGACCGCCTCAGCAGGTGGGAGGAGGACGGCGACGTCTTCGCCGCCTACCGGATCGACGAGCAGATCGCCAAGGCGATGGAGCGCAAGGTCTGGCTGCCCAGCGGTGGCTCGCTGGTGATCGACCGGACCGAGGCCATGACCGTGGTCGACGTCAACACCGGCAAGTTCACCGGCCAGGGCGGCAACCTTGAGGAGACCGTCACCCGCAACAACCTGGAGGCGGCCGAGGAGATCGTCCGCCAGCTCAGGCTGCGCGACATCGGCGGCATCATCGTCATCGACTTCATCGACATGGTGCTGGAGAACAACCGGGACCTGGTGCTGAGGCGGCTGCTGGAGTGCCTGGCCCGCGACCGTACCAAGCACCAGGTCGCCGAGGTCACCTCCCTGGGTCTGGTCCAGATGACGCGTAAGCGGGTCGGTCAGGGGCTCCTGGAGGCGTTCTCCACGGTCTGTGAGTGCTGCAACGGCCGCGGCCTGCACGTCTCGACCGAGCCGGTCGAGGGCAAGCCGGAGCCGCGTGGTACGCAGGGCAAGATGGCGGTCGAGAAGGCCGTCGCGGAGAAGCTCGGCAAGGACGGTAGCCACGCTGTGGCGGCCGGTGACCAGTCGGGTCGTGATACGGTGACCGATGCGCTTGATGGAGTCCAGAACGAGGACGGTCAGGCAGCACAGGCTTCTGGCCGGGGGCGGAGACGCTCCCGCAAGGCCAGGTCGGCCGAGTAGGTCCTGTCCCGCAGATTTTGCCGTGGCGTGGGTCTGCCGGACGGTGTCTCGTAGGGCGGAAGAGGAGCTCATAGCGTGCTATGGGTGACGGAACCGTCGCGAGGCCCCGTCCGGGTGACCAAGGCAGGCAGAAGATCCAAGGAGCAGGACCTGAGGTCGGCACCCCCGACGTTCCGCCCGGTTCGACCAGGACACCGTCAATCCGGTATTCTGGTGAACCGGTGCGCTCATGGCGCGCCCTGTTCGCGCGCCTACCCGGTACGTCATCAATGACCACAGCCGGATGCGGGGCGCAGCATCCAGCGAGCAAGCAGTCAGAAGAAGGGTTCCGCGGTGTACGCGATCGTTCGTTGCGGCGGCAGGCAGCAGAAGGTCTCCGTCGGTGACGTCCTTGAAGTGGACAAGGTCGCCGGCGAGGTCGGTTCCACGGTTTCGCTGCCGACGGTCCTCGTCGTCAACGACGGCGACGTGACCACCGAGGCGGGCAAGTTCACGGTTGCCGCCGAGATTCTCGGTGAGACCAAGGGTCCGAAGATCCGGATTCTGAAGTACAAGAACAAGTCGGGGTACAAGAAGCGCCAGGGTCACCGCCAGCGGTACACCCAGGTGAAGATCACCGGCATCGACCAGGCCTGAGTTTCGGGAGTTTTGCGAGATGGCACATAAGAAGGGCGCGTCGTCCACTCGGAACGGCCGCGACTCCAACGCCCAGCGGCTCGGTGTGAAGCGCTTCGGCGGTCAGCTGGTCAACGCCGGCGAGATCATCGTTCGTCAGCGTGGCACCCACTTCCACCCCGGCGACAACGTCGGCCGTGGCAGTGACGACACGCTGTTCGCGCTGGCCGCAGGCCACGTTCTGTTCGGTGTCAAGCGCGGGCGCCGCGCGGTGAGCATCGTTCCGGTCGCGGAGTAGATTCGCACCGACAGACGTTGAGGGCAGGGGTGGATCGCATTCGGCGGTCCACCCCTGTTCGCGTTTTCCGCAGAAGTTCCCGTAGATAGAGGTAGGAAAGTAGAGATGCCGGACTTTGTGGACCAGGTGGTCCTGCACATCAAGGCCGGTGACGGGGGAAACGGCTGCGCCTCTGTCCATCGGGAGAAGTTCAAGCCGCTGGGGGGCCCGGACGGGGGCAACGGCGGCCGCGGCGGCGACGTGATCCTGGAGGTGGACGCCAACACGGCGACGCTCCTGGAGTACCACCGCCGCCCGCACCGCAAGGCCGACAACGGCAAGCAGGGACAGGGCTCCAACCGCGACGGTGCCAACGGTCCCGACATCGTCATCCCGGTGCCGGACGGCACCGTGGTCAAGGACGCCGACACCGGTGAGGTCCTCATCGACCTGGTCGGCGCGGGCACCCGCTATGTGATCGCCGAGGGCGGGCACGGCGGGCTCGGCAACGCCGCACTGGCCAGCGCCAAGCGCAAGGCCCCCGGGTTCGCGCTGCTCGGCGAGCCCGGCGACGAGCTCGACGTGATGCTGGAGATGAAGAGCGTCGCCGACGTGGCGCTGGTCGGCTTCCCCAGCGCGGGCAAGTCCTCCCTCATCGCGGCCCTCTCCGCGGCCCGGCCGAAGATCGCCGACTACCCGTTCACCACGCTGGTCCCCAACCTCGGGGTGGTCACCGCGGGCGCGACCGTCTTCACGGTCGCGGACGTCCCCGGCCTGATCCCCGGCGCCTCACAGGGCAAGGGCCTGGGGCACGAGTTCCTGCGCCATGTCGAGCGCTGCAACACGCTGGTGCACGTGATCGACTGCGCCACGATGGAGCCGGGCCGCGACCCCATCAGCGACTACGAGGCGATCGAGGCCGAGCTCGCGGCGTACGGCAAGCTGGAGGACCGGCCGCGCCTGGCGGTGCTCAACAAGTCCGACGTGCCCGACGCCCGCGACCTGGCCGACATCGTCGGGCCGATGCTCGAGGAGCGGGGGCTGCGGGTCTTCTCGATCTCCGCGGCCACCCACGAGGGGCTCAAGGAACTGACCTACGCCATGGGGGAGATGGTCGCCGCGGCCAGGGCCGCCGCCCCCGTCCCCGAGCCGACCCGACTGGTCATCAGGCCCAAGCAGCACGGTGACACCGGATTCGCCGTCCGCCGGATCGACGAGGACACCTTCCAGGTCACCGGGGCCAAGCCGGAGCGGTGGATCCGCCAGACCGACTTCACCAACGACGAGGCCGTGGGCTATCTGGCCGACCGGCTGGAGCGGCTCGGTGTCGAGGAGGAGCTCACCAAGGCCGGGGCGAAGGCCGGGGCCGAAGTGATCATCGGTTCCATGGAGAACGGCTACATCTTCGACTGGCAGCCGACGCTCAACGCCGAGGCCGTGCACCAGGGGCCGCGCGGGTCGGACAACCGGCTCGGTTAGTACGCTTCCCGCTGTTCTTCCAGTGATCATTTTTGAAAGGTGCGTGTCGTGGACTCTGCGCGCGAACGGATCCGTAAGGCCTCACGCCTCGTCGTGAAGGTGGGTTCGTCCTCGCTCACCACTCCGCAGGGAATGATCGACGTCGACCGGGTGGACGCCCTGGTCGACGTGCTCGGCGCCCGGCGGAAGTCCGGCACCCAGATCGTGCTGGTCTCCTCGGGCGCGATCGCGGCGGGCCTCGGCCCGCTGGGCCTGGCGGCCAGGCCACGCGACCTCGCCACCCAGCAGGCCGCGGCCTCGGTCGGCCAGGGCGTGCTGGTGGCCCGCTACACCTCCTCCTTCGCCAGGTACGGCCTGCGGGTCGGCCAGGTGCTGCTGACCGCCGACGACATGATGCGCCGCTCGCACCACGTCAACGCCGAGCGCACGCTGGCACGCCTGCTGGAGCTGGGCATCGTCCCGGTGGTCAACGAGAACGACACCGTGGCCACCGACGAGATCCGGTTCGGCGACAACGACCGCCTCGCCGCCCTGGTCGCACACCTGACCAGGGCCGACGCGCTGGTGCTGCTGTCGGATGTGGACGCCCTCTACGACGGCGACCCTCGCCGCCCCGGCGCCCGCCGGCTCACCGAGGTGCGCGGGCCCTCCGACCTCGTCGGGGTCGAGCTCGGCAAGGGCGGCGCGGTCGGCACCGGTGGCATGGTCACCAAGGTTCAGGCCGCCAAGATCGCCACAGGGGCGGGTGTTCCCGTGGTGCTGACCGCCGCCGCGCACGCGGCCCAGGCCCTCGCGGGAACCGATGTCGGCACCTA
Organism: Streptosporangium sp. NPDC002607; assembly: GCF_053592655.1. Taxonomy (NCBI): domain Bacteria; kingdom Bacillati; phylum Actinomycetota; class Actinomycetes; order Streptosporangiales; family Streptosporangiaceae; genus Streptosporangium; species Streptosporangium sp. NPDC002607. The sequence continues at coordinate 19,333 of NZ_JBSFWD010000062.1, forward strand.
CTTCCACCCGGAGGGCCGCCACCCGGGCACTCGCCTGCTCTGGCTGGCCCACGCCACCACCGGCCGAGGCCGGCTCCACCTGGACTCCGGCGCCGTCGAGGCGGTGGTGAGCCGCCGCAAGTCACTGCTTCCCGCGGGGGTCACGGCGGTCGAGGGCGACTTCGCGGCGGGCGACCCGGTGGATCTGTGCGATCCGCTCGGCCAGGTGGTCGCGCGCGGCCTGGTCAACTTCGACGCGGGGGAGATCCCCGGGCTGCTCGGTCGTTCCACCAGGGAACTGGCGGCCGCCCTGGGGCCCGAGTACGAACGAGAGCTCATCCACCGTGACGACATCGTCATACTGGAGTCCCACCACTAGTTCTTTTTGGAGCGCGAGATGTCCGAGGACTTCCTGAAGGTAGCCCTGGCGGCTAAAGAGGCCGCCGCCGAGCTGGCCCCGCTGCCGAGGGCGCCGAAGGATGCCGCGCTCCGGGTGGTCGCGGACGCGCTCGTGGCCGGGTCCGCCGAGATCGTCGCGGCCAACGCGCTCGACGTCGAGAAGGCCAGGGAGAGCGGGACCTCCGAATACATGATCGACCGTCTCAGCCTCGACGAGGCCAGGATCGAGGCGATCGCCGAGGCGGTCCGTCAGGTCGCCGACCTTCCCGACCCGGTGGGTGAGGTGATCCGGGGCAACACGCTGCCCAACGGACTGGAGTTGCGTCAGCTCCGGGTCCCGCTCGGGGTGATCGGCATCATCTACGAGGGCCGGCCCAACGTGACCGTGGACGCCGCGGCGCTCTGCCTCAAGAGCGGCAACGCCACCCTGCTGCGCGGCTCCTCCAGCGCGTACGAGTCCAACACGGTTCTCGTCAGGATCATGCAGGAGGCGCTGGCGGGCACCGAGGTGCCCGCGGGGGCCGTCCAGCTGGTTCCCGGGCTGACCCGCGACTCGGTCAAGCAGCTCATGCGGGCCCGCGGCCTGGTCGACGTGCTGATCCCGCGCGGCGGGGCCTCGCTGATCAATTCGGTGGTGGAGGAGTCCACGGTCCCGGTGATCGAGACCGGCGTGGGCAACTGCCACGTCTATGTCGACGCCGACGCCGACCTCGACCTGGCGATCCAGATCCTGATCAACGCCAAGGTCCAGCGCCCCTCGGTCTGCAACTCCGCGGAGACGCTCCTGGTGCACGCGGCCGTGGCGGACACCTTCGTGCCGCGCGCACTGGCCGCGCTGGCGGCGGAGGGCGTCACGGTGCACGGTGACGCCCGCGTCGCGGCGTACGGTGACGTGGTGCCCGCCGATGAGGAGGACTTCCGGATGGAGTACCTCTCGCTGGACATCGCGGCCGCCGTGGTCGACTCGCTGGAGGACGCGGTCGCGCACATCAGGAAGTACGGCTCAGCCCACACCGACGCGATCGTCACGCGCTCGGTCAGCGCCTCCCGCAGGTTCGTCGCCCTGGTCGACTCCGCGGCCGTGGCGGTCAACGCCTCGACCCGGTTCACCGACGGCGCGGAGTTCGGCTTCGGCGCGGAGATCGGTATCTCCACCCAGAAGCTGCACGCGCGCGGCCCCATGGGCCTGCCGGAGCTGACCTCGACCAAGTGGGTCTACACCGGCGAGGGCCACCTGCGCACCAGCGAGGGTACGGTCCTCGCCTCGGCCGAAGCCCGCCTGAGGTAGGGGCGCGGGCCGGGGAGCGTTCCCGACGCCGAGGACCAACGGCGTCGGGAACGCTCCGCGAGCCGCACGGTACGGGTGTGATCCATCGGGGTTCCCGGATCACCGCGCTGCCAGGCGCTCCGGGGTCTACGGTGTAGTCGGCACTCCGGAGGTTCATCGGGGGTCTCGTTCGATGACTTTGGTCATCACTGAGCGTTATGGTGTGTCGCTCCGTGTGATCACGGTCGCTTATGGTTTGACTGGACTTCATGGAAATCGTCGTTGCATTCCTCTTCATAGCTTTTGTCGTTTTTGGTGCGGACCGGCTACTGCTGCTCATGGAGAGCCGCGGACACGTCAACTGGCGCCGTACCCGGCGCCGCGACCTGTCGGCGGAACCCACCGCGAAGCTCGACAGCCTGCTGGAAGACCCGGTCCGCAAGCCCACGCGCCGGCCCTGAGACGCTCCGCCCGTGGCCTGACCCGAGCCTGACGAGGCGCACGAGGAGGCGCGCGTCCCGCCATGCCGATCTTTCCGGGAGTCCGGCGTGCCATCGGGAAAACGTCACACTCGCCCGCTATGGTGTGGTCTCCTACGGCTGGACAGCAGGGAAGCGAGCGGGAGCGAGCGACCCGATAGGCGCAGCGGTCCCTGACCCATGTGGCCGACGCAGGAGGTCACATGGGTCGTCTCGGGCGGGTCGGTCCTTACACGTTGCTGGAGCGTCTCGGCCGGGGAGGCATGGGCGAGGTCTACCTCGCCGTCGGCCGCCGTGGTGACAACGTCGCGCTCAAGGTCCTCCACGACATGGTCGACACCGACTCCGAGGCCCGGGTGCGTCTGGAGCGGGAGGTCCGTGCCCTTCGCAGGGTCGAGAGCCCCTACGTGGCCCGCGTCGTCGACGCCGACCTCAACGGTGATCGGCCCTACCTGGTCATGGAGCACATCGAGGGAGAGACCCTCCTGGAGCGGGTGCGGCGCGGCGGTCCCCTGGAAGGCGGCCTGCTCACCCTCGCACAGGGGCTGGCCACCGCCTTGTCGATCATCCACGCGGCCGGGGTCGTCCACCGTGACCTCAAACCCGCCAACGTGCTGGTCAACGAGGACGACGAGCCCGTCCTCATCGACTTCGGCATCGCCCACGTCCTGGACGCCACCAGACTCACCCTGACCGGCACCTTCCTCGGCACCCCCGGTTACGCCGCCCCCGAGCTGTTCGCCGACGAGCCCGTGGGCGAGCCCGCGGACGTGCACGCCTGGGCGGCCACCGTGGCCTTCGCCGCGACCGGCAGGCCCACCTTCGGCAGGGGCACGGTCGAGGCGCAGATGTACGCGATCCTCAACGGTCAGGCCGATCTTGAGGGTGTCCCGGCAGCCCTGCTGCCCCTGATCCGCGCGGCCCTGCACCGTGAGCCGGCCAAGCGCCCCACCGCGGCCCTTCTCGCCGGCCGCCTCGGCCGCCTCGCCCGGGTGGCCTCGCCCGAGGCGGGGATCTCCCAGAAGGCGGCAGGCTCCGCAGGGGAGAAGCCCGGCGGAGCCAGGAAGCAGGAGAGCCGTCCCAAGCCCCGCGCCAAGGGCGACGAGCCCGCGAGGAGCGGCCGATCGGCCAGGGGAAGGTCGCCCGCCCCGGCGGCGGAAGGCTCGGCGGGGCCCGCGCGGGCGGTACGCCCCCCTGCCGCCGCGGAGGGCACGCCACGTGGCGGACGGGCGGCGCTCGCCTCCGGTGAGGCGCCCCGCGCGGGGCGAGTGCTCCCCGCGGCGGGGGAGACGTCGCGGGGCGGGCGTCAGGCCTCCCCGGCCGCTGAGGCGTCCAGCGGTGGGCGTGCGGCTCTCGCGGCAGGTGAGGCGTCGCGGGGCGGGCGTTCCTCCGCCGCGGATGGCCGGGCGACCCGGCGCCGGGCGGGCGGGCGGTCCGGCGGCGCGGCAGGGGAGGCTCAGGCCCCTGGCCGGGCAGGACCACTGCCCACGGGCAACGCGGCGCTGCTCCTGCTGGCGGTGCTGGCCGTGCCGTGCGTCGTGGCCACGGTCATCTGGCCGCCGGCCACCTTCGCCGTCACCGGCCTGTTCGCCGCACTGGCCCGCGCGCTCTGGGGCGGGCACTGGCTGGTCAGGAAGCGCAAGTCGGCCAGGGTCCGGGTGGCCCTGCGGGTGCTGGGCTTTCCGGTGATCTTCGCCGCCTCGCTGCTGACCGTCCTGGCCTGGCCGGGGCTGCCGGCGGCCGCCCTGGCGGGTCTCGCACTCTGGCTGACCCTCGGTGGCTCGCTGCCACCGGAGTGGTGGCTGCACTCGGCCCCGATCGCCGTCTCCGGCGTCGTGTTCGGCGTCGTCTGTGGCGGTCTCCTCGGCCGGGAGATCGAGCGGATCGGCACCGAGCTCGTCGAGCTCCGCAAGGAGGGGCTGCGCGCGCTCGCCGTGCTGGGCGGCTTCGTCGCCCTGTGCTCGGCGGCCGTACGCGCGATCGCCCTTCTCGTGTAGGGGACGTCCTTTCGTCAGGGAGGCCCCCGGCGCCAGGTCCCGGCCGGTGGTGGGGGTTCGCGTCGGCTCAGGCGACCTTGGACGGTATGGCGGCCCAGGTGTCGCGGGAGGCCGGGGCGCCGGTGATGTGACCCACGTTCGTTCAGGCGCCGCGGTCGGTCCCCTTGCCCGCAGGATCACCGTTGACCTTCAGGGGGCGCGGCAACGCGTTCCGGTCCTGCCATACCTGTTGAATAAAAAAGGGCCCGTCCGGGCCCTTTTGGTGGAACTCTCGGCTAATTTCCATCGCGGCGGGAGAAGCGATTGAAGATGCGCTCCCCGGCGTTGACAGCACCTTCCGCCACGTCACGCAGAACACCGATGAACGGGTCCTGGGACTGCGACCAGGACTCGCGGTAGGAGCGGGCGGCAGCCCGGACCTCCTCGGAGATCTTCGCGTTGGAGTCGTCGGCGCGGCGGGGGTAGTCGCCGGCGATGATCGTGTCGTACTCGCCGCCGCGGCGCCACTTGTCGAGCTCGGCGACGCGGGAGACGGCGAACGGATGGGTGGTGCCCAGCAGGTTGAGGACCTTGAGCAGGCCGTCGCGGACGTCGCCCGCGGTGTCGTACTCCCGTGCCTGGTCGAGGAAGGCCTCGATGTTCATCTCGTGCAGGCGCGAGCCGCCGGCGAGCTTCATCAGGGCGCGCAGCGCCGCATCGGGGTCCTGGCCGCAGAGCAGGCCGCCGCGGTCGGCGGAGAGCTCGGACTTGCGGTGCCACTCCTCCAGGCCGGCCACGATCGCGCGCAGGCCGATGTAGCCGAGCGGGATCCAGGCCACGCGCGAGGCCAGACGGGTCAGGATGTCGAGCATGGTGCGGTAGACGGCGTGGCCCGACAGGATATGGGCGGTCTCGTGGCCGATGACGAAGCGCTGCTCCTCCAAATCCATCAGGTCCAGCAGGCCGGTCGTGACGACGATGAACGGGTCGTCGAAACCGATCGCCTTCGCCTGCACCAGCGGGCTCTGCTGCACGTAGACCTCGGGAATGCGGTGGAGGTCGAGCGTGTAGGCCGCGTCGCGGCCCATGTCGTGCAGTGCTCGGAACTGCGTGTCACCGGTGCGTACGGCCGAGGCGAGGTAGATCAGGCGCAGGCGGCGCTCACTGACCAGGCCGGACATCTGCTTGAGCACCGTGTCGAATCCGCTGAGCGATCGGAGGGCGACCAGCGCGGACCGGTCAGCGGGATGTTCGTAGGCGCGTGAGCTGATGCCGGGAAGCTGCACGCGGTTGCGATCCGGGGTGGTGGTCATGTCCGGCATGCTACGTCGGGTCTGCCTGCCACGCGCGGGGGGTGATTAAAAGCTCTGTACGGCTTGCGCGTATGGTCCGTTTCATGATGAACGCGCCTACCGGTCGGGGGAAGCGGCGCCTGGGCGTCATGGGCGGGACCTTTGATCCGATCCACCATGGTCACCTGGTCGCGGCCAGTGAGGTCGCCCACCACTTCGACCTCGACGAGGTGGTCTTCGTGCCGACGGGACAGCCCTGGCAGAAAGCCGACAGGACCGTCTCCGCCGCGGAGGACCGGTATCTCATGACGGTCATCGCGACCGCGTCCAACCCTCGCTTCTCGGTGAGCCGCGTCGACATCGACCGCCCGGGGCCGACCTTCACCATCGACACGCTCCGGGAGATCTCCTCTGCCTGGGGGCCCGACGTCGATCTCTACTTCATCACCGGCGCCGATGCCCTGGCCCAGATCCTGAGCTGGCGCGACGTCGACGAGCTGTTCACCATCGCGCACTTCGTGGGCGCCACCAGGCCCGGCCACGTCCTGCACGACCCCGGCCTTCCCGAGGGGAAGGTCAGCCTGGTGGAGATCCCGGCGCTGGCCATCTCGTCGTCGGAGTGCCGCGAGCGGGTGGCCGCCGGGGAGCCCATCTGGTACCTCGTGCCCGACGGCATCGTCCAGTACATCAACAAGCGTGGCCTCTACGGCAAGGCGTCATCTGAGGGGGATCGTCCCCGGCGGTTGGGGCAGGGCAGGCCGGAAGAGAATCTGTGAATCGCGATGATCTGCGGAAATGGCGCAAGTCAGAACGTGTTTCGCTATGATTCGAGAAGTTTGCGTGGGACGGGTGTCCACAGCTCAACCGGCTTGATCGCCGAATGACCCGGGCACCTGCCCGTCCCACCCGAGATCGGCAGGCGCGGCCCCGACCGCGCGGTACGCCCCCGATCAGACCGCCAATCCGTTTGCGGTACGGAATCGGGCGGCCCACGATAGGCGTTGTTCAAACGGTGGCTCTTCAACGAGCGCCGAATCGGGCACCCTGATAGGTGACAGCGCCGACTAGCAGGAGGACTGACCCACACCGTGACAGCAACCGACAGATCCATCCAGCTCGTCAGGCTCGCCGCCGAGGCGGCGGCGGACAAGCTGGCCGATGACATCCTCGCCTATGACGTGAGCGACCAGCTCGTCATCACCGACGCGTTCGTGCTCTGCTCCGCCACCAACGACCGCCAGGTCCGCGCCATCGTCGACGAGATCGAGGATCGGCTGCGGATCGAGGCCGACGCCAAGCCCGTCCGCCGCGAGGGCGAGCGCGAGGGCCGCTGGGTCCTGCTGGACTACATCGACATCGTCGTGCACGTCCAGCACGAGGAAGACCGCACCTTCTACGCGCTCGAGCGCCTGTGGAAGGACTGCCCCTCCATCGCGCTGCCGGACAGCGTGACCCAGGTCGCCGCCCAGCGCGCCCGCGGGGCGGTAGCTGAGTGAGCCGTCGCGTCGTCTGTCTCAGACATGGTCAGACGCTGTGGAACGTCGAACACCGCTTCCAGGGCCACAGCGACATCCCGCTTGACGAGACCGGGATCGCGCAGGCGACCCGTGCGGCCTCGCTGCTCGCCGCGCTCCGCCCGAGCATGATCGTCTCCTCCGACCTCCAACGGGCCTTCGACACGGCCTCGGCACTGGCCCGCGTCACCGGCCTGAACGTCATGGTCGACAAGGATCTGCGAGAGCGGGGCGGCGGGCAGTGGGAAGGGCTCACCCGGGAGGAGATCTCCGCGGGTTGGCCCAGGGAGTTCGCGGCCTGGGAGGCGCCGGGCGGCGAGGAGGTCGGTGACGTCGCCGACAGGGTGGCTTCGGCGGTGCGCCGCTGGGCCGCGCAGGTCGACTCCGACGGCCTGCTCGTCGTCGCCTCCCACGGGGCGGCGATCCGGCTCGGCATCGCCAAGCTCATGAACCTGCCGCAGGAGCTCTGGCCCGCCCTGGGCGGCCTGGGAAACTGTTCCTGGTCGGTGCTGGAGGAGTCGCGCAAGGGCTGGCGCCTGCTGGAGCACAACGCCGGAACCCTCCCCGAGCCGGTCAGCAGCGACGACAGCCCCGAGGCCACCCAGGAGTGACCTCGCCGGTGCGGCTTGCGCCCCGGTGGCGGGCGCGGGCCGTGTGGCCGTCGATTAGGTGAACATGTCGGTGTCCTTATATGCTTCCCAAGCGCCGCGACGAGAGCACTCGAAGCGGTGACAAGGGGCTATGGCGCAGCTGGTAGCGCGCCTCCATGGCATGGAGGAGGTCTGGGGTTCGAATCCCCATAGCTCCACAGTTGAACCGCCTCTGACCTGCGCTTTCGTGCAGGGCAGAGGCGGCTTCCGTTTCTGGCCGCGGATCCCGGCGCGTCTTGCCGGGCCGGCCGCGCGCCCTCCGTCTGAACGTGAGGCCGGCCCGGTGAGACGCGCGGGGGATCACGGACGTGGGTGGCGTACGCGATCCCTTCCGCGCTCCTTCATGATCGTGCAGCCGGAATGGCGAAACAGCGTGCTTTAGCTGCTCTTAAGGCGTGCTTACGTGCGATCTAACCAATGTCTGACTTCTCCGCTCCCCGAGGGAAGCGGCTTCTCACCTCCCTCGAACGAGGCGGGCGACGGCCAAGCCTTGCCCGTTTCCGGCGCGGGACCCACAAAAGGGAAGAAACGCGCCTATCGCGCAACCTCTGATGGTCTCCCCGCCAAGCATGACGGTGACCTTCAGCGGGCTGTTCAACGCGGTGCGTTCCCGCGGGACCAGCGGCCGCGGACCAGGCGCCGGGTGATGCGCGGAGGCCGATCGTGCCGGTCGGTGCGGAACCAGAGCTGGACCCTGGCGCCGCCGAGGGAGGAGGCGTCGATCCGTAGCGTGCCGCCGGTGGACTCGGCGAGCCGGCGGGCGATGTCCAGGCCCAACCCGGTGGATCCCGCGCCGCTGCTCCCGCGCCGCAGCGCCGCCTCCGGGTCGGGGATCCCGGGACCGGTGTCGGCGATCAGCATGCCGACGGTGCCCGAGCCCTGGTGCAGGGTCACCGTGAACGCCGTGCCCTCGGGGGTGTGCCGGAAGATGTTGCCGAGCAGGGCGTCCAGCACGGCGCTGAGCTCTCCTGCCGCGACCGGAACCCGCGTGGGGGTCGAGGCGCCGATCAACTCCCAGGCGCGCTGCTGGTCCTCGGCCAGGGCGGACCAGAAGGTCAGCCGCTCGCGCAGCACCTCGGCGGCGTCACAGTGGACGAGCTCCGGCGCCAGGGAGGGTTGCCTGGCCGCCGCGATGATCTGGTCCACCTCCGCTTCCAGGCGGCCCAGCGCGCTCCTGCTCTGTTCGGCCTCGGGCCCCAGGTGGTCCAGGCTGAGCCGGAGCGCGGTGAGGGGTGTGCGCAGGCGGTGCGACAGGTCGGCGGCCATCTCCCGCTCGGCGGCCAGGAGCTGGACCACGCGGTCGGCCATGCTGTTGAACGCCTCACCGGCCGCGACCAGCTCGGGTGGGCCCTCCGGCTCGATGCGGACGCTGAGATCTCCGGCGCCCAGCGCGCTCGCCGCCCTGCCCAGGCGCCGGGCCGAACGCACCACCCGGACGCCCAGCCGGTCGCCGACCAGCAGGGAGCCGGCGACGAGCACCGTCGCCACCCCGCTCAGCACGGCCCACGACGCGGCGACGCCCCGGGTGAGGTCGTCCGAGGGGATGAAGATCTCAATGACCACGGTCCGCCCGCCCTCCAGGGCGACCGGGCGCAGCAGGAGGTAGCCGGTGTCCATCTCCGCGGTGATGGCCCTGGTCAGCCGGGAGGCGGCGGCCACGGTCTCGGCGGGGGCCCTGACGGTGCCGGCCGAGCCGCCGCCGGGCAGGTGGACCGCGATCCGGTCCTGCGCGCCCGTGCTGAGCAGCGCGTGGGTGAGCCGGGTCTCCTCGACGGTGATGGCCAGCACCGGGACCAGAGCCGACGCCTGCCGTTCGGCCTCGGCCATGGCCCGGCCGTAGGCGATCTCCCTGACGATGAGCCCGAGCGGGATCAGGAAGGCCAGGGCGACCATCGAGGTCCCGGCGACGGTGAGCAGGGCCAGGGTCCGTCTCACGACGGTGTGATCAACATGACCCCCACGCCGCGTACGGTGTGCAGGTAGCGGGGGGAGGACGCGCTCTCGCCGAGTTTGCGCCGCAGCCACGACAGGTGGACGTCGATCGTCTGGTCGTCGCCGTAGGACTGCTGCCACACCTCGGTGAGCAACTCCTTGCGGGAGACCACCCGGTCGGCGCGGGCGGCGAGGTAGGCGAGGAGGTCGAACTCGCGTCTGGTGAGGGTGAGAGGGGCGCCGTCCAGGTGGGCCTCGCGCCGGTTCAGGTCCACCGACAGCGCGCCGACGCACAGTAGCGGTGGCGGGGTCGCGCTCCGCGCCCGGCGCAACACGGCGTCCAGGCGGGCGTTCAGGTGGTCGCCGGAGAACGGCTTCACCAGATAGTCGTCGGCCCCCGCCTGGAGCAGACGGACGATCTCCGCTTCGTTGTCCCTGGCCGTGGCGATGATGACGGGGACACTGGATACGCTGCGGACCATCTTGAGAGCCTCCGCCCCGTCCAGATCGGGTAGCCCGAGGTCGAGGACCACCGCGTCCGGGGGGTTCTGGGTGATCTCCCTCAGGGCGTCGAGGGCACGTCCCGCGCTGCGCACGACGTGCTGGCGCCTGCTGAGTTCCTGAATGATCGCGGACCGTACGTACTCGTCATCTTCGACCACCAGAACTGTCGCCATGTCGTGTAACGGTAGTGAATAGTGGGACATGTAACGTAATAATCCGTGACATGCGGCAAACGCTGGGGTTCATAGCGGTGTGGTGCGGAGCCACCGTCCTGGCGATCTCGGTCGCCTGGTTCGGCGTCCGCGACGTGCTCCGCAGCGAGGTCTTCGAGGACGCGAGCATCGAGCCCCTCAACGCCGCCATCGGCCGCACCGGAGACTCGCGGCTCCCGCTGGGGGCGCCGACGGGACCGCAGATCATCGGCGTGCCGACGGCCTCCTCGGAACCCGTCCGTACCCCGGCGCCCCGTCTCATCCCGCCCACGCGGGATACCACCGGATCTCAGCCGGCCCGTTCCCCGTCGAGGACGGCCACGCCGGTGCGCACGCGGGACGCCGGGCTCTCCCGGTCGGCGCCGTCCTCCTCGCCGTCCGGATCCGGTGCGCCGTCGCCCACCGCGCCCAAGCCGGCGGCCACCAGGACCAGGTCGATCTCGACCGAGAACCTGCGCGTGGTGAACGTCAAGGGCGGTTCGGTCTCGTTCGCCATCGAGAACGGTGTGTGCCGTCTGATCGCCGCGGCCCCCAACGCGGGCTACGAGGCCAAGGTCGCCTCGGCCACCGGGTGGATCCGGGTCGACCTGGTCAAGGGAGAGCACGGCTCTGCGGTCTTCTGCATCGGCGGGGAGAGCCGTACAGACCTGTGGGAATACTAGGGTTCGCCGATCTCGCGCAGTCGTGCGGCGGCCTCGGTGATGCGATCCTCGCCGAAGACCGCGATGCCGTGCAGTTCGAGCAGGGCCGAGGTGACTCCGTGACCGGGGACGCGCCGGCCGGCGAAGGTGCCGTCGTAGACGGTCAGGCTGCCGCAGGAGGGGCTGCCCTCCTTCAGGATCGCCACCTTCACGTCGAAGGACCTGGCGACGGCGAGCGCCGCCTGAGCGCCGGCGAGGAAGGCGGCCGTGACGTCGGCACCCCCGGTGGTCAGCACCCGGGCCGTCCCGGAGAGCACCGCCGCGCCTCCGGCGCCGCCCTCGATCTCCGCGGCGGGGCGCGGGACGGGCAGGCCGCCCTCGACCTCCGGGCAGAACGGAACGAGCCTCCCCTGGCGCCGCCACGCGGCCAGCAGTGCGTCGCCGCTCGTCTTGGCGGCCCCGTCGTAACGGACCTTCCGCCCCATCAGGCAGGCGCTGACCAGGATCCTTTCCACGGTCTCAGAATAGGCGCCGTGAAGGAGGGGGTGAGGGGGGCGGGCAGTACCCTACTGCTCATGCTTTTCGATCCCCTGCGGTCTCGATGATCGGCCCGCTCGCGACCGGCCTGATCCTGTTCTCCCTGGCGGTCGGCCTGGTCAGCCTCCTGACCACCATGCGGAACAGAGCGATGGGCACCGTGCTTCTCGTCGCGCTCGGGGTGCTGGAGGTCGGACTGCTGGTCCAGGCCGGGTTCGTGATCGCCGCGATGGTGCGGGGCGAGGGGCCGGCGAGCTCGGCCACGCTCATCGGCTACCTGGCGGGCAGCGTGGTGATCCCGCCGGTGGCGGCCTTCTGGGGGATCGGCGAGCGCTCACGCTGGGGGCCCGCGGTGGTCGCGGTGGCGGGCTTCGCGATTCCCGGCATGGTCGGGCGGCTGCTCCAGGTCTGGCAGGGGATGCCGTGAGCGAGCCGGCGATCGGCAGCGGACCCGGCCGCGCGCTGGTGGCGGTCTACGGGGTGTTCGCCCTGGCCGCGGGGGCCCGCGCCGCGGTGCAGATCGCGACGCGCCTGCAGGAGGCCCCGCTGGCCTACTGGCTGTCGGCGTTCGCCGCCGCCGTCTACATCGTGCTCACCGTCGCGCTGGCCAGGGGGAACCGGACCCTGGCGCTGGTCGCCTGCGGGATCGAGCTGGCCGGGGTGCTCATCGTCGGCACGCTCAGCATGGTCTACCCAGAGGCGTTCCCGCGTGCCACAGTCTGGTCGGGTTATGGAAGCGGATATCTCTTCATCCCGTTTGTGCTGCCAGTCCTGGGGCTTTACTGGCTTCTGCGGCGCCGCTAGTTAGGTCCGGCCCGCACCGGGCAGGTCTGCCTCCCGAACCGACCGAACCACAAGGGAGGCACGGTCATGAGCTCGATTGAACAGTCAGTCGACGTCAACGTCCCGATCCGGACCGCGTACAACCAGTGGACCCAGTTCGAGAGCTTTCCCGAATTCATGGAAGGCGTGGAGTCGATCAAGCAACTCAGCGACACGCGTACCGCGTGGGTCGTCGAGATCGCGGGGGTCCGCCGGGAGTTCCAGGCGGAGATAACCGAGCAGCACCCCGACGAGCGGGTGGCCTGGAGATCGGTCGAGCGGCCGCACCAGGCCGGTGTGGTGACCTTCCACCACCTCGGTCCGGACACCACCCGGGTCACGCTCCAGATGGAGTACGACCCCGAGGGGTTCGTCGAGACCGTCGGCGACTGGCTGCAGATCGTCCGCCTGCGGGTCCGCGGTGACCTGGAGCGTTTCAAGACCTTCATCGAGTCGCGCGGTGGCGAGACCGGCGCCTGGCGCGGGGATGTGCCGGGACCGCACGAGCACGGCGCCCGGGTCGGCGGCACCGGCACGACAGGTGGCTACGGCTCTGACGAGCCCGCACCTCCGCGCACCGTGGGCCAGGGTTACCCGCCGGAGTCCGCGCTTCCGCCTCCCGGCGGTGAGCCGCTGCCGCCGGCCGGCCGCCGGCTCGGCGAGGAGCCGCCGCTCACCCCGGGGCCACGCATCTGACGCTCGCGGGTCCGGGATGACCGCCTGATGTCCGCCCGGATCGCAGGCTCGCCCGGTGCGGCCCCAGATGTCCGGTGCCCTGACCGTCCGGGTTCTTCGGCATCGGAGTCGGGGACACGCCGGTGCGCGAGAGAGCCGGGTCACGCCCTGTAAAGGGATGCGTGGCCCGGCTTTCACATTGTCAGCAGTTTTCGATCACCTCCACCCCGACACGTCGGTCAGGAACAAACAGAGGTTTCAGTCCTGTTAAAGTTGTGGTCAGCCAATCATCCTACGATTGGATGAAACCACTGAGGAGGACTGAAACCAGCATGAGCGTGCTAACCCATCAGACCAGGGGCCGCACCGGTGGAACGACAGGATCTCTCGCCTGGTTGCTCGTGCTGGGAATCGTTCTCGCGGCGCTGAACCTGCGCACCGCCGTCACGAGCGTCGGGCCGGTTCTCGACCAGATAACCTCCGGCCTCGGCATGACCGCCCTCGGAGTCGGGCTGCTCACCACGCTCCCCGTGCTCATCTTCGCCTCGGTCGGCGCGCTGACCCCGGCGCTGGCCAGGAAGGTCGGCGAGCACCGCCTCCTGCTCTTCTCCCTCATCGTCCTGGGCGCCGGCCTGCTCATCCGCTCGATGGTGGACTCGGCCGAGGTGTTCCTCTACAGCAGTGCCCTGGCGCTGTCGGGCGGAGCGGTGGGCAACGTGCTCATCCCCAGCCTGATCAAGCGCCACTTCCCCGGCAGGGCCGGGACCATGACCACCGTCTACACCACGGCCCTCGCGGTGGGCACGATGCTCGCGGCCGCCGCGACCGTGCCCATCCAGCAGGCCACCGACGGCAACTGGCACGTTGCCCTCGGGGTGTGGGGGGCGCTCGCCGCCGTCGCCGCCATTCCGTGGCTTGCGCTCGCGCGCAGTGAGCCGGAGCGGCGCGGCGCGGGCGAGGGAACGAGTGCTCGTGCCCTGCTCCGCAGCAGGCTGGCCTGGGCGGTCGCCGCCTACTTCGGCACCCAGAGCATGGTCGCCTACATCATGTTCGGCTTCCTGCCGAAGATCCTCATCGATGGTGGCTACAGCAGCGGGCAGGCGGGTCTGGTGCTGGGCGTCTTCACCGCGATCGGTATCCCGGTCTCGCTCCTCGTGCCCTGGGTGGCGTCGAAGTTCTCCGACCAGCGGCCCGTGGTCGCCGCCTTCGTGGTCTTCTACGTCGCCGGCTTTCTCGGCCTCTGGCTCGCGCCCGTCGGCCTGGCGTGGCTCTTCGCGAGCCTGGTCGGCATCGGGATGGGGTCCTTCCCGCTCGCGCTCACCATGCTCGCCATGCGCACCCGCACCCCCGAGGCGACAGCCGCGCTGTCGGCCTTCGGGCAGAGCACCGGATATCTCATCGCGGGCGCCGGACCCCTGGTCATCGGCTTCACGCACGAGTCGACCGGCGGCTGGACGCTGCCGTTCCTGCTGCTGCTCGGGGTGGTCGCGGTGCAGTTCGTGGCCGGCTGGTACGCCGGGCGGCCGGGTTACCTGGAGGACGAGCGGGCTCTGGCGCGCTGACCCTCCCTCGCCGACGCGGCCTGTGCCCTCTCGGGGGCGGCACAGGCCGCGTCGGCGCAGCCGTCAGGCGATCGACGAGTGCGGCTCCCGGTGGCCCGCTCGCCGGATGGCCCGCAGGGCGGATTCCGCCGCGATCAGAGCGCTGTGCGAGGAGACCTCGCTGAGCAGGCCGGGGGCCGCCACCGAGTCACCGACCAGCCAGACGCCGTCCCCCCGGTCGATCGCGGGCCGGTCCCGCCAGGTGGTCCCCGGCAGGTCCAGCGCTCCGGTGCGGCCGTTGCAGGTGGCCTCCCGCCGCCAGGTCGTCCGCTCCCGCCAGCCGGGAAGCCCGAGATCTGCCACCCGCTCCGCCCTGGACACCGCCTCGGCCTTCGTCTCACCCGCTCTGACCGGCATCTGTAGCTGGCAGAGGGTCTGCCCGTTGGTGGCGAGCGAGGGGTCCGCCAGGCCGTACTGCTCCATGAAGCCGCCCTCGTCCAGGTCGGAGACGAGGAAGAGGTCGTCGCCGCTCACATGGAGGCCGAGGTCGAGCAGGACGGCCTTCCCGCTCTCCCAGCGCAGCGGCCCGTCGCCGAGCAGCGTCCTGGCGGCGTCCAGTGAGGTCGCCACGATCACGGGGGTGTCCTCGGGCAGGCGGTCCACCCGCGAGCCGGTCTCGATCCGCACGCCCAGACCGCGCGCGTGCACGGCCATCCGCTCGATCACCCGCCCCCAGCCGCCGACGACGTAGCGCGGTGCCGGATACCTCGGCGCGGTCGCCCGCAGCACTCGCTCCCAGACGAACGCCGCCGACAGCCGTCCGGCGTCGGCGTCGTAGGTGATCACACCGACCAGTCCGGCGAGAGCCCGCATGGCCTCCTCACCGAAGTGCCGGGTGGCCCAGGTCCTGAACTCCTCGTCCACCGGGGCCCGCAGTCGCCGCTTGGTGCACGCCCGCAGCAGTGACCAGGGTGGCATGGCGGACAGCCGGCCGCCGTGCCGGAACCTGCCCTTCGCGAGCTTGCCGGGCGTGGGCTTGGTGTACGGCCCGACCAGCCCTCTTCTCGCCAGCCAGCGCCATGGCTCGCCGTCGGAGTAGAAAACGTGGGGACCGTCGTTGGCGATGTACGGGGCCGCGGTGCTGCGGGCCCGGCCGCCCGGCTCCCGGTGGGCCTCGTGGAGGGTGACCCGCGCGCCGCCCTCGGCGCACGCGATGGCCGCGGTGAGCCCGGCGAGCCCGCCGCCGACGATGCTGATGTCTCGCATGTTTGGTGTCATGCCCTCACGACGGAGCGCGGGGCGCCGTTCGTGACATCACCGCGATCCCCTCAGCCGGGAGAGCTTCTCCGGGTTCGCCACCAGGAAGACGGTCCTGATCAGTCCGTCCTCGACGACCAGCGAGAACACCGTGATCGGCTGCCCGCTCACGCTCACCACCGCGGCGGGCCCGCCGTTCACCTCCGCGACCTCCACCTCGAAGCCGGGGAACGACTCGGCGCCCAGGCTCTCCATGAATCTCCGCGCGCCCGTCTCGGATCCGATCGAGGACAGGAAGCGCGCCACCCTGCCCGCGCCCCTGATGACCCGCAGCGGGGCCTTGACCTTGCCGCCGCCATCGCTGACCAGCGACGCGTCCTCGGCGAGCAGCGTGGTCAGCGCCTCCAGGTCTCCGGTCACGGCCGCCGCGGCGAACCGCTCGGTGAGCCTGCGCCGCAGCCCCCGGTCCACCTCGAACCTCGGTCTGCCCTCCTGGACGTGCTCCCTGCCGCGCCGGGCCAGTTGCCGGGTCGTCGCCTCGCTGCGCCCGATCACCTCGCCGATCTCCGCGTACGGCATGTCGAACGCCTCCCGCAGCACGAACACCGCACGTTCCAGCGGGGACAGGGTCTCCAGCACCACGAGCAGCGCCAACTCGACCGAGTCGGCCAGTTCGGCGTGCTCGGCCACATCCGGGGTGACGACCAGTTCCGGCAACCACGGCCCGACGTAGGACTCCCGCTGGGCCCGCACCCGCCGGAGCCGGTCGATGGAGAGCCGTGTCACCACCCTGACCAGGTAGGCGCGGTCGTCCCGCACCTGGGAGGCGTCCACCCCCGACCAGCGCAGCCACGCCTCCTGGACCACGTCTTCGGCGTCGGTCACGCTGCCCAGGATCCGGTAGGCGACCCCGGTCAGCAGGTCGCGGTGTCCTTCGAAACGCTCAACGGCCATAGGGGCATAGACGTATCACGGCCCTCCGGTGTGACATAGCCCGGTAAACGGCTGTTTACTGCCGCGCCTTACCATGCGAGAGCAGAAGTCGGCAGCGAAGGAGTGTGCAGTGACGGGAACGATCGTCGCCGAACCGGGCGCCGCGCAGCAGGGCAGACATCTCTGGTTGACCCTGGTGGCGCTCTCCGCGGCAGGGATGGTCGTCTCCGTCCAGCAGACCGTGGTCATCCCGCTGCTGCCCCGGCTGATGGCCACCTTCGGCGTGTCGGTGGCCGAGGTCACCTGGGTCTTCACCGCCTCACTGCTCGCCGCCGCGGTGGCCACGCCGCTGCTGTCGCGCCTCGGCGACATGTACGGCAAGAAGCGGATGATCCTGTTCACGGTCGGCCTGCTCGTCCTGGGCTCGTTGGTCTGCGCCCTGTCCGGTTCCCTTCCCGTACTGATCGCCGGACGGGCCCTGCAGGGCGCGTCGGCGGCGCTGGTACCGCTGGCCATCGGCATGATCAAGGACACCTTCCCGCCCGACAGGGTCATGACGGCCATCGGGGTGGTCAGCGCCACCATGGGCGTCGGCGGCAGCCTCGGCATGATCGTCACCGGCCTGATCGCCGACCGCACCCCCAGCCACCACCCGGTCTTCTGGATCACCGCGGGGCTCGGCGTGATCGTGATCGTTCTCATCGTGCTGAGTGCCCCCGGCGGCGGAACCGGTGCCGGGGGCCGCCCTGACCTCATCGGCGCGGCACTGCTGTCCGCCTGGCTCGTCTGCCTGCTGCTGGCGATCTCCAAGGGCAACGACTGGGGCTGGGGTTCGGGAGCCGTCCTGCGGTTGTTCGCGGGCGCGGGCGGATTCGGTGCCGTCTGGGTCTTCAGCCAGCTGCGGCTCCGGGCGCCGATGGTACGGCTCCACCTGCTCGTCGGCCGCCGTTCCCTCCCGGCCAACCTGGCCTCGCTGCTCCTGGGCTTCGCCATGTTCGGCTCCTTCGCCCTGATCTCCAGCTTCATCCAGACGCCCCCGTCCGCCGGGTACGGTTTCGGGGGATCTGTCCTCGACGTCGGTCTCTACGCCCTGCCCAGCACCGTGACCATGCTGCTCTCCTCCTTCATGGCCGGCCGTCTCTCGGCCTGGTTCGGCCCCGCCTACTCCCTCGCTCTCGGCGCGGGCCTGTGCGCGATCGGATTCGGCTGGTTCACCCTCTTCAACGACTCGGTGCTCCAGCTGGTCGGGGCCAACGCGGTGCAGGGGCTGGGCTTCGGCGTCGCCTACGCGGCGCTGGGCGCGCTCGCCGTGCAGCACGTGCCCAGGGACCAGAGCGGCATCGCCAGCGGTATCAACTCCCTGGTCCGCTCCATCGGCGGCAGCCTCTCCGGCGCCGCGACCGCCGCGCTCCTCACCTCCATCACCGTCGCCGGCACCGCCATCCCATCCCGGGACGCCTACGTGATCTCCTTCGGGATCATCACCGTGAGCGCCCTGGGGGCGGCGGCCATCGCGCTCGTGTCCGGAATGATGGCGCGAGGGGTGTCTGAAGTCGGTTAAGATTTCATCTGCATCGCAAGGGGCTATGGCGCAGCTGGTAGCGCGCCTCCATGGCATGGAGGAGGTCTGGGGTTCGAATCCCCATAGCTCCACTTCGGTGGCTGGGGCTCGCTGTTCGCAGACGGAGGTCTGCTTCCGGCGGGCCCCTTCGTCGTTCACACGGGGGGACGACCCCCGGGCCCTTCGCTTCGCTCGGGGAAGTGCCGCGCGTTGTGCGGTCTCCGTATTGTTGGTGGGCCGTGGGCGCGGCTGGTAGGGCCAGGCTCGTCGTAGGGCGAGAAGGCGAAGCCTGGGAATAGGTATCCGTGTTCAGCGGTCGACGCTCTGCTGGTGGGGGGCGGGGTCAGTCGTCGGAGGCGACGATGACGGCCAGGGAGCCCTCGTTCCGGTCGATCAGGACCAGCTCGTGGAACTCGCCGAGGATCCATCCCAGGTCGTCGTCGCGGGCCGCCTCGTCGAGGTCGCGGAGGCGATAGCGGGAGGTGGCCGCGCGGATCAGCCGGTAGACCTCGGTCTCCAGGTCGTGGGCGACGGTCTCGGGGAGATCGGTGTACCTGCCGGCCCAGGTGCGGATCGTGGCGGAGGCGGTTTCCGCGTCGACGTCCTCGAAGGAGGCGGCCGAGAGCGCGTCGAGGCGGTAGGGGCCGTGCACCGACCCGTCGCCCTTCCAGGAGTCGGAGCCCAGATAGTCGTCCCGGTACAGCTGGTGCGAGAGCAGCGCGGTGAGCAGCGGTTCGTCGTCCTGTCCGGGGGTGATACGGAAGTGCTTCACGTCCACCCAGCGGTAGGTCCTGTCCTTGAAGTTGACCAGGGTGGTCGAGGTGAACGCTAGTTGCTCCATGGTTGTGACGATAGTGACTTCCAGCACCTGTTGATCACCGATTGACCGAACAGGACGAGCAGCCGGGAGGCGCGGAAACCAGATACGAGCTGGGCGCACGCGACGTTTGCCGCTCCGGGGCGAGGGCAGCCGTCACCGTATCCGGCACGGTGCTACAGGAGGTCAGATGCTGCCCCGGAAGCAGAGGATCGGCACGGTCGCGGTGATCGCTCACCAGCGGAAGTCATTCGGCGGAGGGCTGGACGAACTGCGCAGGCTCCTCGCCGACGAGGGAGTCGGCGAGCTGCTCTGGTACGAGGTGCCCAAGAGCAAGAAGGCGCCGAAGAAGGCGCGGAAGGCGCTGAAGGAGGGGGCCGACCTGATCCTGGTGTGGGGCGGTGACGGCATGGTGCAGCGCTGCGTGGACGCGATCGCGGGCTCGGGCGTCACGGTCGGCATCCTCCCCGCGGGAACGGCCAACCTCTTCGCGCAGAACCTGGGCATCCCCGAGGACCTGCCCAAGGCCGTGCACGTCGCGTTCCACGGTGAGAGCCGGAAGCTGGACCTGGGGAAGGTCAACGGGGAGCACTTCGCCGTCATGGCCGGGGTCGGCTTCGACGCGGCGATGATGGAGGAGACCGACCGGGGGTTGAAGGACCGCCTGGGGCGTGTGGCGTACGTCTGGACGGGACTGCGCCACGTCCGTGGGGAACTCGTGCCGATGGAGGTCAGGATCGACGGGGTGACGTGGTTCGAGGGCGAGGCCAGCTGCCTGCTGCTGGGCAACGTCGGTACCATCACCGGCGGCATCGAGGCGTTCGACGACGCGCGTCCCGACGACGGATGGCTGGAGATCGGCGTGACCACCGCGAAGGGGCCGATCCAGTGGGCCCGGGTGCTCGGCCGGATGAGCACGGGGCGGTCCGAGGAGTCGCCGTTCGTCCGGATGACCCGGGCACGCAAGATCACCGCCAGATTCGGCTCTCCCATGACCTACGAGCTGGACGGTGGCGCCAAGGGGGCCGTCACCAAGCTCAAGGCCAAGGTCGTGCCCGGCGGCATCACCATCCGCGTCCCCGAGTCCACCGGCTCCGAGCAGCTGTGATCCCCGGCCACCGTGGACCGGGGACAGCTCTGTCAGGTTGCCGCTGATTCTCCCTTTTAGTCAACATTCATAACAAATGCAGATTCGGTATGGTTTGTCGACTAAATCGCTTTATGGAAAAGAGCGGCAATGACCAGTAGTCATTGGACGGAGGTCGACGGCCCCGGCCGCCCCAGGCGGGTCCGTTTCGGTGCTCGCTCGCGGGCGAGGTCAGAGCGTCCGACAGGGATCGTGTACGGGCTGTGATCGAGCTGAACGTGTCGATCGAGATAGCGCGTCCGGCGGCCGAGATATGGCGGATCATCGCCGACTTCGGCCAGGATCCCCGATGGCGGGCGGGTGTGACCACCATGGCGCCGGACCCGCCGGGCCTCGTCGTCCCGGGTACCACCACGGACGAATCCATCACTTTCAAGGGCCGTGTCCACCACACCGGCAGCGTGGTGACCTCGGTGGTTCCCGGGACGGAGTTCGCCTGGCGGATGATCTCGGGGATCGACGCCGAGGGCGGCAGGTCGGTCGTGCCGCTGGACGGCGGCCGATGTCTGGTGACCGTTCACTTCAGGATCAGGCTCCGCGGCCTGCAGCGCCTGCGTGTCCCCTTTGTCAGACGCGCGCTCAGGCACAAGCTCCAGCAGGACCTCCGCCGCCTCGGCGACCTGGTCATCGCGCGCGCGTGACCGTCATCTGCAACTCGGTCACCCAGCTGTCATGGTCGTCGGGTGGGCAGTCGATGGAGACCTCCCGCGCGAGTCCGACACCCCGGTAGCCGTGCTCGTCGATCCAGTGGGCCAGCGTCTGGAACGTCGGGCCCGTCTGCTCCATCGAGCCGCGGTGAATGATGGTGGCGGCCGACTCGATCTCCGGCAGGTCCACGATCGCGAAGTCGTAGTCGCCGCCCGTCTCCGCGGAGACCTCCAACCCGGCGTGCACGGTCACCCGGCCGTCGGCCTCCGGCTCGTAGCGGGCGATGCCATAACCGGTGATCCTCACTCCGGCGGTCTCGATCCTCCGGCACAGGTCGTCGAAGAGCGGCTGGATGACGGGGCCGATGTCCTCGGCGTCGTAGCTCGCCGCGACGGCGGTGAGCTACGCCACGCGGGTCGCGGGGATCGGCTTGAGCAGAACCTCTTCGGGATGCATGTGACCTTCCTTGGCGATTGTCGTGAGCCTTACTTCCACCCGGATCAGCCGCGCCGCGTCCGCCGCGATCCGCTCCTCCAGTTCCGCGCGGCGCAACCGCAGCATCCCGTGAAGCTCTGCGGCGTCGACCCGCTCATCCAGGATCGAACCGACCTGGTGCAGGGTGAAGCCGAGGTCCTTCAGGGCGATGACGCGGTTGAGCCGTGACAGCTGGTCGGCCCGGTAGAAGCGGTGACCGGCCGGGTCGACATGGGCGGGCTGAAGTAGGCCGATCGCGTCGTAGTGGCGCAACATGCGCACCGACACGCGGCCGAGCTGGGCGAACTCTCCTATGCTGAACATGGTGCCTTCAGGTATAGGGGCTGACACCGTGTCAGCCGCAACCTCAGATCCGCCCCCTGCGGATAACCGGTTGTCCGGCCGTTCCCCACCGGGGAAGCATGGTGGTCATGTCACTGCGTTTTCACGAGATCGCCGAGGGCGGTCACCGCATCCTCAACCCGTTCACGAACGACAAGCTGGCGCTGCTCGGCGAGGTCGCCAGGCTCCGGCAGGGAATCCGCCTGCTCGACCTGTGCTGCGGCAAGGCGGAGATGCTCTGCCAGTGGTCTCTCGCCCACGGGATCGAGGGGGTCGGGGTCGACATCAGCGACGTCTTCCTCGATGCGGCGCGTGCCAGGGCCAGGGAACTCGGGGTCGCCGATCGCGTACGCCTGGAGAAGGGGGACGCCGGAGCCTACCCGGCGGAGCCGGGGGCGTTCGACGTCGTGTCCTGCCTGGGGGCGACCTGGATCGGCAACGGGCTGGAGGGGACGGTCAAGCTGATGCTCCCCTCGCTGAAGGAGGACGGGATCCTGCTCGTCGGCGAGCCGTACTGGAACTCCGAGCCGCCCGCGGCGGCATACGAGTCGTTCGGGTTCGGACCGGACGACTTCACCTCGCTGGCGGGGACCTTCGACAGGTTCGAGGCGGCAGGGGTCGAGGTGCTGGAGATGGTCCTCGCCGACCAGGACAGCTGGGACCGTTACGTGGCGAGCCAGTGGTGGACGCTGAGTGACTGGCTGCGTGACAATCCCGACGATCCCGACGTCGAGGGAGTGCGCGGCTTTTTGGAGCGCGGCCGCCGCTCGCATGTCGAGTACGGCAGGCGACACCTCGGCTGGGGTGTCTTCGTGCTGCGCCGTCGTTGACGGCTACTGGCGGGTAGGAATAGGTTCCCAGAGACCGGCTGGTCGGTTCGAGGGAGCTTGCATGCGGGTGCGGGACAAGGTCGTGGTGGTGACCGGGGCCTCGAGCGGGATCGGCCGGGCGATGGTCCGCAGGTTCGCCGCCGAAGGGGCGGCCGGCGTGGTCGTGGCCGACATCGACGCGGCGGGTGCGACCGCGGTGGCCAGGGAGATCGGTGACCGGGCGGTCGCGGTACGGGCTGATGTGTCGGTCGAGGAGGATGTACGAGGCCTGGTCACCACCGCCGAGAGTGCCTTCGGCCCGGTCGGCCTGTTCTGTTCCAACGCCGGCGTCACCACCGGCCGTGGGCTCGACGCCACGAACCCGGACTGGACCCGGACGATCGCGGTGAACGTCCTCGCCCACGTCTACGCGGCACGCGCGGTCGTACCCGGGATGGTCGAGCGCGGTGAGGGCTACCTGCTCAACACCTGTTCGGCGGCCGGGCTGGTGAGCTGCCCCGGAGACGCCCCCTACGCCGTGACCAAGTCGGCGGCGATCTCCTTCGCCGAGTGGGTGTCCATCCACTACGCGACCAGGGGCGTCAGGGTCAGCGTGCTCTGCCCGCAGAGCGTGCGCACCGCCATGTTCGAGCGCGGCGTCGCCGCGGACCATCTCAGCGCGAGGGCGGCGGACGCGTCGGGACCCGTCCTCGACCCTGAGGCCGTGGCCGACGCGGTGGTCGAGGGCCTCGCCGCCGAGCGGTTCCATATCTTCCCGCACCCCGAGGTCGCCGGCTTCGTCCGGCGCAAGGCCGAGGACCCCGACCGCTGGCTGATCGGAATGGCGCATTTCGTCGACTCGTTGCGGGCGTGATCGCCGGGGTCCGGCCTGACCGTCCGTGCCGGCTCAGCTCATGGCGGCCGGATCGCCGACCTGGCCGATGAACAGCGGGGTCAGCGTCGGCCGGTGAACGATCGCGAAGGCGAACGGGTGGTCGGCGCGGACCTCGGCCTCGGGCGTGGCCGGGGCCGATACGGCGAAGGCGAGGCCGGTGACGGCGGCGGCCTCGGTGCCCCACTCGTTCACCGTGATGTTGGCGCGGTGGACGGCCTGCTCAAGAGAGGCGCCGTCGGTGATGCCCGAATAGTCGGTCTCCCGCAGTCCCAGCCTCCCGAGCGGCTCCGCCAGGTCCAGGCTCGTGGAGAAGTCCCAGCGTGGCATGGCGAGCCTCACCGGCCGTTCCCTGAGCCCGGTGGCCACCCGTGCCATCACGGCGGGGGAGAGCAGATCGCCGGGAGAACCGCCCGCCTGCGGTACGAGAACCCACATGGCCAGGTCACCGCCGGCGTACCGCAACTCCACGGCCTGCCAGCCGGGCCCCGCCGCGTACGGGAGGCCGCCGTCGCGGCGCATCAGGGCCGTACGCACGGTCGTGCCGTCCGCGCGGGTGAAGGAGGCGCCTTCCTCGGGCGGTTCGATGAACGGCGTCGTCCACTCGGCCCTGAGGTATACGGCGTTGGCGATGACCAGCCTGGCCTGTGGGCTCAGGTTGTCGAACACCTTCCTGATCCGCCCGGCTGTCCGCTCCTCGGCCCAGGCGTCGATGACCTTGGCGCCATCCCCGGTGAAGTCCACCTGGTGCACACCCGTGCCGTACTGTGCCGCGAGCGTACGCAGGAACTCCGCCCTGACGCTCAGCCCTTCCTGGGTGAACAGCCCGTTGGCCATGCCCACGATCGCAGGGGCGGGGGTGTCCCGGGCATCCCGCTCCGCACCCGGGGCAGGATGGGGTGGCGGGTCCTCGGTCGTGATGATCTGCCTGGTGAGCGCGTTGAGCGAGGTATGCGGTCCTGCTGAGGGGAAACCGAAGACCCCGTCGAGCTCGGTCGCGGTGTCCGCGACCGCCCCCGCCCTCGCCAGGCCGAAGGCGTAACCGATGCTCAGGGGCGACAGGACGGCGTTGGCCCCGGGGCTCGCGGTCGCGGCGAACAGGGCATGTCCGAAGGACGTCAGACCACGTACGGTCTCCGCGACCGGAGGGTTCTCCGGGATCTCCCGCCGCACCCCCTCAGCGGTGATCACGTTGGGCTCGGCCATGGCGCACGATGACAGGACGGCGACGGCCAGCAGGGCGGGAAACAGTCGGCGCATGCTTCTAACACGCATGCCGCCGCACGGTGGTTCACCCTCGGTGCGGCGGGTGACGTCAGGTGAGTGCGGCGAAGGCGCCCGCCCCGATGAGGGCGACGGCCCAGGCGAGGTCGAGGTTGAACCACGCCTTGCGGAGCACCGCCACCCCCAGCCGTTCGTAGACGACCAGGGCCAGGACAGTGGCCGTCACCAGCATGGCCAGCGTGTGCACCCCGGTCGCCAGCAGGCTCTGCGAGGCCAGTGCGGTGGCGTCATGGCCCCCATGCCCTCCGTGTCCCTCATGCCCGCCGCGCAGGGTGACCGGGAGCACCATCAGGCCCGCTCCGTGTGCGGTGGCCATCAGGAACGACCATCCGGCCAGCTGCCACCTCGTCACCCTCATGCCGACCCAGCGGGGGTGGCGCCGTCTGAGCAGCCGCCAGAGGCCGAAGGCGCACACCAGGGCCGCCACACCGTACGAGATCGCTTTCGGCGGGGCGGCGAGCCGTGCCGCGGACACCAGCCCGAGCGTGATCAGCACCGATCCCGCGTGGCCGAACACGATGGGCGGCAGCGCCCGGAGGACTCCGTCGCGCGAGCGCTCCTGCAGGCCGAGCGCGACCGCGAAGAGCCAGCCCATGGCCGGGTTCAGGCCGTGGAAGGCGCCGAGCCCGGCCAGGACGAGCAGGGACGTCAGATCCATCGGGCGGGCCTTTAGGGGAAGCAGTAGGAGTCGGAGGAGGAGTCGCCGCCCTGCAGGCGGATCTGGTGCGCACGGCGGCCGTCGGCGGCGAAGTCGACGAAGAAACCGGGGTCGAGGGCGATCGAACCGTCGTCGGCGATGTCCACCTTCGCCATCCAGCCGGAGATGCCGTCGGGGTAGAAGACGTCGTCCCAGGACCGGTAGAGCGAGTTGGTGAAGTAGACCCGCCGCCCGTCCCTGCTGGCCTCGACCATCTGGGGCCCCCCGTTCAGCGCCCGGTCAGGGGCGGCAGGGTGGGCGTCGCGCCGGACGATCCCGCCGATTCGGACAGAGCCGGTCTCGCGCGGGGCGAACGGGTCGGAGACGTCGTACGCCTTGAGCTCACCGGTGCCCCAGGCCGAGACGAGCAGGATCCGGTCGTCGAGGGTCAGGGAGATGTCGCTGACCAGCGGCGGTACCGCGCCGAACTGCTTGAGCGGTTCGGGCAGCAGGTCGGGGTCGGCGGGCTCGGCTGGAATTGTGATCGTCTTGCGGGCCTTCCAGAGGCCGTCCTCCAGGTACCACGTGAAGATGTTGGCCGACAGGTCCTCGACGTTGATCACCGTGTTGACGAAGCCGTGGGTCTTGGTCGGGTCGTGGGCGGGCCGGAGCTCCAGGGCCATCTGATGCTGGTCACCCAGATCGATCTCCTGGAGATGCCTGCGCTTGGCCAGGTCCCAGACGTGCAACTTGTGGCCGTACTGCCGGCCGACCAGCAGCTCCAGCGAGGGGCCCGGCTCGATCTGGTTGGGCGTCCCCCACTCGCTGGTGATCATCGTGTCGTGCCCGAGGTGCCACCAGAAGTCGTAGTGCAGCCGCTGTGACCCCCGGTCGGACTCCCAGCGGCCCTTTGGCTCGAAGGTGTCGTGGTCGAGAGTGAACACCCCGCCGGGCGCGTCGCCGTCCACGTTGCCGAGCGCGCTGACATAGATGGCGTCCGTGCCGCAGTGGACGGTGTGCGGGCGGCTGTAGCCGGTCTTCTTGAAGACCGTCTCCGGTTCGATCGTCTTGACGAGCTTGGGATGCCGGGGGTCGTCCTTGACGTCGAAGATGTAGATCCGGCTGGACCTCAGGCCGGGGAGGACCAGGTAGCGCCTTTCCACGTGCGGGTGCGGCGCGTACGGGCACAGGGCCGCGCTGCACACGTTCCAGCCGAAGTGATGGAGCTCGTCGCCGGGGACGGACATGTCGTGCACATCGATGATCGATCCGTCCGAGAGGTCGATCGTGGCGAGCCCATCGGGCCGGCCGTTGCCGGCCGCGTCGAGGAGGGCGACGTAGGCGAGTTCCTCCGGAGGGGCCAGCATGGCCTCGCGGGCGGACGGGTAGAAGGTGGGGTCAGGCTGGATGAGCGGCACAGCGAACTCCTGGACTCGTAGCCGGAACCGATACCCAACTAATTTTGTAGGAAAACTTCCCGCTGTCCAGGGGGCATATCGCGTAGTCGGGGTGGAGGGCTGCGACGCCCGGCGGTGTCGATTCACGGGCCTGCGGAAGAGGAGACGGCCCCGCGGGCGTGAGAACTTCCGGCAGGGGTCGGACAGACAGCGAGGTACGGGGCGATGATGCCCCGTACCTCGCTGTCTGTCAGTTCTGTCTGTCAGTCGACGGCCACCTGCCCGGCACAGCCGTTCCCGAATGCCACTTTCCTGGTCCTAGGGACCTACGGAGTGAACCGCTGGGCCGGGAGGTGTCAATCGACCTGTTCCCTGAGCTCTCCGGAAAACCTCAGCAGATTTTCACGGGAGAGCAGACATGCATGGGAGTCCAGATGACCGGGGCGGTGATGATCGGCGTCCTGATAACCGGTGGCTTGGTCGTCGGGGTGCTCAAAGTTCCCGATCCGGGCGGTCCGGGCGGTCCTTGCGGCCCTTCGGGACCTTGCGGTCCTTCCGGACCTTGTGGTCCTGCGGGTCCTTCCGGTCCTGCGGGTCCTGCGGGTCCCTCGGGTCCGGGTGCGCCGTCGGCGCCTACCGGTCCGGGTGCGCCATCGGCGCCTGCGGGTCCTTGTGGTCCTGCGGGTCCTTCGGGTCCGGGTGCGCCGTCAGCGCCTGCGGGTCCTGCGGGTCCCTCGGGTCCGGGTGCGCCGTCGGCGCCTACCGGTCCGGGTGCGCCATCGGCGCCTGCGGGTCCTTGTGGTCCTGCG
>NZ_JBSFWD010000062.1:46857-47287 GCF_053592655.1 Streptosporangium sp. NPDC002607
CGGGTCCTTCGGGTCCGGGTGCGCCGTCAGCGCCTGCGGGTCCTGCGGGTCCTGCGGGTCCTTCCGGTCCGGGTGCGCCATCGGCGCCTGCCGGTCCTGCGGGTCCTGCGGGTCCCTCGGGTCCGATTGCGCCGTCAGCGCCTGCGGGTCCTGCGGGTCCTGCGGGTCCTGCGGGTCCTTCCGGTCCGGGTGCGCCGTCGGCGCCTGCCGGTCCTGCGGGTCCTGCGGGTCCCTCGGGTCCGATTGCGCCATCGGCGCCTGCGGGTCCTGCGGGTCCTGCGGGTCCTTCCGGTCCGGGTGCGCCGTCAGCGCCTGCGGGTCCTGCGGGTCCCTCGGGTCCGGGTGCGCCGTCAGCGCCTGCGGGTCCTGCGGGTCCCTCGGGTCCGGGTGCGCCGTCAGCGCCTGCGGGTCCTGCGGGTCCCTCGGGTCC
>NZ_JBSFWD010000063.1:0-46796 GCF_053592655.1 Streptosporangium sp. NPDC002607
AACATCGCCTCACGCGGTGTCACAAGCTGGGCAGTGAGTCACGCTGCCTGACGCGGACCAGACCGTCGAAGCCACCGACGGCGAGGAGCTGCAAGTTCAGTCCTTCAGGGCTGAGAAGCTGACAGTGATTCGACGAACAACTCGGCCTCGCGCTCGCCCATGCCGGTCTCGCCGCGCACCAGATAGACCGCCTGCTCGGCGCGGCCGGCGGCCTTGAGCTCGCGCACGCGGGTGGCCAGGTCGGGGCCCGCGGCACCGGGGTGCGGCAGAGCGGTGGGTTGGGCGGGCTTGAACCGGGTCATGGCGGGGTGGCTCCACAGGTCGTGTCCCATGGCCACGCCGTCGACGGTCACCTTGGCGTCCCGCAGGCTGAGCCCGGTGTGGCGGCGCAGCTCCTTGATCGCCTCGATCCTGCGTCCCGTGCGGACCAGGCCGGTGACGAGCTCATGCAGCCCCTGCGGGGTAGGCATGGGCGTCGGCACGGGCATGGGCACTTGGTTGCCCTTCCTGGCGGCCATGACGACCCCGATGACGATCACCAGGATCACCGCCAACAGGATGGCGACGATCAGCAGCTCCACGGGTCCGATGTTCGGCATGTGCGGCATCGTATGACGGATCCGCGCGAGCGGTACAGGTGCGAGGGGCGGAGGCGGGGCACCCGTGGGCGGATTCCCCCTCCGCCCCCGCTCCTCGCTTCCTGCGAGTCTCGCCGGACCGTCAGAGGTCCAGGACCAGGCGGGGTGACGACGAGCGGCCGACGCAGATCATCATTGTCCGGCCCGCCTCCCGCTCCTCGGCGGTCAGCAGCGAGTCGCGGTGCTCGGGCGTTCCCGCGAGCACCCGGGTCTCGCAGGCGCCGCAGTATCCCTTCTCACAGTCGTAGGAGAGGCCGGGGGCGACCTCGCGGATCGCCTCGATGAGGCGCTGGTCGGGCTCGACCCGCACGGTCCGCCCCGTCCGGGCGAGGTGGACGTCGAAGGCGGTGTTGGCCGCCGGGTCGAAGAGCACCTCCGGGGCGTCCCCGGCGGTGAAGCGCTCGACGTGCAGCCGGTCGCCGATGCCCAGGCGCTCGCAGACCCGCTCAACGGCCTCGATCATCCCGGACGGGCCGCAGCAGTAGATCGCGGTGGCCGGCCCCGCCGAGGCCAGGATCGCGTCCAGGTCGGGAAGGCCGAACTCGTCCTGTGGCACGAGTTCGGCGCGCTCGCCCGCGCACTCCACCAGTTCGTCGCCGAAGGCCATGGACGCGCGGGATCTCCCGCCGTAGACGGCGCGCAGGGGGCTGCCCCGGCGGGCGGCGGCGCGGACCATGGCCAGGATCGGGGTGATGCCGATACCCCCGGCGACGAACAGGTAGTCCTCGGCGGCCACCAGCGGGAAGTGGTTGCGCGGTCCCCGTACGCCGACGGTGACACCCTCACGGGCGATCTCGTGCATCTCGGCCGAGCCGCCGCGGCCGTTCTCCTCGCGCAGCACCGCCACCCGGTAGCTGTCTCGCTGCCCGGGGTCGCCGCACAGGGAGTACTGCCGGACGCGGCCCGACGGCAGGCGGAACTCCAGGTGCGCGCCGGGCTCCCAGGCGGGCAGTTCGCCGCCGCCCGCCCTGGCCAGGGTCAGCGCCAGCACACCGTCGGCGACCGGCTCGGTCCGGGTGACGACCGCCTCGAAGGAGGCGGCCTTGTTGAAAGGAGAGGTGAAGGCCGGCTGGGTGCCGGGCGCGGATCCGGCACCCAGCCGGGGTCCCGGTGGGAAGATCGCGGGGATCGCGTCCCAGCCGGACTGGTTCCCCCGCGTGGGGTAGGCGACGAGCCCGTCTTCGAGCACCTGGAATTCGGGCAGCCTGGTCAGCACCTGGGTGATCATCTCGCGGAACATGGCGCGGGCCAGGTGAGCGCCGGCGCAGCGGTGCGTGCCGATGCCGAAGCTGAGGTGCCTGGTGGCGTCCCGGTCCAGGCGCACCTCGGCGGGGTCGGGGAAGACGGCCGGATCGTGGTTGGCGGCGACCCACGGGATCAGCACGCGCTCGCCGGCCCGTACCGGGCACCCGCCGATCTCGGTGTCGGCGCGTACGGTGCGCGCCATGGACTGCGAGGGGGCGAACGCCCGGAGGAACTCCTCGGTGGCCGTGTCGAGCAGGTCGGGCGACTCGATCAGGCGGCGCCGCTGCTCGGGGTGGCGGCTCAGATGCACGAGGACGCTGCCGGTCAGCGATGTGGTGGTGTCGACACCGCCCGCGATGAGCAGCCCGATCACCGACACCAGTTCGTCCTCGCCGTACGGGGTGCCGTCGGGACGGTGCTGTGCGGCCAGGACGCTCGTCGCGTCCGAGGCGGGTTCGGCCCGGCGTAGCCGGATGATCTCGCGGATCCGCCGTTCCATGTAGGCGAGGCCCTCGGCGCCCCTGCGGGCCCGGTCGCTGTCGGCGGGCGCGGCGAAGATGTCGTGGATCGGCCCGGCCAGCCGGGCCCAGTCCTCCTCGGGGAAGCCCAGCCAGTCCAGGGTGACCGCGGCGGGCAGCGGATTGGTCAGATCACGGACGAAGTCGGCCGAGCCGTGCTCGATGAACGCGTCGACGACGCGCGTGGCGTGCCTGGCGATCATCGGCCGCAGCCGGTCGACGGCGTCCGGGGTGAGCAGGGGGTTGATCAGGTCGCGGTACTCGGTGGCCTGTGGAGGGTCCAACTCGATCGGGTACTGTTCCAGGCCAGGCCCGCTGGGGATGACGATCGCGACCCGGTCCTCGCCCGAGGAGGCCCTGGAGGAGGAGAAGGTGTCGTCGTCGCGGGCGATCCTGGTCACGTCCGCGTAGCGGGTCGTGTAGACGAAGCCGCCGTGGGCCGGGGTCCGGCCGACCGGGCACTGCTCGCGAAAGGAGTCGTAGTAGGTGACCGGGTCCGCGGTGCACGCCGCGGAGTGGTGGTCGAAGTCAACCTGCTGGGTCATGGCGCACAGGCCCCATATCCATACGAACGATGCGCGGTGTTGCCCAGCCGCGCCACTGGGTGTCTGGGTGCCGGAAGTCTACTCACGTGCGGATCACGAGACAATGTCTCGCATATCGCAGCGATGTCACACGGTCTCCGGCGAGGACCGGGAGCTCAGAAGGTCAGGACGGCCTTCGCGGTCCTACCGGCGCGCAGGTCGGCGATCGCCTCGTTGATCCGCTCGAAGGGGTAGGACGTCATCATCCTGTCCACCGGGAAGCGTCCCGCGACGTACAGATCCAGCAGCCTGGGCAGGAACACCTGGGGGAGGCTGCTGCCGCCGATGATTCCGGTGACGGTGCGCCCGTTGAGGATACTGCGCCAGTCGAAGCTCATCTCCTGGCTGGGGCCGACGCCGATCACGCCGCACCGGCCGAGCGGGCCGAGCGCCTCGACGGCGGTGCGCAGCACGTCCTGGCGGCCGGTGGTGTCGATGACGAAGTCGAAGCCGTGCGGTGCGATCTCGCGCAGCGCCTCGGCCGAGTCGGAGACGGAGGAGTCGACCGTGTGCGTCGCGCCGTAGGAGCGGGCGGCCTCCAGCTTGGCGGCGTTGACGTCGACCGCCGCGACGACCGAGCAGCCGCTGATCGCCGCCGCGATGATCGCCGCGACCCCCACCGCGCCGGCCCCGAAGACGGCGATCGAGGAGCCGGGGGACGGGCGCAGCACGTTGAACACCCCACCCGCGCCGGTCTGCAGGCCGCAGCCGAACGGGCCGACATGGGTCAGGTCGATGCTCCTGTCAATGGGGACGACGGCGCGCTCGGTCGCCACGACGTGCGTGGCGAAGGACGACTGCCCGAGGAAGTGGCCGTTGACCGGCGCGCCGTCCAGGGAGAGCGCCGAGGAGCCGTCGGGCCGCCTGCCGCCGAAGTTGAGGGCGTCGAAGCTCCGGCAGTAGGCGGGGGACCCGGTCAGGCAGAGGGAGCAGGCGCCGCAGGAGGTGAAGCTCATCGCCACGTGGTCACCGGGGGCCACCGAGGTCACCCGCGAGCCGACCCGCTCCACGACCCCGGCGCCCTCGTGGCCGAGCACCGCGGGGGTGGGGAAGAAGGTGGCGAACTCCAGGTCGGTACCGCAGATGCCGGTGCTGCTCACCCGGACCAGCACCTCGTCGGGACGGGGCTCTTCGAGTTCTGTCTCCCGGAGGGCGAAGGACCCTCCGGAGGCCTCCAGAACGGCGGCGGTGATACGCACGGATCCTCCACAGCTATTTTCATAAAACGAGATGGCATCTTGACATGCAGAACAAGGGGGGTCAAGGATTCCGACATGGCCGAACTTGTGATCCCTTCCGCCCAGCAACTGATCGACGGAGAGTGGGCAGCCGCTCGTGACGCCGGCGAGCTCGACATCGCCGACCCCGCCACCGGCCAGACCATCCAGACGGTGGCCTGCGCGGGCCGAGCGGACGTGGACGACGCCGTGCAGGCCGCCCGGCGGGCCTTCCCCGGCTGGGCCGCGACCTCGGCCTCCGAGCGCGGCAGGCTGCTGCGCCGCTGGTCGGAGCTGATCGGGGAGCATGTCGAGGACCTCGCCCGCTTCGAGGCCCGAGACGTCGGCAAGCCGCTGTCGGGTGGCCGGATGAACATCTTCATCACCCAGGGCATCATCGAGTACTTCGCGGGCGCCGCCGACAAGCTGACCGGCGTGACTCTTCCCACCCGCACCCCCGACTACCTTGGCTACACCCTGCAGGAGCCGTACGGCGTCTGCGCGGTCATCATCCCTTGGAACGTTCCGGCAGTGCTCACCGCGGCCAACGTGGCCCCCGCGCTGGCCGCGGGCAACACGGTGGTGCTCAAGCCCTCGGAGGTGGCGCCGCTGGCGCCGTTCGCGCTGGCGGAGCTGGCGCGGCGGGCCGGTTTCCCACCGGGCGTGCTCAACGTGCTCGCCGGAGTCGGCGCCGACGCCGGTGCCGCGCTCACCTCACACCCCGGTGTGAACCACATCAGTTTCGTCGGCTCCACGACCACCGGCCGTGCGATCATGCGGGCCGCGGCGGACAACCTGGTCCCGGTCAAGCTGGAGCTGGGCGGCAAGTCGCCCAACGTGCTCTTCGCCGACGCCGATCTCGACGTGGCGATCCCGGCGATCGTGGGCTCCATCACCGAGAACGCCGGGCAGAACTGCTACGCGGGGTCGAGGCTGCTCGTCGAGGCGTCCATCAGGGACGAGGTCGTGGAGCGGGTGGCGGAGTCGATGCGCGCCGTGCGGATCGGCCCGTGGGACGCCGACCTCGACATGGGGCCGCTGGTCAACGAGGCGCAGTACCGCCGGGTGCTCGGCTTCCTGGAGAGTGCCCCCGCAGAAGGCGCCCGCCTGGTCACCGGGGGTGGCCCCGCGCAGCGGGCGGACGGCGGCTGGTTCGTCCAGCCGTCGCTCTTCGACGGCGTGGACCCGCGCTCCCGGCTGTCCAGGGAGGAGGTGTTCGGCCCGGTGCTCGCGGTGCAGGAGTTCTCCGGCGCCCGGCAGGCGGTGGAGATGATGAACGACACCGACTTCGGCCTGCTGGCGTGCATCTGGACGAGCGACGTCTCCCGGGCGCTGCGCCTGGCCCAGGAGGTGCGCTCGGGGCAGGTCTCGGTCAACCAGTTCGCCGACGCCGGGGTCATCGGCTTCCCCTTCAACATGCAGAGGGACAGCGGCTTCAGCCGTGGCGGCGGATACGCCGCCATGCGGGAGTACACGCAGGAGAAGGCTGTCGCGGTACGCCTGCTCGACCGGTCGCCCGTGGAATGAACGTGGCAGTGACGGAGCGGCTGTTAAATGGCAGCGTTCCAACCTGCACATATTCACGCCACGCGGCACGCATGTAACAAGCATGTGACGCGCGGGGCAGTTGGCTCCGGAGGCATTGACACGCCTATCGGAGCGGCGGCAGAGTACGACGCATTGCGGGCGATGAATCACAATGCGAGATGCCATCGTGAATAACGATCGCTTGGAGGGTTAGAGTTGCGAGCACTGGTCCAGACGGCCTTCGGAGGTCCGGAGGCGGTGAGCGTTCAACGGGTCGCCGACCCCGAGCCCGGTCCGCTCGACGTGGTCGTCCGGGTCGGCGTCTGCGCCCTCAACCGGCTCGACCTGCTCCAGCGGCGCGGCCCCGGGGTGCTCCCCGGCTTCAGCCTGCCGCACATCGCCGGCATGGACATCGCCGGCCACGTGGCGGCGATCGGATCGGCGGTCACCGGCCTGACGGTCGGAGACCGGGTCGTGGTCGATCCTACGGTGGGCTGCGGATCGTGCCCGCACTGCCTGGCCGGTGACCGCGGCCACTGCGCCCGGCTGCGGGTCATCGGCGGGAACATGCCGGGCGGCTACGCCGAGTTCGTGGCGGTCCCCGCCAACCTGGCACACCCGGTGCCGGACCACGTCGACCTCGACGAGGCCGCGGCGCTGCCCACCCCGTGGAGCACCGCCTGGAACGCCACCTACGCCGTCGGGAAGGTGACCGCCGGCGACTGCGTGGTGATCCAGGGCGCCGCCGGCTCTGTCAGCATCGCCGCGATCCAGCTGGCCAAGCGGGCCGGTGCCCGGGTGGTGGCCGTGGCCGGAAGCGACGAGAAGCTCGCCGTCGCGGCCGGGCTCGGTGCCGACCTGCTGCTGCGCAACGACGCCCCGATAGCCGACGCGGTCCGCGACCACACGGGCGGCAGGGGCGCCGACGTCGTCCTCGATCACGTGGGCGCCGCCACCTGGCGGCACTCCCTGAGCTGCCTGCGGATCGGCGGCAGGCTGGTGACCTTCGGCAACACCAGCGGCGACCAGGTCTCCCTCTCCCTCGCCGAGATCTACCACCGAGGGCTCCGCCTGCTGGGCGCCGGCGCCTACACCCCGGCTGACTTCACCGCCATGCTCGACGCGTACTTCGCGGGAGGCATGCGCACCCTCCGCGCCGCCGAGTGCGGCCTGGAAGACCTGCACGAGAGCTTCGGGCTGGAGCGCTCGCGCGATCTGGTCGGCAGAGTGCTGGTGCGGCCATGACAGGGGAGCGGGCAGCGCAGCCGGATCGAGCGGGGCATGACGCCGCTCTGCTGATCGTCGGCGGGGACGTGGTGACGATGTCGCCGCGTCGCGAGGTGGTCACCGGCGCCACCGTCGCCGTCGCCGACGGGCGCATCGCCGCGATCGGTCCCGCCGCCACCCTGCGGAAGGACTTCCCCGGCGCGGCCGAACTCGACGCGGGCGGCTGCGTCGTCATCCCGGGCCTGGTCAACGCCCACCAGCACACCACCGCCGACCCGCTGGTGCGCAGCATGATCCCGGACGACATCGACTCCCAGGAGTCGATCTTCGACTGGATCGTCCCGCTGCACGGCAAGGTCACCGGCGACGACGACGAGCTGTCCGCCACCCTGACCGCCGCCGAGTCGCTCCTGCGCGGGGTCACCACCATCCTGGAGCCGGGCACCGTCGCCCACCCGCTGCGGGTGGCGGCGGGGCTCCGGGCGGCCGGCATCCGCGGCCGGGTCGGCCGGTGGGGCTGGGACGTGCCCGGCGCCCTGCACGCGCTGCCCGCGGCCGAGACCCTGGCCCTGCAGGAGGAGACGGTACGCGCGCTGCCGCCAGGCGGGACCGTCACCGGCTGGGTCACCCTGGTGGGGCACGATCTGGCGAGCGACGAGTTGTTCACCGGCGCCGCCGAGCTGGCCGAGCGGCTGGATGTCGGTCTCACCTGGCACATCTCGCCGGGCGAGGCGGACGTCCACGCCTACGCGCGGCGCGCGGGCAGGCGGCCGGTGCTCCACTTCGGGCAGCTGGGCGTGCTGGGCCCGAGGCTGGTGCTCGGCCACGCCGTCTGGCTCGACGACGCGGAGCTGGACGCCCTCGTCGAGACGCGGACCGCGGTGGCATCCTGCCCCGGGGCCTACCTGCGCCTCGGCCAGGGCTACACCCGCGCCGGCCGGCACGCCGAGCTCGTACGCCGAGGCGGCAGGGTCGCCCTGGGCTGTGACTCCCACAACGCGGGCGACGTGCCCGATCTGCTGCGTGCCGCGTGGCTGCTGACCGCGCTGGAGCGCGACCGCGACGTGCGGCCCGTCCTCCGCGCCGACCAGGCGTTCGCGCTGGCCACGATCGACGGCGCCGCCGCGGTGGGCCTGGGCGACCTCGTCGGCTCGATCGAGGTCGGCAAGGCCGCGGACCTCGTGGTCCTGGACACCGGGGACCCTGTCTGGGCCCCGCGCGGTGACCTCGCGACCCACCTCGTCTGGGGCGCCCCGAGCCACACGGTCCGGGACGTCCTCGTCGACGGTCAGGTGGTCGTGCGCGACCGCCGGATCACCACCGTCGATCTCGAAGCCCTGTCGGAGGAGGCGCAGGCACGGTCCGCCGCGCTGCTCCGCAGGACCGGAATCGACGTTCCCCACCGCTGGCAGGCCCTGTCGGCGGAAGAATACATCCAAGGAGTACGCGGATGAGGATCATCGATCTCGCAGACAGGACGCCGGCGCAGAAGCAGGGACTGCTCTCCCAGCTCGTCGTGCCGCGCCCGATCGCGATGATCACCACGCTGGACGCCAAGGGCGGCGTGAACGTCGCCCCGTTCAGCTACTACATGCCGGTCTCCGGAGAACCCCCGCTCGTCGCGGTCACGGTGGGCTCGGTCAGGGAGGCGACAGACGAACCCAAGGACAGCTGGGTGAATCTGAACGCCTCGGGCGAGTTCGTGATCAACGTGACCACGACCGCCCTGGCCGATCACATCGAGACGGTGGCCAGGGAGTATCCGGCCGGCGTCGACGAGGCCGGCCTCGTCGGCTGGCGGACCGTGCCGTCGCAGGTCGTCCGGCCCCCGTCGCTGGCCGACAGCCCGGCGCACCTGGAGTGCCGGGTGCGCGAGGTCATCGACCGGGGGGACTCCTCCTCCTGCTTCTCGGGCGTGCACATCGTGCTGGCCGAGGTGGTCTGCATAACGGTGGACGAGTCGATCATGGCGTCTCCCACCAGGATCGACCCGACCAAGGTGCACGCGGTCGGCAGGATGGGCTTTCCCTGGTTCGTCGCGGCGTCGCCGGAGTCGATTTTCAGCCAGGACCGCATCGCCTACGCCGATCTGCCGGGTGGCGAGGAGGTGCTCGCCTGACCCATCGCGCAGGCAGGGGAGGGGCTCCGCTAAAGCCCGCACCCCGCCGGCGACCAAGATTCATCCCCCACTCGCGCACCGTGGGCGGTGCGCGAGCATTCAGATCGAGAGGATCGTCATGGCCGCATACTATCGAAGGGGCCGGGCCACGGCCGCACTGACCGCCTGCCTGAGCGCGCTGGCGCTCGCCGGGTGCGCGAGCAACGATGCCACCGCGCCCCAGGCCACGGCCCCCGCCCCGGCCGACGCGAGCGCGAAGACCGAGGGCGGCAACGTGCTGCCGGGTCAGCCGGACATCAACGGCGACGGCAAGGTCGTCATCGGGGTGCTGAGCCCGGGTGACATCAACGACAAGGGCTACTACCAGAGCTTCGTCGACACGGCGGACGCGTTCGCCGCGGAGAAGGGCTGGACGATCATCAAGCGCGGCAGCGTCAACACCAGCGAGGCGCTCAACGCCGCGCGGGCGCTCTGCCAGCAGAAGGTCGACATGGTGGCCCTCGGCGCCTCGGAGCTCCGGGACGCGATCCCGGCCTCGGAGGAGCCGGTGTGCGCGAACACCGCCTGGTACGTGCCGTCCGCCGACAACATCCTGCAGACCCCGAAGATCATGCTCTCCACCGACCGGGCCGACCAGAGCATGCTGGCCGCGGGGTACGCGGCGGGCCTGATCATGAAGGACAACGGCGACACCAAGGCCGGGTTCGTGACCGGCCCCGAGGCCGACTTCACCGTCACCGCGTCCGCCGCGTTCAAGGCCGGCATCCGGCTGGTGATTCCGGAGGCCACGCTGACGACCACCTACAGCGGAGACCTCAACGACTCCGCCAAGGCCAAGGAGGCCACCCAGGCGCAGATCAGCCAGGGCGCCAAGGTCATCTACCCCTACCTCGGCGGCGCCACCGACGCGGCGGCGGAGCTGGCCAACGCCAACGGGGTCCTCACCCTCACCCCCGGTACCGACCGGTGCGACTCCACCAAGCCCAAGTTCGACATCTCGGTGCTCTTCAGCCCCGGAGACTACTTCAAGGCCGCGCTGGAGGAACTCGCCGCCGCGAAGCTGCAGATGGGCGTGGAGAAGGTCTGGACGCTCGGCGTCGACCCGTTCCCGACCGTCAAGATCTGTAACGGGACCCCCGAGCAGAACGAGAAGCTGAAGGCCTTCATCGCCGACGTCGGTAGCAAGAAGATCGACACCACGGAGACGGTGAAGAGGCTCGGTTCCTGAGATGACAGAGGACGAACGGGCGAGGGAGCTCACCCCGCCATCGGCGCCCGCGCTGCGGCTGCGGGGAATCAGCAAGAGCTACGGTCCGGTCGTCGCCTGCGACGCCGTGGATCTCGCCGTGCACCAGGGCGAGATCCACGGTCTGCTCGGTGAGAACGGGGCCGGAAAGTCGACGCTCATGAAGATCCTGCTGGGCCTCGTCCAGCGGGACGCCGGGACCATCCTGCACCATGACGGGCCCGTCGACATCGGCAGCCCGCAGGAGGCCGTGGCTCTCGGCATCGGCATGGTGCACCAGCACTTCAGCCTGATCAATCCGCTGACGGTCTGGGAGAACGTCATCCTGGGGGACACCGGGAAGATCGACAAGGCCGCCGCCTGTGACCAGGTGCGGGACGTCTCCCAGCGCTACGGCCTGCCGATCGACCCGCTGGCCAGGGTCGAACGGCTCTCCGCGGGCGAGCGGCAGCGGGTCGAGCTGATCAAATGCCTGCGCCGGGATCCGTCGGTGCTCATCCTCGACGAGCCGACGTCCGTGCTGACCCAGGCGGAGTCGGCCGAGCTGTTCGGTGTGCTGCGCCACGTGGTCCGCTCGGAGAACCGTGCGGTCATCCTGATCAGCCACAAGCTGGCGGAGATCACCGCGGCCACCGACCGGGTGACCGTGCTGCGCAAGGGGAGGGTCGTCTTCCAGAGCGCGACCGCGGAGACGGGGCCGCAGGAGCTGGCCCGCCAGATGGTGGGCAGGGAGGTCTCCCTGGGCAGCGAGGCCGCGGCGCTCGGCCTGCTGCCGGTCGATACCCCGCGGACGGGTGAATCCGGAGCGGGTAAAGCGGAGGCCTCGATGGCCGCGCTGCGGCTGCGCGGCCTGACCGTCACCGTCGACGGGGTGCGTGTGCTGTCCGACCTCGACCTGGACGTCGCCCCCGGCGAGATCGTCGGCCTGTACGGGGTCGAGGGCAACGGCCAGTCGAACCTGGGCGACGTGCTGTCCGGGCTCGTCGTCCCGGACGCCGGGTCTGTCGAGATCTCCGGCAGGCAGGTGGACCTGAACCGCCCGGGGGCGCTGCACGCGGCCGGACTCGGCATCGTGCCGGAGGACCGGCACGCATCCGGGGTGGTGCTGGACATGAGCGTCGCCGAGAACCTGGTCATGAAGTCGCTGAACGCCGTGAGCGGCCGCGCGTTCGTCAGCCGCAGGAAGACGCATGAGGTGGCCCGCCGCCTGGCGGCCGAGTTCAACATCGTCACCCCGTCGATGGACACCCCGGTGCGCAGCCTGTCGGGAGGCAACCAGCAGCGGGTCGTGCTCGCCCGTGAGCTCTCGGCGGGACCGCTCGTGCTGGTCGCCGCGCAGCCCACGCACGGGCTGGACGTGGGGGCCATCGAGGACATGTACCGGCGATTGCGCGACGTCGCGTCAGGAGGAGTGGCCGTGCTGCTGATATCCACCGAACTGGAGGAGGTCATGGCGCTCTCCTCCAGGATCGCGGTGATCTCCTCCGGGAAGATCACCGGTGTGCTCTCCACCGGGGAGGCCACGGCCGAGCGGCTCGGGATGCTGGTGGGCGGGGTGGCCGCGTGAACGAAGTCCGCGAGGACCTCCGCCAGGACTCCCCCCAGAAGCCGGGGCGAAAGTCCCATCCGGCTCCCGGCACGGACGACACCTCCGGGCGTCGCCTGCTGGCCTTCCTCACCCCGAGTGCGGGCGGCTGGCAGACCGGCCTGGCGACCGCCGTGGGCGTGCTCGTGGCGCTCTCCCTGTCGTCACTGCTGATCGCCGTCACCGGGGGATCTCCCCTGGCGTCGGTGCAGGCCCTCTTCCAGGGCAGCATGGCCAACTGGACGGCCTGGACCTCCACGCTGCTGTACGCGGCACCGCTGCTGCTGGTCGCCGTGGGCGCCTGCGTCAGCGCCCGATCGGGCACGTTCAACATCGGCCAGGAGGGCCAGGTGCTGATCGGCGCCCTCTTCGGGGCCTGGGTCGGCCTGCGCCTGGCGGTCCCGGGGCCGCTGCTGCTGGTGATCGTCCTGTTGACCGCCTCGCTGGCGGGCGGCGCCTGGGCGGCCCTCAGCGCGCTGATGTACCGGATCCGCGGCGTCAACATCGTGGTCAGCACGCTCCTGATGATCTTCATCGCCCAGCAGGTCGTCGCGTTCGCGGTGAACACGCCGTGGCTGCTGCAGGAGTCGCGGATCGGGGATGCCATCGTCTCGCCGCAGTCCAACCCGCTGCCGGCCGGCGCGCTGCTCGGCTCGATCGGTGAGTACCCCAACCTTCAGGTCAACGGGGGCCTGCTGCTGGCGCTGGTCGGCGCCGTGGTGGTCGCGGTGGCGCTCGCCCGCACCCGGTGGGGGTTCCGGCTCACCATGCTCGGCCTCAACCCGCTCGCCGCCAAGCACGCGGGGGTGCGCGTCAACGCGCTGGGCGGTATGGCGCTGGCCATCTCCGGCGCCTTCGCCGGCCTGGCCGGGGCCGTGCTGCTGGCCAGCCCGGTGGGAGTCAACCGGCTTCAGCCGGGCATAGCGATGAACATCGGCTGGGACGGCATGCTGGTGGCCCTGGTCGCGCGTAACCGGCCGCTGCTGACCGTACCCGTCGCCCTGCTCTTCGGCGTGCTGCGTTCCGGCGGCGGCTTCCTCGCCGCGACCGGTGTGCCCCCGTTCCTCGTGGACGTGGTCAAGGCCCTGCTGGTGCTGGCCTTCGTCGCTCCGCCCGTCATCGTCGCCATGATCCGGCGTCGCAGGGCCGGTGTCCGTACCGCGCGCGCCGAGCACCGGCCCGCGCCCGTCGCAGAGGGGGCCGCGCTGTGATCGCCGTAGACGACATCTCCACCATCCTGTCCAGCGGGATCAGGCTCACCGTTCCGCTGGCCTTCGCGGCGTGCGGGGAGTACCTCGCCGAGCGGGCCGGCGCCATGAACATCTCCGTCGAGGCGATGATGCTGGGCGCCGCGTTCGGCTCGGTCGCCACGGCCAGCGCCACCGGCAGTGCCACCACCGGGCTGGTCGCGGGCGTGCTGATCGGGCTCCTGATCGGGTTCGTGCACGGCAACCTCTCACACCGGCTGGAGATCAACACCTTTGTGATCGGCCTGGTGCTCAACGCCCTCGTGCTCGGGCTGACCAGTTACCTGATCACGGTCAGCTCGTTCGAGTCGCACCAGGTGTCGCAGGTCAGCATCCCCTGGCTGCGCGACATCCCGCTGATCGGCCACCCGCTGTTCGTCGAGCGCTGGCCGGTCTACCTGCTGATCGTCCTCATCCCGCTGACCTGGTGGCTGGTGGAACGCAGCAGGTGGGGC
Source organism: Streptosporangium sp. NPDC002607 (assembly GCF_053592655.1). Lineage (NCBI taxonomy): Bacteria > Bacillati > Actinomycetota > Actinomycetes > Streptosporangiales > Streptosporangiaceae > Streptosporangium > Streptosporangium sp. NPDC002607. The sequence goes on from NZ_JBSFWD010000063.1 coordinate 13,609, forward strand.
CTGGAGCTGCGAGCGGTCGGCGAGCAGCCCCAGGCCGCCGACGTCACCGGTATCCGGGTCAACCTGCGCCGCCGCCAGGCGCTGCTGTGGTGTGGCGCGCTGGCCGGGCTGGGGGGCGCGTACCTGGCGGTCGGCGAGGTCGGCTCGTTCAACCAGAACATGACCGCCGGGCGCGGGTACATCGTCATCGCGGCGGTGATCTTCGGTGCCTGGCGGCTGCGGCGGACCCTGATCGGCTGCGCGCTCTTCGGCCTGGCCGACGCCATGCGCCTGGCGCTGCCGGCGCTGGGCCTGACGATGAACTCGCAGCTGCTCGTGGTGGCGCCGTACCTGCTCGCGCTGCTGGCGATGCTGCTCTTCGCGAACCAGAACCGTGAACCCAGGGCGCTCGGCCAACCGTTCGAACGGGGATCTACCTGACGACCGGGCCGAGCCCCGATGACCACCCGCAGTGAAACACACGATATTTGGAGGAATCAATGAGTGATCTGACCCAGGCGAGATGGACTCATGTCGCGCTGCCCACCGGCGACCTCGACAAGGCGATCGAGTTCTACACGTCGCTGACGCCGCTGGTGGTCGTCGAGCGGTTCCGCGACGCCGACGGTGAGAGCGCCTGGCTCTCCAACGACAAGCAGGTGGAGACCCCGATGGTCCTGGTGCTCGTCTCGTTCAACAAGGACAAGGGCGGGCAGCTGGGGCTGCTGACGCCGTTCGCGCACATCGGCATCGAGGTGCCCGAGCGCACCGACGTGGACGGCATCGCCGAGCGGGCGCGCGAGCTGGGCTGCCTGCACTGGGAGCCGCGCGACATGCCCGACCCGGTCGGCTACATCTGCGCGCTGAAGGACCCCGACGGCAACGTCATCGAGATCTCCCACAACCAGCAGGTCTTCAACACGGTGCGCAAGCTGTGGGCGAACCCCTCCTGAGCGGACAGCTCACCCGGGCCGCGGTCGCACGGTACGTCGAGGCGCTCAACGCGCACGACGCCGATGCGGTCGCGGCCTGCGTGAGCGAGGACTTCGTCAACGAGCACACCTCGGCTCTGGGGCGGAGCGTGACCGGCAGGCACGGCTACCGCGCCAACCTCACCGGCTTCCTGGCCGACTTCGTGGACCTGCGCTACGAGGTCGAGGATCTCCTCGTCGAGGGCGACCGGGCGTCGCTCGCCTACCGGATGTCGTTCCGGCTGGCCTCGGCGGACGGCAGGCCGGTGGTGGTGCGCGGGGTGTTCAGGTTCCGGGTCGACGCCGACGGTCTGATCGCGCACCGCACCGACTACTGGGACAGCGGCGAGGTACGGCGACAACTCGACACCCAGCCCTAAACCCCCTTTAGGTCGATCAAACCAATAAAGGCTCCCAAAGCATCAGTAAGGGCTTAGGTGGGCCGAAATGACCCTAAGGGCCGCTCGGTGCCGGAACGGGCACCGAGCGGCCCCTGAGGGCTGCTGGGGGGCGTCCGAAGGCCCCGAACGTGAGACGGCCGGTGGGAGAGATCCCACCAGCCGTCTCTTCTGTGTGGCGCGGGTCAGTTGCCCCAGTCCTGGTTGGGCACGACCGCCTCGGCGATGTGGAAGCTGCCGCCCGGCAGCGGCTTCTTGCCCTCCCCGTCACCCCTCGCCTTCACGACGTTCTTGCCGAACCCCTCCACGAGCGGGCGGCCCACGTCGCGCTTGAGCCACAGGCGCAGCAGGTGCCGGCGGCGCTCCGGCTCGGGCCAGTCGACGTAGCTGGTCCGCGAGTGCAGGGCGGCGTAGTTCAGCAGCCACTGGACGTCACCTGGCTGGAAGTCCATGTCGATCGGGAGCCCCTGCTCCTGGGTGATCTCGTCGTAGAGGTGCAGCAGCTCGATCTGCGCCTCGGTGAGCTGCGGCACGCCGGGGTACTTCTGGGCAGAGAAGATCATCGTGCTGCCCGCGTAGGTGCTGAAGACCCCGTCGACGTAGCTGCAGATCGGGGAGACGTAGGTGTTTGAGAGGGCGTCGGGGTCCTGGCCCCGCCAGTCCCAGTGCCAGGGCTCGAACAGCAGGGGAGCGAGGTCGGGGCGGCGGCGCAGGATCTCGTTGTAGATCGTCGTGCCGCTCACCAGGCTGCTGGAGCCGCCCTCCTTGGACGCGCGCAGGCACATCAGCGCCACCACGTCGGAGCTGTCGGAGTGGAAGGGCAGCCGGTCGCGCACCCGCGACGGCAGCGCTCCGGGGTCGTCGAGCGTCTTGTTGGAGGTCGCGATGACGTGGTCGAGCACGTTGCCGAGCTGGTTCTGCTCCATCGGCGTGCCGAGGTGCAGGCCCATCAGGAAGAAGATCGCGCCGGCCAGCGTGTCGCCGTACTCGGCGGTGCGCAGGCCGCGGACCAGGATGAAGCCGCGCCCGGCGTCCATCTGCCGCGCGCACTCCTCGATCATGCCGCGCGCGGCGACGAGCGGGTAGCTCTCCGCGGTCACCTCGCGCAGGTCGGGGTCGTCCTCGACGAACCGGCGGCCGAGGGTTTCCAGCTCCTCACGCTCGGCGTCGTTGAGAAGGTAGATCCACTCGGTCGATCCGGCCAGCTCGTCACCGCGCCAGGCGGAGGGGCCGGTGATGGAGGATGAGGAAAGGTCTGTGGTCATGATGCGCTCCGAGTGCTCGGGGTCGTCTCAGAAAGTGCTCGCCGGGGCGGGACACGTGATCCGGGCGGGAACGCGACGGGAGAGGCCGCACGAACCGGTCGTGCGGCGGAGCCCGCCGCGACGCCAGGGTCAGAAGGGAGTCTGCGGATCCCCGGCGGCGGTACCTGGGCGCAGGCCCTTGCGCGGCGGGCGGATCCGCATCGGATCCCTGAAGCAGGGCAGGCTGGACCCGGAGCCTGGTGCGGCTACCTGGGTCATGGTTCTCTCCTGCGGCTGGTGGTTCTTCCGCCACGCTAGACCGCTCCCAAAGGTTCCGTCAATAGAGATGTCGTCTCGCCCTCCGTTACGCCTGTGCGCCTCTGCGGCCCTCCGGGCGGGGACGGCCTCAGCGGGCCTCTCCGGCGCGGCGCTCCCGCTTTCCCCGTGCGATCTCGGTGCCCAGGGCGTCGAGGCGCTGGGTCCAGAAGTGCCGGTAGCGGTCGAGCCACCTGTCCACCTCCCGCAGCGGGGCGGGGTCGACGGCGTACAGGCGCCGTGTTCCCTGGGCGCGCACGGTCGCGAACCCGTTGTCTCGCAGCACGCGCAGGTGCTGCGAGACGCCGGGCTGGGAGATCCCGAACTCCTCCTGCACCACGGCGCTGATTTCGCCGGCCGCCCGCTCGCCATCGGCGAGCAACTCCAGGATCCGGCGCCGGACGGGGTCACCGAGAACGTCGAGTGCGTGCATGGCCTCACTATCCCAGTGTCGGCTCATATGCGGGAATTCCGCGGCCGACCGAACCGTTCGGCCGCCCCAATGTGCCTCTCACCTGGACGTATGCGCTTTGGGGTGGTGCCATGGGAGGAGAGGGATGCCCGGAGAGCCGGCACCTGTGATCCAGGAGGCCACAGTGAAGGCAACCATAGGTGACAAGCTGATCGTGGAGGGGACCCACAGTGGCGACCCTCGCAAGATCGGGTTCATCGTCGAACTCCATCACCAGGACGGAAGCCCGCCCTACGTGGTCCGCTGGGAGGACGACCAGCACGAGAGCCTCGTTTTTCCTGGGCCTGACGCCCATGTGGTGTCGAAGACACCGGACTAGAAGGCGTTTCGCGCCCGTTTGGTGAGAATTGCCCATGGCGGGGCGGCCGGGACCGCTCCGCCCCGGACACCGGTGATCCCATCGTGCCGCGCGGGCTACGATCGCTGATGTGCAGCAGCGTGAATTGGGTGGAACTGGCAGGCAGATCGGCGTCGTCGGGCTCGGCGCGTGGCAGTTGGGGGCCGACTGGGGTGAGGTCGGCGAGGACGAGGCACTGGCCACCCTCAACGCGGCCGTGGACGCCGGGGTCACCTTCGTCGACACCGCCGACGTGTACGGCGACGGACGGAGCGAGCAGATCGTCTCGCAGTTGATCAAGGACAGGCCCGGGCTGACCGTGGCCACCAAGATGGGCCGCCGTGTCGCCCAGGAGCCGTCCGCCTACACCCTGGACAACTTCCGGGCCTGGACCGACCGCTCCCGGGCCAATCTCGGCGTCGACACCCTCGACCTGGTGCAGTTGCACTGTCCGCCCACCCCGGTCTACTCCTCGGACGAGGTCTTCGACGCCCTCGACACCATCGTGGGAGAGGGCCGCGTGGCCGCCTACGGGGTGAGCGTGGAGACCTGCGAGGAGGCGCTGACCGCGATCGCCCGGCCGAACGTGGCCACCGTTCAGATCATCCTCAACGCCTTCCGGCTCAAGCCGCTGGAGAAGGTGCTCCCGGCGGCGGCCGCCGCCGGGGTCGGCATCATCGCCCGCGTCCCGCTGGCCAGCGGCCTGCTGTCCGGCAAGTACGACGAGTCCACGGTCTTCGCCGCCGACGACCACCGTACCTTCAACCGGCACGGCGAGTCCTTCGACGTCGGCGAGACCTTCTCCGGGGTCGACTACGCCACCGGCCTGGAGGCGGTGCGCCGGCTGGCCCCGCTGGTGCCGCCCCAGATCACCATGGCGCAGTTCGCGCTGCGCTGGATCATCGACCAGCCCGGCGTCTCCGTGGTCATCCCCGGTGCGCGCAACCCGGCCCAGGCCCGTGCCAACGCGGCCGCCGCCGCGTTCGACGCGCTGCCCGAGGCCACTCTCCAGGGTGTGCGGGAGATCTACGACGAGCTGATCCGCCCCCAGGTCCACCAGCGCTGGTGAACCGCCGCGGGTGACGAGGGCCGGGTTCCGCACGGGTGCGGGACCCGGCCCTCGTCGGCAGGTTTTTATGGATCTGTAAACCGGCCGGTTATGCGGGACCGTATCGGGAGTGCCGGATGATATCGGGTTAGCCGGAAAAGCGGAATTCGGGAGGGAGCGGCCGGGATTTTTGGCCGCCGGATGAATTCCCTTTCTCTGGCCGGGAGTTCGCCGGTGGTCCGTTAGGCAAAATAGAGGAAGTCCTTTTATCTGCCCATTCATCGTGTGACGTGCCTTAGCGGGACGGGCGCCGTGCCAGGCTACGCGCGGGCGCGGGCGCGGCGTAGCCGCTCCCCGGCCGCGGTGCGCTGGGGCGCCGACTCCTCCCGCTGCAGCCGCTCCCGTGCGTACAGGCGCAGCCAGTCGGCGATCAGATAGACCGGGGAGGGCCTGGGCTCCGCGGTGACCACATGGGCCTCGGCGAGCCTGTCGGCGACGTCGGCGGCCAGCCGCACGTCCGAGTCGAGCAGCGCGGCCAGATCGTCGGCGGTGAACTCGCCGCTCGGCAGCGCGCCCAGGCGCCGCAGCGAGGTCCACAGTTCGGGGCCGAGGTCGCGCTCGTAGGTGGCCGCGCAGGTGCGCAGTGACAGGTCGTCCACCGACAACTCGTCCAGCAGCGAGTGCTCGTCGGCGAGGCGGTCGGCGAACAGGGAGAGCCTGACGTGACGGTGGGCGGCCAGTCGCGCCCCGGCGATGCGGACGGCGAGCGGAAGGTTGGCGCAGGTGCCGACCACGCGCAGGGCGGCCGCGGGGTCGGCGTCGACGCGCTCGGCACCGGCGGTCCGCCGTAGCAACTCGACGCCTTCCGCAGGGGTGAAGGTCTCCAGCGCCACGTGGTGCGCCGACTCCAGGGCGCTCAGCCGCCTCCTGCTCGTGATCAGCACTCCGTTGTCCCCGGTACCGGGGAGCAGGGGCCGTATCTGCGCCGCGGTGGACGCCTCGTCGAAGATCAGCAGGATGCTGCGCTCGGCCAGCCAGGCCCGGCAGGCGGCGACCCGCTCGCCGGCCCGGCGCGGAGGGTCGCCCTCGAAGCCGCAGGTGCGCAGGATCTCGGCCAGCACATCGGGAATCGAACGCTCCCGGCCGCCCGCCGTGCGCAGCCGTACGAAGAGCTGCCCGTCGCGGAAGCGCTCGCGCAGCAGGTGGGCGGAGTGCACGGCCAGCGCGGTCTTGCCCGCTCCCGCCGGGCCGGAGATCACCACCGGCGGGCTGTGCCGGCGGGCGCGGAAGACGTCGAGGATGTCCTGGACGCTCTCGCGGCGGCCGGTGAAGTCGGCCAGGTCGCGGGGGAGCTGGCTGAGGTGGGCGATCACCTCCTGGCCGTGGCCCGCGGTGGGGTGCGGCCTGATCACGGTCGCGCCGCCGAGGTGTGGCGGGCCCCCGCCCAACGGGCCGTCCAGGGACGGGTCACCCGCGAGGATCGCCCGGTAGAGCCGTTCGAGGACCGGGCTGGGCTGGAGGCCGAGTTCCCGGGCCAGTGTCTGGCGCATGTCCTCGTACTGCGCCAGGGCCTCCGACTGCCGCCCGCAGCGGAACAGCGCGATCATCTGCATGCTGCGCAGCCGTTCCCTGAGCGGGTGGCGCCGGACGTTCTCCTCCAGGGAGCCGATGATGTGCGTGTGGTGTCCGAGGCTGAGCTCCGCCTCGGCCCAGTCCTCGTACACCGACATGCGCTCACTGCGCAGCCGGGAGAGCTCGTCGCTGATCAGCGGCACGTGCGCCATGTCGGGCAGGGGGTCGCCCCGCCAGAGCCGCAGAGCCTCGTGGAGCGGGCCCACCGCCTTGGCGATCTCGCGGTCGCGCAGGTGCTGGCGGCCCCTGCGGGCCAGGGTCTCGTAGACGAGGATGTCGAGCTGCTGGGGACCGAGCCGTAGCTGGTAGCCGGGAGGACGGTAGGCCAGCCGGTCGCGGTCGGCCTCCCCGAGCACGTTCTTGCGCAGCGCGGACACGTAGACCTGGACGTTCTTCAGCGCGGTCCTGGGGGGCTCCTCGCTCCACGCCGCGGTGCTGAGCTGGTCCACCGGGACGATCCTGTTGGCGTGGCAGAGCAGCAGGGACAGGAGCACGCGCTGCTTGAAGGGCCCGAGCGGGACCAGGCTGCCGTCGCGGCGGGCCTCAAGAGGGCCGAGCACGGCGAAGGTGGTCTCTCCCGCCTCCGCCTTCTCGCGCACTACGGTTGCACCCACGGGGGATTCTCCATTGGCTGTCCAGGCGGCTGCGGAAATCTGGCCGGGTTATGTGGAGGCGGGCTCACAGAATTGTCATGATATATGCGCCTATCTATTAGTAAACCGGTGATTTCTGCTGAAGTAGTCAGCTCTGATTGTCAACCAGGAGCTCGTGAAGTGAACCGAGCAGGCGCAGTCCGGCCCGCCGTCTTTCCTCGGTCCCGCCCGCGAGCGCGGAGACGATGGACAGCAGGTCGCCGAACTCGGACCCGGTGCCCTCCAGCACCCGCAGGGCGTGGCGATTGCGCTGCACGATCCGCAGCGCCGCCGACGCCTGCGCGGCGAAGAGCGTCAGCAGGGCCAGCTCGTCGATGGCCGCCCGCGCCTGTGGGTGAGGATCGAGCACCTCCAGCACGCCCAGCGCCTCGTCGTCGTGGACGAGCGGCACCGCCATGAGCCCACCCGGCACGTACGCGGTCGACTCGGCGATGTCGCGGGCGAACACCGTGCTCGTCGACAGGTCGTCGACGATCAGCGCGTCCCCGGCGCTCAGCACCCACCCCGCGATGCCCCGCGTGGCGGGAAAGCGCCGTCCGACGAGCACCTTCTCGCCCTCGCCGGAGACCGCCTCGAAGACGAGGTCCCCGTGCTCCTCGTTCACCAGGAAGATCGAGCTCGCCTTGGCCCCGAAGATCACGCGTGCGGTGTCGACGATCGACTGGAGCAGGAGGCGGTGTTCCGCCTCCGAGCCGGCGACCGCCGCCGAGACGGCCGCGATCATCTCACCGTTCACCATCATTGAGCTTCCTCACATTCTGCGCGGTCAGGTACAGGACGGTCTTCACCTGGAAGGGCGTCAGCCCGGGGTGCTTGCTCAGGATCAGCGCGCAGTGGGCCGCGACGTGAGGGGTCGCGAAGCTGTTCCCGGTGCACCGGGTGCGTCCGCCGCCGGGCCAGGCCACCTCCACGTCGGATCCATGGGCGAAGAACTCCACGGGCGGGCGAGGGTTGTACAGGATCAGCCCGGGATCGGCCCCGGCGTGGCTTCCCACGGAGATCACCGAGGAGAACCGCCAGGGGAAGCTCTCCACCGGCAGGTTGTGCGCGGACGCCACGAGCACCGTACGGCGGAAGTAGGCGAGGTCACCGAGCTCGCGCAGCGGTTCGGCCAGATGCCTCCTGTTGGTCGACAGGCTCAGGCTCACCACGTCGAAGCCCTGCTCGATGGCCCAGCGGAGTCCGGTGACGAAGGCGTCACCGGTTCCCGAGAAGCCCGCTCCCAGCACCTGGACGCTGTGCAGCTCGCACTCGGGCGCGATCGAGCGGATGATCCCGGCGCACGCCGTTCCGTGCCCGCAGGTGTCGGCGGCGTCGCTCTCCCGCACGACGGCCTTACCGTCCGGGCCCGTCACCACGGCATGGGTCGCCTGCACCGGGGCGAGCAGCGGGTGGTCGCGGTCGACCCCGCTGTCCACCACGCAGACCCGCACGCCGCGCCCGGTGGCGCCCTGCCACGCCCACTCCGGGGTGATGGCCGCGTTGCCCGCGGCGGACACGGTGATGTCGGCGAGGTCGTCCTCGGCGCCGAGCCGCCAGGTGAGCTCGGGATGGGCGGTCATCGCCGGCCCGCCAGCGCCAGTGCCCATCCCCTGCCGACCAGGTGCCCCTTGGCCGCGAACTCGGCCATCGCGCCGCGCGCCGCGGCCTCGCTCTCCTGGTGGGCGCCCAGGACGGCGAGGCCGCGGGCGTTGCCGAGCAGCACCGTGGCGCGGCAGGCGGGGGAGTCGGTGCCGCCGGCTTCGCGTACGGCCAGGTCCATGAGCTCCCGGCAGGGCTCCGCGGCGCCCCGGGCGGCGAGCACCTCGGCCTGGATCGCGTGCAGCTCGGCCGTGTTCATCGGGGCGGCCCGGGGTGAGCCCTCCAGGGCCGTGCCCGCCCACAGCTCGGCCCCGGCCAGGTCTCCCCGGCGCAGCAGCGTGCCGGCCAGGTCACGTGAGGCGGTGGCCAGGAGCTGGGTGTCGCCGAGCGCCCCGGCCCTGGCGCATGCCTGGCGGAGCAGGTCCTCGGCGAGGTCCCAGCGTCCGGCCAGCGATTCGACGGCCGCGGAGAAGATCGGCATGAACGCGTCGGCGTAGGCGTGCCGCAGGTCGGTGAGGGAACGCCCGGCCGCCGTGAGGGTGGTCCTGGCCTCGTCGAACCTTCCCCGTGTGGCCAGCAGGACCGCCAGGGGACAGCCGACGACGGCGCGCACGATCCCCCGGCCCCCGCCGTGCCCGGCCAGCAGGTCACGGCACCTGGAGATGGCGACGGGCGCCGGTTCCGGGCCGAGCCAGAGGGAGGCCGCCAGGTTGCCCAGGATGGTGGCGCGCTCCAGCTCGGCGCCGGACCGCGTGGCGTACTCCAGGGCACGCTGCAACATCTCCCTGGTCTCGGCGAACCTGCCACGCCCCTGCGCCTCCTGGGCGACCATGGTCCAGGCCCTGGCCAGTCCGAGGTCGTCGGCGGCGGCCTCGAAGACCGGTATGGCACGGCGCGCGACCTCGGGGGAGCCGGCCGGGTCGAAGTGGCTCAGGTAGAGCGAGGCGTGGGCGGCCACCACCGCGTCCGCGTCGCCGGTCGCGCGCTCCAGCACCTCGGTGAGCAGCAGCCGTCCCCGCTCGACGTCACCCAGGGTGATCTGGGTCTCCGCGACGCGCCCGCTGATCCGCGGCCAGCCGGGGTGGGCCGGCCCCAGCAGCGCGGCCCCCCTGCTGAGCAGGTTCTCCGCCCTGGACAGGTCGCTCCTGCGCAGCGCGAGGGTGCCGGCCTCCGACAGCCGGGCCGCCGCCCCGTCGCGCAGCCGCGCGGTGTGCTCGTCAGGAGGGCCTAGGTCGGCGCGGTGCCGGTATGCCTGCTCCAGGTGCGTGCCGACCGCCTCGTCCCCGCCGTCCCCGGCGGCCAGCCAGCCGGCGAACCGCTCGTGCAGCTCGGCCCGCCGCCGCTTGGCCATGCCGCCGTAGACGACCTCCTGGATGAGGCCGCTGGTGAACCGGAACGTCGCCTCCGTACGATGCTCGACGAAGGACTTGCGCCGGAGCTCCTCCAGCGGAGCGCCGGGCTCGCCGGTCCCCGAGACGGCCCGCAGCTCCCCGGCGGTGAACTCCCTGCCGACCACCGCGGCGCACTCCAGCACCTCCCTGGCCGCGGGACCCAGCCTGTCGACGCGGGCCGCGATGAGAGCGTGTACGGTCAGCGGCAGGCCGTGCGGCTCCCCGCCGTCGCCGAGCATGGCCACGAGCTGCTCCAGATACAGGGGATTGCCCTCGGAGCGGTCGGCGATCCGGTCGAGCAGGGCGCCGTCGTGCGGCGTCACCTCGGCCAGCCCGGAGGCCAGGAGCCGGGAGTCGGCCGGGCCGAGCCGGGGCAGCGCCAGCCGGGAGGCGACCTGCCAGCCGGGCATGCGGTCGAACAGGTCGGAGCGCGTCACGCAGAGCACCATCACCGCCGCCTCGCTCAGCTCCTCGGCCAGCCGGCCGAGCGTGTCGAAGACCGGGCCGCCCGCCCACTGCACGTCGTCCAGCACGATCAGCACGTACGTGGAGCGCCCGAGTCCGGCCAGGACGCTGCGCAGTGCCCAGGAGGTCTCCTGGTGTGAGGGGTTGGGCGTGCCGTCCTTCAGCAGGCCGTCGCGGAGCACGGCGAGGGCCCGCGGGTCGGGCGTGCCCACGGTCACCAGCTCGCGCACCGCGTCCGCCACCCCGAGCAGCGTGCCGCCCGCGCCGTACGGGCGGCAGCGGCCGGAACCGACGAGGACGCCCCGCTGCCCCGCGCGCTCCGCCCACAGCCGTGCCAGCCGGGTCTTGCCCACCCCCGCCTCGCCGTGCAGGGTCACGATGCGGCAGTGGCGGTGCCTGATGATCCCGTCCAGGGTCCGGTCCAGCTCGCGCAGCGGTTCCTGCCTGTCGACGAACGGGATGTCGAACCGCCGGATCACGGCCGGGTCGTCGGAGCGCATCGAGACCAGCCGCCACGCGGTGACCGGATGCCGCTTGCCGCGCAGTGTCAGGGGGCCGGCCGCGGTGCCCACGGCGGAGGGGCCGGCCAGGCGCCAGGTCTCGGGCCCGAGCAGGATCTCTCCGGGCTGGGCGAGCTGCTGGAGCCGGGCGGCGGCGTTCACCGTCTCGCCCGCGACGAGGGCCTGCTCACCGCGGGTGAGGCCAGAGGTGACGACCTCGCCGGTGTTGACGCCGATGCGGACCCTGAGCCGGATCCCGAGATCGTGGTCGAGGTCGTCGTTGAGCCGTTCGAGCGCCGCCCGCATGTCCAGCGCGGCACGGGCGGCACGCAGCGCGTCGTCCTCGTGCAGCTCCGGTACGCCGAAGACGGCCATGACGGCGTCGCCGATGAACTTCTCCACCGTGCCGCCGTGCCAGGCGAGCTGGTCGCGCATGAGCGCGAAGTAGCGGATCAGGACCGCGCGCAGGGACTCGGGGTCGAGGCGCTCGCTCAGCGCGGTGGACTCGGCCAGGTCACAGAAGACCACTGTGACGATCTTGCGCACCTCCACCGGCGCCGGCGCGGCGAGGTGTGTGCCGCACGACGGGCAGAACCGGGGGTGTCCCGGCGTCTCGGCCAGGCAGGAAGGGCACCGCATGATCATCCCCGATCAGAACAGGAGTCCGCCGACGATGTGGGCCTCGACCTCGGGGGAGCCCTCTCGCAGCTGCCCGTGGATGGAGACCAGGAGCGCGACCTCGGCCTCGCTCAGCGAGCGGACGATCTCGCGCTGCTCGGGGCCGACGAGGGTGAGGTCGATTCCCGCCCGGGCCAGTTCGTCGAGGGGGTCAAAGGTCATGTTTCCTCCCGGGGTGGCCGAGTGAGACGAGGTCGCCGTAGGGCGGGCAGCCGTACCTCCCGGCGAAGCCCACCCCGCCGCCGGCCAGCTGCATGTCGAGGACCCGCCGCTCCAGGAAGGCGGCGGCGGGCGTGTGCGGGGGAGGGGTGACCTCCAGCGCCCGGCAGGTCTCGCAGTACCCCCGGCCCGGCGGGGCGCCGGCCAGCCGGAGCGGGCCGTACGTTCTCAGGGCGCGCAGCGTGCCGGAGGTCAGGCAGCGCTCCCTGACCGTGCTCCAGTCGTCGGCACCCGCGTGCCCCAGGCGCAGGTGGCCGGGGACGGGACGGTGGTCGACGACGTCCTGGTTGCAGCACGCGGTGATCGTCCCGTCGAACCCGACGGTCGGCCAGGCGGCCATCGCGCACGGCAGCGCGGGCGCGACCCCGGAGCCCGTCACGCTTCCGGCGTTCCCGGCGGCCGGTGCGGGTACGGTGCCCCTGCCCGGTAGGGGGCGGAGCGCGGGCGCGCCGGCCCGGGCCCGGCCGACCGGTCGCACGCGCCCCACCAGCATCGGGATCCGGTCGTGGAACTCCCGCCGGATCTCCGCGGTGACGTCGCGCAGGTAGGGGTCGTCGGGCCCGCTCCCGGTGAGATGGAAGCTGAGGTCCTTGCCCCGCGCCAGCAGCGCCCGCATGACCGCGAAGACGCTCTTCCTGGGCACCTCCTCCTCGTGGAAGGCGTCCAGGCTGGCGGAGAAGTGGTCGGCCGCCTCGATCGCCCCGGCGATCGAGGCGGGAATCCGGGGCGCGAAGAACATGCCCGACAGGATCATCGTGCGGGTGCCGCTGCGGGCGGCGGTCTCGGCCAGGGAGCGGGCCAGACGGGGCCGGAGCAGCGGCTCGCCCCCGGTGAGCATGACCAGCTCCGGCCGGTCCGCCGGGGTGAACGTCCCGGCGAACCGCTGGAAGATCTCCCCGGGGTGCTCCTCGGAGCCGGGCAGCGAGCCGGTCGAGCAGTGACCGCAGCGCAGCGGGCACCGCCGGGTGATCGCCATGAGCACCGCGGCGGCGGGTACCGGGCGCAGCGCCAGGATGTCCATCAGGTGCACGGGAGCACCTCCGGGGGTTCCCCGGCCAGCTCGCGCAGGAGCGCGGCCGCGGCGCGCACGGTGTGCAGGGCGCTGGTGCCGACGGCGGCCTGCTGCTCGCGCGTCGGCCGCAGGCCGTCGAGCATCCGGTCCAGGCCGTCACGGTGCCCCGGATCCAGCGCGGCGTGCCGCCACAGGGTGCGGAAGGCCGCCCGGGGGTATCCGGTGCCCCGTTCGAGGTGTTCGAGCAGTGCGGGGGAGGGCGCCTCGCCCTCCAGCACCGCGACGTATCCGAGCAGCGCGACGGGGTGGTGGTGCAGCACCCAGTAGTACTGGGCCCCGACGAGTTCGGCCACCGACGGGGGCGGCGTGCGGCGCAGCAGTTCCTCCGCCGAGGGCTCGATCGAGGCCAGGTCCTCGCGCAGCCAGTCGTCGTGACAGGCCTCCTCGGCCGCGTGCCGGTCCAGGTACTCGCCCAGCTCCCCCTCGCCCAGCTCCACCGCCCTGGCCGACGCGGCCCGCAGCAGTGGTACCGAGGCTCTGATGACCATGTGCATCGCGCACAGGTAGTCGCGGTAACGCCGTCGAGGACCGGGGGCGCGCCACAGCGTGCTCTCCGCGCTCCTGAGCGCGCGGCCGGCCAGGTCGATCTTCGCCCGCAGGATGGCGCTGGGGGGTGGCATCGGGCTCCCGTCGTCTGAACGAAGTGTCGGCTCGGCCGGTTGGATAACGGTTGAAACCCGGTATGGAAGTACCTGGTGCCGCGCCCTGCCAGGGGCGGTGCCATGCCTCAAACCGGATTCCAACCGCGATCAAGGCGCGCTTTAACCGGGTGCTCGCACACTGGGCGCCACGTGCCGAAGAGGGAGCCGGACATGGCGGACGTCGCGGTCGAGACCAGCGAACTGCGCAAGACCTACGTGAGCTCGTCCGGGGTGACCGAGGCGGTGGCCGGGCTCACCCTGCGAGTGGGCAGGGGGGAGCTGTTCGGCCTCCTCGGGCCCAACGGGGCGGGAAAGACGACGACGATCGGCATGCTCACCACCAGGATCGTGCCCACCGGCGGTGTGGCCAGGGTGGGGGGCGCGGACGTGGTGCGCGAGCCCATCGCGGTCAAACGCCACATCGGTGTCGTGGCCCAGTACAACAACCTCGACCGGCAGCTCACCGCGTGCGAGAACCTGGAGTTCCGCGGCCGGTACGCCGGGCTGCCCGCGAAGGAGGCCAGGCGGCGGGCGCTCGAGCTGCTGGAGCGGTTCGGCCTGGGGTCCCGCGCCACGGCCAGGATCACCGAGATGTCCGGCGGCCAGGCGCAGCGCGTCATGATCGCGCGGGCGCTGATGCACCGGCCGGACATCCTCTTCCTCGACGAGCCCACCTCGGGTCTGGACCCGCAGACCAGGGTGAACCTCTGGGACACCCTGCGGGAGATCCGCGCCGGGGGCCAGACGATCGTGCTGTCCACCCACTACATGGAGGAGGCCGAGGAGCTCTGCGACAGGATCGCGATCATCGACCGCGGAGCCGTGCTGGCCTGCGGGGAACTCGCCGAGCTCAAGACGGCGACCGGCCTGCGGACCGTGCTGACCCTCACCTACGACGGGGACCCGGAGAAGCTCGTCGAGCAGGCCCGGCGGCTGGCGGGGGTCGCGGACGCCGAGGCCTCGGAGAACCGGCTGCGCGTCTTCACCCTGGCGCCGGAGGGCATCCTCGCCGCCCTGGTGAGCGCGGGCCAGGACGCCGGGCTGGCGCTGGCCGACGTCCGGGTCGTCCGGCCCAGCCTCGAAACGGTGTTCCTCGCCCTGACCGGGCGGGAGTACCGGGATTGACCTCCTCCCCGCGGCATCGCGCCGCGCCACCTCTCCCGGGGCCAGAGCCCGGGATCTCCCCGCTCAAGGAGATGCGATGACGGCATCGACCATCGCGCCGCCGGCCGCGTCGCGCGGCTACGCGCGCACCTTCGGCGCGCTGCTCGCCAGGGACCTGCGGGTGCTGCGGCGGGACCTGCCCTCCTTCATGGCCCGCACCGTGGTCCAGCCCGTCCTGTTCATATTCGTGTTCGCCGTGGTCCTGCCGCGGATCGGTTACGGGGCGGGGCAGGGACTCTCCGAGGCCGGGCGCGCGGAGACGTTCGCCACGATCCTGGTCCCCGGCCTGGTCGCCTCGGGCATCGTGCTCCAGGGCATCTTCGCCGTGACGACCCCGCTGGTCATGGAGCTGTCCTACACCAAGGAGATCGACGACAGGGCGCTGGCCCCGATCCCGGTCTGGGCCGTCGGGGTCGAGAAGATCGTCGCGGGTGCGATCCAGGGGGTGATCGCGGCGGTGGTCGTCTTCCTCGCCGTGCTGTTCGTGCACGGCCCCGGCGAGGCCCCGAACATCGACTTCGGTCGCTGGCCGCTGCTGATCGCGGTGCTGGTGCTGTCGTCCCTGCTGACCGCCTGCCTGGGCCTGCTCATCGGCACGCTGCTCCCGCCCCAGCAGCTCAGCGCGCTGTTCGCGATCTTCATAGTCCCGCTCATGATGCTCGGCTGCGTGTACTACCCCTGGTCCGCGCTGGAGGCGCTGCCCTGGCTGCAGACCGCGGTTCTGGTCAATCCGCTGGTCTACGTGAGCGAGGCGCTGCGCGGCGCGCTGAGCCCCGCCGTCCCGCACATGCCGGAGGCGGTCGCGCTGGGCGTGCTCGCCGCCGGGACGCTCGCCACAGGCGCGCTGTCGCTGCGGTCGTTCGCGCGGCGTCTGGTGGGTTAGCGGTGGACGGCGATCTGCCCAGGCGATGGTCCGGCGACCCGGTCGGCCGCGACGCCGAACTCGCCGGCCTGCGCGATCTGCTCGGTTCGGCGCGGCTCGTCACGCTCACCGGCGCGCCGGGGGTCGGCAAGACCCGGCTGGCGCACGCGTACGCCCATGCCCGGGCCGGCGCCTATCCCGGCGGGATCTGGTTTCGCGACCTGACCGCCGGTCTCGGTGATCTCACCGGCCTCGACGCTCTTGCCGTGGTCCCCGGCGACGGGTCCGCGCTGCTCGTGCTCGACACCTGCGAGCGCGTCGCCGACCGGTGCGCCGTGACCGTTCCGGAGTTGCTCGGCACCCACCCCGGGCTCCGTGTGCTGGCCACCAGCAGGGAGCCGCTGAGCGTTCCCGGCGAGGTGACCTACCGCCTCGCCCCGCTGGACGTGGCGCGGTCCGCCCGCCTGTTCGCCGAACGCGCCGCGGCGCAGGGACGGCCCGCCAGCCCGGAGACCGCCGAGGCGGTGGAGGAGATCTGCCGCCGTCTCGACGGCCTGCCGCTGGCCGTCGAGCTCGCCGCCGCGCGCTCGATCATGCTGTCGCCGGCGCAGATCGCCGAGCGGCTCGACGACCCGCTCCGGCTGCTGGCGGGGGGGAGCCGTACCGCCCACCCCAGGCACAGGTCGCTGGAGGCGGCGATCGGCTGGAGCCACGAGATGCTCCCCGGGCGGGAGCGGCTGCTGCTGCGCAGGCTCTCGGTGTTCGAGGACGGCTTCGTCATCGACGACGTGGAGGGAGTCTGCGCGGGCGCGGGTATCAGGCCCGACGTCGTCGTCGACCTCCTGGCCAGGCTCGTGTCCAGGTCCCTCGTCGAGTGCGACACCGCGGGCACCGTGACCCGCTACCGGCTGCTGCGGGTCGTGCGCGCCTACGCGGGGCAGGAACTGCGCGCCGACGGCGAAGCCGAGACCGTGCGGGCGCGCCACGCCGAGTACTACGCGGCGCTGGCCGAGCGGGCGGCGGAGGCGCTCACCACGGGCGCCGCCACGCCGCACCTGGAACGCGTCGAGGCCGCCTACGCCAACATGCGGGCGGTGCTGTGCTGGTGCGTCTCCGGCGGGCCCGCGACGGTCGGGGCCAGGCTGGCGAGCGCGCTGGAGACGTACTGGATCGTGCGGGGCCGCCCGCGCGAGGGGCGCGGCTGGCTCGCCTCGCTGGTCTCCGCCGGAGGGCTGGTCCACGGCGAGGTGCCGGCCGCCGCGGCGCTGAGCACCGCGGTGCTCAGCTGCGCCCTCGGTGAGTACGCCGACGCCGCGGACGCCTGCCGCCGGGCCCTGGCCATGTTCCGCGAGCTGGGAGACGAGGCCGGGCAGACCCGGGCCCTCGCGGTGCTGGCGGGCCTGCGGACGATGAGCGAGCCCGCCTCGGCCAGCCGCACCCTCACCGAGCTCGCCGCCCAGGGCAGGGCGCCGGCGGGCCACGCGTGGAACTGCGCGCCGCTCGTCCTGCTCGGGCACGCCCGCGTCGCCGCAGGGGACCTCAGCGGGGCACGCGCGGCATTGGAACGGTGCGTCGCCATCGGCCGCAGGCACGGCTCGGAACTGAGCCTGGAGATGGGCCTGCTGGCCATCGCGCAGGTGGCCGTCTACCAGGGCGCCTACGCGGAGGCGGAGAGCGCGCTCGGACAGAGCCTGGCCGCCGCCGAGCGGATGGGCGACGTCTGGGGAAGGGCCGCGGTGCTCAGGGGGCTGGGGGAGGTGGCCTCCTGCCGGGGG
The DNA here is from genome assembly GCF_053592655.1 of Streptosporangium sp. NPDC002607. NCBI lineage: Bacteria > Bacillati > Actinomycetota > Actinomycetes > Streptosporangiales > Streptosporangiaceae > Streptosporangium > Streptosporangium sp. NPDC002607. The sequence continues at coordinate 31,006 of NZ_JBSFWD010000063.1, forward strand.
CGGTACGGCCAGGCGGGGGAGCGGCTCGCCGAGGCGGTCGAGATCGCGCGCTCCGCAGGCTCCCCGCCGCTGCTCGGTGACTGCCTCGACACGCTCGGCAGGATGCTGCTCGACATCGGCGAGTACGAGGCGGCCAGGGAGGTGTTCTCCGAGGTCGCCGAGGTGGGCGAGCGCACCGCCGCGCGGCTGGCGGCGATGGGGCTGGCCGGTCTCGGCGCGGCGATCCTGGGTGCGGGCGGTGCCGCCGCGGCCGCCGCGGCCCTCACCTTCGCCGAGGAGGCCATGGCGCGCGCACGCGAGACCGACGACCGGCCGCTCACCTGGCGGTGCCTGTTCACCCTCGGCCGCGTCACCCGGTGTGCCGACCCGGTACGTGCCGCCTCCGCGCACCACTCGGCGCTGCGGGCCGGTGCCACCATGGGCCTGCGCGCCCAGACGGCCGACTCGCTGGAGGCCATGGCCGGGCTCGCGGCAGGGCACCACCGCCACGAGCACGCCGCCAGGCTCTTCGGCGCGGCCCAGTCGCTGCGCGACCGGCTGGGGCTGTCGCGTCCCCCGGCGATGGCGCCGCAGCACGAGGCGGACCTGGCCGGGGTGCGCGCGGCGCTGGGCGCCGACGCCTTCGCCGCCACGTGGGCCGAGGGCGCCGGGCTGGACGTCGGCCAGGCCGTCGTCTACGCGGGCAGGGGCCGGGGGCCGCGCGGGCGGGGGGTCGGCTGGGCCGCCCTGACCAGGGCCGAACGCCAGGTGGCCCTGCTGGCGTCCGATGGGCTGACCAACCGCGAGATCGGCGCGAAGCTCTTCGTGTCGCCCCGCACGGTTCAGGCCCAGCTGTCCAGCGTGTTCGCCAAGCTCGGCCTGTCCTCGCGCAGGGATCTGGCCCGCGAGTACGACTCACGCGCCAGATCCCTGCGCGAGCAGGACTCACCCCTCCTCGCGCAGCGCGACGACCCCGGTGGCGCAGAGGATCCTGAAGGCCGCGTCGCATACCTCACGGGTCGGCTCGGTGGCTGAGCCGGCCCGCGTCTTGTCCCGCCACTCACCGACCGTGATCCCCACCGCGGCCGCCTCGAAGGCGGCCAGCAGCGGGCCGGTCAGCGGGTAGCCCACCGTGCCGCCCCGGGGGAACAGGTAGCCCTGACGTTCGTGGGCGAGCGCGTCGAAGGTCATCGTGAAGTCGCGCAGCAGCAGGTGGACGGGGTGGTCGGCCCAGTGCACGGCGTCCGGCGCGACGCCCGCGACGAGCGCGCCGTCGGCGAGCCCCGGTGGATCCTGCGCGGTCGTCGCCCGCTGGGCTCGGACCGCGGTGTCCCAGGCGAGCCCGTCGAGTAGCAGGCGGCGCACCCCGGGGGGCAGGTCCGCCTCCTCGATGAGGGGCGCGGGGTCGGTGCCGGAGCCCAGGTCCAGGCGCTCGGCCCAGTCCGCGACGTCGCAGTCCGCGACCGCGATCATGCAGCGCAGCAGGGTGGGCGCGATGTCCTGCAGCGCCTCGACCCGCCCGGCGAAGACCATCGCCCGCCGGTAGTCCTCGGTGCCGAAGCCGCGCGAGCTGACGACGAGCGGGGGCTGGAAGTCGAAGAACTCGATCCCGTACTGCTCGGCGTACTCGAAGAAGTCGGTCCCGGGGAAGGCCATCAGCGGTGCGAAGTGCACCTTCTCCACGCCGCTCGCGTAGGCGAAGCGTACGCTGTCGCGGACCTTGTCCGCGTTGTCCCCCGGCATGCCGATGATGATGTCCGCGGCCAGGGCGTGGTTGTGGTGGCGGCGGATGAGGGAGGCGGCCTGGGCGAACCGCTGCCGGTCGAACCTGCGGGCCGCCAGTTGCAGGGTGTCGGCGTCGGACGACTGGATGCCCAGGGTGATCACGCGGCACCCGGCGCGGTTCATCGCCCGTACGTAGTCGAGGTCGACGTGTTTGACATCCGGGTAGACGTCCACCACCGTCCCCCGGTTGTGCTCGGCGACGATCTCGAAGATCTCCATGGCCCGGTGCCGCGAGATGCCCAGGTGGGCGTCGCACATCCGCAGGTAGGGGATGCCCCCGGCCAGCAGGTAGGTCAGCTCGCGCTCGATCCGCTCCATCGGGAACGCGCGGAGTTTCGGCGCGCTGTAGAGGCAGAACCTGCACTTCTGCCGGCATCCCCGGCCCGTCTCGTAGGCCAGGACCGCGCCGGGCCTGCGCCGCAGGATCGGCTCCAGGGGGAGCCTGTCGGCGGTGAAGACCAGCGGCAGCGCGCCCAGGTCGACGTCGGGTGGGTCGTCGTTGTGCACGGGCTCGCCGTCGACGCGCCGGGTGAGGCCCGCCACCGTGTCCAGGTCGCCGCCCCGCGCCAGCTGTTCCAGCAGGTCAGGGTACGCCTCCTCGGCCTCGCCGCGCAGCACCAGGTCCAGCCACGGGTACTCGCGCAGCAGGTGGGCGGCCATCCGCCGGGAGTTGGCCTGGGCGCCGCCCCACACGACGCGGCAGTCCGGCAGGTGCCGCTTGACGATACGTGCCATCCGGGTGAACTCATCGTGGTTCCATACGAACGCGGAGAAGGAGATCACGTCCGGCCGGTAGTCGAACAGCCGCGCCATGAAGGCGTTGTAGTGCCCCAGGTAGTCCTCGGCCAGGTTGCCCACGTCCTCGTGGAACCAGACCCGGTGCTCGACCCGCGACGGGGGGAGGCGGTCGGCCACGGCCGCCCGGATCAGCTCCACCCCCAGCGAGAACCCGTCGTCGTTGGAGTAGACGAGCACGGCCTTCAGGGTCATGACGATCTCCCCGCTGTCGCTTTCGGCGTCACTGCCGGCGTCACTCTCGGCCGTGCGGAGCGCAGTGCCTCGGCGAGCCTGTCGAAGGCGGCCGCCGCCCGCGCGTGCGCCTCCCGGTAGGCGATGGCCTCGATCGGCTCCTCGTCCAGCGCGCGTTCCACGATCCCGATGAGGTCCTCGCCGGTGTGCGCGTTCCAGTGGCGGTGCGCCATGCCCAGCTCGCCGGTGAGCTCGTGCAGCTTGCTCGTGCCGTTGCGGCGGCTCCAGAACGGGTCGACCGCCACGAACGGGGTGGCGCCGCGCAGTGCGAGGATCGCGCTGTGGTAGCGGGAGACGAGGACGAGGTCGCAGCGGGAAAGGGCCTCGGTGAGCTCCTCGGCTCCGGTGGAGGTTCTCCGAAGGGGCACCTCCCGGATGTGGGCGCCCGGCACCGACCGGGCGAACCGGGCGCCGACCTCCTCGTCCCCGTAGATGTTGGGCACCGTGATGAACTCGATGTCGGCGAAGCCCGCCAGCTCGATCAACGTCAGGCCCAGCTCCGTCACGAACCCCAGCGCGGCGGCCCGCTCCCCGGGACTCGTCGCCTCGGCCATGACCTGCTCCGGTGGCACGCACAGCGCGAGGTCCGCCGCGCCGTGCCCGGCGAGGTTGCGGCCGACGAGGTGGGTGACCAGCTGCGAGGTCACCCCCGGGGCGCCGACGGCGACGCCGATCAGCGGCCGGCGCCGCCCCGGGCGCGGCGGCCGGGGCAGCGGCTCCAGCGCGAAGGCGGGATCGGGGACGACGGTCGTGTCCGGCACGCCGGTCGCCTCGCCCATCCGCAGGGCGGCTCCCGCGCCGCGCACGGTCAGGTGGTCGATCCGCTCCCGGACCGCCCTCAGGTAGCCGCGCCAGTCGTCGCGCGCCGCCGCCGAGGTGTCGTCCTGCAGGCCCACACCGTGCCAGGCGACCCACACGCCGGGGTCGAACGCCCGAGGGTCGCCGCCCAGGCAGAACACCTGCATGATCGGGTGCCGGAACGGCGGGCCGCTCCACAGGCCACCCGCCATCACGACGGCGTCGAACGATCCCGCGCCGGGCCAGTTCCCCTCCCCGTCCACCCAGAGCGGTGCGGGCTCCGCCGCCGTGCTCCACGGGCAGAAGTGCCCGAAGACGGCACCCGGCAGGCGGCGGGAGAGCTCGGCCTCCGTCACCGCCGCCAGCAGCCGGTCACCGACGTTGGGCAGGCTGCTCCCCGCCCAGATCGCGATCCGCCGGGACATCTCGCTCACCCGCCGATGGGGAACGGCTGGCGCAGGCCGAACTCTTCCCAGCCGCGGCGCTCGGCGTACTCGTTGTAGACCCCGCCGCACTGCGTCCGCAGCGGGCAGCCGTCGCAGGGCGGCCCGTACGAGCGCATCTGCTCGTCCATGAACGCGTCGTAGTCGTCCAGGACGTTGCCCTGGTACATCATCCGGATCGAGCGCGTGCCGTCCTCGATGGCCAGCGCCTCGTGCGGGGTGACCACGCAGAGCGGGAAGCCCTCCAGCGTCAGCCGCGCCGGTGAGGCGAGCATCATCTCGATCACCGGCAGCAGGTGCCTGCGGGTCTCGGCGACCGTGGGCGCCTGCATGTCGAGGGCGAAGAAGCCGCTGCCCACCGGGTGCAGGTTGGAGATGTTGACATGGTCGACCTCCAGCTCGACGCAGAGCCGGCAGATGTCCATCAGCCGGCCCATGTTGAGCCGGGTGATGACGGTGTTGGTCCGCACGGCGACGCCCGAGCGCTTGGCGTTGCGGATGCCCTCGATCGTCTCGTCGAACCCGCCAGGCGTCTGGGTCAGGCAATCCTGGATCACCGAGGTGGAGCCGTGCAGCGAGACCACGAACAGCTCGACCCCGGCCTCGGCGAGGCGCTGGGTGAACTCCGGGTCCTTCAGGCGGCGCGCGTTGGTCTGGATCTCCACGCGCGGGTACTCCAGCAGCCGGATCGTACGCAGCAGCTCGAACAGGCGCGGATGGATCGTCGGCTCCCCGCCGTGCAGGTTGACCGACGCGTACCCCTGCCCCGAGTTCTCGGCGAGGAAGCGGATCAGGTCGCCGTACTCCACGCTGTCGGACTTCGCCAGCGGCGACCCCACGACGCAGAAGCCGCACTTCTCGTTGCACAGGTCGGTCACGTGCATGCTCAGCTGTTTCATGTCCACCTCACACCAGGCCCAGGCGGCGCGCCGCCGAGGCGAAGACCTCGGGGGTGCCGGGATGATCGGTCAGCGTCTCCAGGTACGCGGCCCGCTCGCGCGCCAGGCCGTCCTGGACCCCCCGGTCGTACAGCACGCCGTGCAGCGCGGACAGCACGGCGGGCTCGTCGAGCAGCTCGGCGTGAGCGAAGGTCGACATGTAGGGATTTTTCGCCACGATGGGGTCGAGGAAGCTGTGGAACCCCAGCGGCCACATCCGGAACGGATACATGGGCAGGGTCCGCGACAGCCAGGAGCGCACGTCCTCCGACAGGCCGGACAGCTCCGCCTCGACCCGGTCGATGTCCGGTTTCTCCGGGACGTCGAACCGGTTGGTCAGCACCAGCCCGGGGATGTCGGACAGCACGGCCCTGGCCAGGGTGGTGGCGCCCAGGTTGAGCGTCAGCACCAGGTCGACCGAGCCCAGCAGCACGTTGAACCGGTGCGGCGAACAGGCGGGGATGACGTGGGCGCGGTCGGCCAGGTCCGCCAGCACCGGCGGCACGCTGCCCACCAGCACGAAGCGGGCGCTGGGCGGCAGCTGCCGCAGGTAGTGCACGAGCAGTTCGGGAACCTGGTCGGCGATCCGGTCGCCGTTCTCGTCGGCGTACCTGTCCTGTTGCCATCCGGCCACCGCGAGCAGCACCATCCGGTCCTCGGGCGCCATCCCGAAGGTCTCGCGCAGGTGGTGGCGGGTGCGGCGGCTGACCCGCTCGTTACCCTCCCACAGGCGGAAGGGGTACGTCCGGGAGTCGGAGTCGAGGTGGCAGATCGGTACCGGGCGCAGGTGGGTGGGCATGTCCATGATCCGCCGGGCGACGCTCATCGCCTTGCCCTGGAAGACGTCCACCGCGAACTCGGTGTTGGCCCACTCCCAGATGTCGATCGGCATGATCGGCAGGCCGTACCGCTCGATGAACCACGGGTCGACGCCATAGCGCTTGGGGAACACGCCGCAGTAGGTGAAGTAGTCGGACAGCACGATCGCGTCCGGGCGGAAGTCGCGGACCGTCTCGTCCACCAGCAGCGTGGCGAAGGAGCCCATCGAGTTGTTCAGCACCAGGTACGGGAACCCGCTGCCACGCAGCAGCTTCTCCGACGTGGGCTCGACGATGAAGAAGCTCTCGATTCCGGCCACCCTGAGCTGGCGGGCCAGCGACATGCCGATCAGCGTCTCGCCGTATCCGGCGCTGCTCATCGCGAAGAAGAGAAGCCTCACGGACCCACCGCCAGAAGTGAGGGGCCCTCCATGGACCGGCGGACGGCGAGCGGCGTCCCGACATCCTGGAACGCGCCGCCGGGGAACTCGACGGCGCGGACCCGCAGGCCGCTGCGGACCGCGAGGTCGAAGTAGTGGCCGAGCACCGGCTCACCGTTCCGGTGGCTGTCGTTCTGGGGGGCCTTTTCCCGGGTGTCCTGGAGCAGCCCCTCGTGCAGGAGCCTCGCGAAGGCGTCCCCCCAGATCGCCGCGCCCCAGGTGTTCATGACCGGCGGGTCGGCGGGCTTGTCGAACACCCGGTGCACCCGGTCTCCGCGCAGGATCACCGGGCCGAGGCGGTGCGCGTCCGGCGTGGGGAAGACCGCGAGCGCGAGGTCGGCCCCCGTCTCCTCGTAGACGTGGCGCAGCCGGGTCAGCGCGTCGGGCGGGGTGAAGACCGTGTCGGGCATGACGAACACGACGTCGCGCCCCCTGGTCCATCCCCGGGCCAGGTCGAGCGCGCAGGCCAGGCCGCGCGCCTCCTCCTGGAGGAGGTAGGCGATGTCGACGCCGAGGTGGCGCCCGTCCCCGAGATAGGCGACCACCTCCAGCTTCCACGGAGCCACCACCACGATCGCGCTGCCGACCCCCGCACCGGCCAGCGACTCCAGCGCGTACTCGGCGACGGGACGTAGCCGGGCGCCTCCCTCGGCCTGCTCGTACACGATGGGCAGCAGTTCCTTGGGGTAGCGCAGCGGGGCCATCCGGGTGCCCCGGCCTGCGGCGGGTACGAGTCCGACGAAGTCCGTGCTCGTCAAGTGCCACTCCTTACTGGTTGGGGAGCGCCGGGTGCGGGCCGCGGTTCGGCAGGTCGCTCGCCGAACCGGACCAGCCGGATGGCGTCGATCAGCTCGCGCTGGAACGGGTCGGCCGCGATCTCACGCAGCCGGGCCCGCCCGTCGAGTGAGCGGAGCATCTTGTAGCAGAGGTCGCAGCCGTTGGTGAAGGTCGCCCCCTTGAACAGCCCGCGCACCGCGGGGGAGGAGGCCACCATGCGTGCCACGCCCTGCGGCCCGTACACCCGCAGGAACTGGTATTCGTAGTTGCGGTCGGCGTCGGCGAGGATCTCCTGGAACGACTTCTCGTGCAGGTTGCCCATGAAGTAGGCCAGGTCGGAGAGCGTGACGTAGGCCCCGGCCTTGCCGATGTGGCAGGCGGACAGGTCGCCGTTCGGGTTGATCAGCGGGGTCTCCAGGTAGCACGAGGCCGAGAAGTGCTCGGGGTCGGGGGGCAGGCCCACCTGGTGCGCGGTCTTGATGAACGGGGTGGGGATCACCCGGTCCACATGCACCCGTACCCGGTCCTCGAAGCGCCGGTACAGCCTGCGGATCTGCTCCTCCTCGTGGTCCTCGGCGATGGTGATGCAGAGGCTGATCTCTGGGATCTCCCTGGCGATCGCCCCCTCGATCACGTTGACCACGTGCTGGGTGGGGACGCGTTCCTGGTGGTAGACGTCGGTGCTCAGAAAGAGCCGGGTGAGGCCCGGCAACTGCCCGAGGATCTTGTCCACCGTCGCGGCCGAGCGGCCCCAGAAGCTGCTGGTGAACACCGAGATCCGTGGCCTGCCGGGGTGGCCGGCGGCGGCCCCGACCCCGGATCTGAGCATCCGGAATCGCTGGAAGGGCTCGCCGCCGGTGAAGATGATCTCCGGGATGCCGCTGTCGCACGCCTGTGCCACCCAGCGCCCGATCTCGTCCGCGGTCGGCTGGCGGTCCCGCGTGGAGCCGGTGAAGCCGCAGTGCCGGCAGCCCACGGTGCAGATCTCGGTGACGCTGACCAGTATCGAGTTGAAGTGCACGACACCCCCAGAGGCGTTTAGTAGTAGCCGCCGCCGCCGGGTTCCTTGACGGGGACCGTGTGCGCCTGGACTGCGGGCTTGAGCAGGCCGGCGCCGGCCAGCTCCTTGATCTGGTCGATGTGGTCGGCGCCGAGGTTGTACTCGGTGGCGACCGACTCGGGGTCGCTGAGCAGCTGCTCGGCGAACCCGGGATCGGATGCGGCGCGCTGCACGAGATCGCGAACGCGTGGAGACGACTCGCTCATTGGTCCCTCCCATGGGACGGGGGTTTCGTGGGCCGGTCGGGCTTCCCACGCGATCAAGGTATGAATCCGGCGGTCCCCGAACCACCGCCTGGCAGGCGTATTCCGGGGCCGCCAGGAGGCGGAGGGCGCACCTCGGACCGGCTGCCCGGCCGCGCGCGATGGCCTATGCGCCCGGCGCGGTGGCCTAGATCCCCACCGGTGTGGCGTAAACGGCGCACGGCGCGGGCGGGGGCGGCCACCGCGGCGCGAGGCGGCGTACCGTCGGGGGCATGCTCAGGTTCGCCGAGCTCGACGCCCTGCGGCGGCAACGCGGAAGGTCGGCCCTGCTCCTCATCACCGACCGGTGCCCGGTCGGCTGCGCGCACTGCTCGGTCGACTCCCGCCCGGACGGCCCGCGCGTCACCGACCGCGCCCTCTTCGCGGAGATCGTCGAAGGGCTCTGCGAAGACGAGGCGCTGCGGGTCGTCGGCGTCTCCGGCGGGGAACCGTTCGTGGAGCGGCGCGCCCTCGCCCACGCGGCCCGGCGGATCCACGCCTCGGGCAAGGCGCTGGTCCCCTACACCAGCGGCTACTGGGGCGCGGGCGGTGATCCCCCCGGATGGATCCGGTCTGTGCTGCGCCTGTCGGCCTGCGTCGTACTGGGCGTCGACGCCCACCACCCGAGCCCGCGCGCCGCCGTGACCGCCGCCGCCCGCGCCGTCGCCGCCGAGGGCGCGTGGCTGGTGGCGCAGGTGCTGGACGACCCCGCCCAGATCGAGGCGGCCAGGGACCTCCTCTCCGGCGCGCTGGGGGACGGCTGGCGCGATCTCGCCGAGATCCACCCGGTCCCGCCGCTGCCGTACGGCCGCGCCCGCGGCCTGTTCCCCGAGGCCCGTCGCGTGCCCGGCGCGCGGCTGGGCCGGTGCGCGATCGCGCACACCCCGACGGTCCGCTACGACGGGCGGATCTCGGCCTGCTGCGACGAGAACGTCATCATGGGGGCCGGCCCGCCCGACCTGCACCGCGTGGCCCGCGACCGCGACGGCGTGCGCCGGGCCCTGGCCGATCTCGCCGCCGACCCGTTCCTCGCGGTCCTCGGCTCCCTGGGTACGGAGGCGCTGACCGCCCTGCCCCGCTACCGTGACCTCGCGGAGCGGGAGTTCTCCGGCATCTGCGGGATCTGCCGCCACATGCTGAGACGCGCCGCGGGCGAGCGCGACGCCCTCCTGCACGCGCTGGCGCTTCTTTCACCGCCCGGGGAGGCGGACCCCCTGGGGTGAGCCCGCCTCTCCGCGAGGGCGGAGGGCGGGCTCCGGGCGCACCGTCAGCCGAACGCCGTCAGCCGAACAGGGCCCGGCGCAGCGCGACCACCCGCTCGGCGGAGGCGCGGCGGCTGATCTCCGCCTGCGGGAGCATCCCGTCGAAGCCGTGGAAGGCACCCGGGTGGAGATGGAACTCGGTGGAGACACCCGCCTGAACCAGCCGCAGGGCGTAGTCGACGCACTCGTCCCTGAAGACCTCCAGCTCACCGACGTCGACGTACGCCGGGGGCAGGCCCGACAGGTCGGCCGCCCTGGCCGGGGCCGCGTACGGGGAGACGTCCTCGCCGCCTGCCCGCTCACCCAGCAGGGCCTTCCAGCCCAGGAGGTTCGCCGCCCGGTTCCACACGATCGCCTCGGCGAACTCCAGGCTGGACGGGGTGGTGTTGCGGTCGTCCAGCATCGGGCAGATCAGCAGCTGGAACGCCAGGGCCGGGCCGCCCCGGTCGCGGGCGAGCAGTACGGTTCCCGCGGCCAGACCACCTCCGGCGCTGATCCCGCCCACCGCGATGCGATCCGGGTCCACCCCCAGTTCGACGGCGTTCTTGGCGGTCCACACCAGGCCCGCGTAGCAGTCCTCGACCGGCGCCGGGTCCGGGTGCTCGGGAGCCAGGCGGTAGTCGACCGAGACGATCACGCAGCCCAGTTCGGCGACGTAGCCGTTGAGGCGCGCGTCCTCCATCTCGACCCCGCCGAGGATCATCCCGCCGCCGTGGATCCAGTACAGGCAGGGAACGGCTTCCCGCCGCCCGGCCGGACGGTAGATCCGTAGCCGGACGTCGGGGTCGCCGTCCGGACCCGGCACCGTTCGGTCCTCGATCGTGACCCGCTCGTCCGGCGCGAGCGGAGCCATCGCGGCGCGCGCCGCGCTCAGCTGGAGACGGATGCCGGGCAGGTCCTCCAGCCGTAGGGCACCGAGGTCCGCGACCGGCAGGGGGGTCGCCTCAAGGGCGGCAGCCAGTCCGGGATCAAGGTTCGGATGAAATGCCATGTCACTCCCATGAGATCGGTCCCTTCCGTCGATCATGCGTGAACCCGCACCCCTCCACAACCGCGACATGGCTGGGATGAGGGCACCGCCGACCGCCACCCGGAGGCCGCCCCTCGGTACGACGAGAGGGACCCGGCCGGCTCGGGTCCACGTGTGAGGGGGGGAGAGGTGAATTCCGTACCGATCGCGGAAGCCGCCACCGGAAATGAACCCCGATAAAAATCATTGGCGCCGGGGGCCGACTTTGCCCTTCAATGAACAAAGGCGGGGGCACCCGCTCCGGCTCAGGGAAAGGAGCGGCCGTGAACCACGGTGCATCGCCGGTGTGGCAGCTGAAGCCCCCCGCGTCTTCCCTGCTCAACAGCCTCGGTCAGGTCCCAGGACGGTCAGGCGGATAAACCCCGAAAGGGAAACCGTCGAGCCGCCAGAGACCCCGTCGCAGGCGGCTTCTTCATTTCCTTGGCTGCTTTCGCGGTGGTAACCGGACGGCTGATTTTCGAGATGGACGACTTCACAGTGCAGCACGTTGAACGCGAATTCGCTCGGGCTCCCCTTTCGGAGGGCGCGAAAGGATTCACCTCCGGGAGACTCCGGGGAGACACGCCGCAGAGGCCGAACCGGTAAGGCAGCCGGCTTCCACCCGGCAGGACGGGGTTCGAGCCCCCGCTGCGGCTCCGCCCTGAAAGAAGAGGGCCATGGGACTGGGACTCGGCGAGGGGAGTGGCGACCCCCGCCCGGTCGGCAGGCCCGCAGCGCGTCCGGTACGGCCCACGCCAACCGGCCCGGACGCGTGACGGAACGTAGCTCAGCAGGAGGAGCATCCGGCCAGGGACCGGAAGGCCGCAGGTTCGACTCCTGCCGTTCCGACGACACCGTGTCACCACGACGCGGGCGATACGGAGCCGTGGTGCCCGCCGCCGGGAGGCGGGCGCCACGGCAACGCAGCACCGAACACGGCACCACCGGCGCGCCGCCCGGCGCGCCCGGCCGCTCTGGCCCAACGGCAGAGGCGCCGCGCTCAGGACGCGGATGTTCAGAGTTCGAATCTCTGGGGCGGCACGCGATACGACGCCGGAGACGGCAGGGGTGGCTATCCGCCGCTCCGCCAGGGCAGCAGGACCGGTTCGGCGGGAAGGTCCCCGGCCAGCAGGCCGGGCAGCAGGGCCGACAGGTTGACGGGGAAGACCAGCTCCCGGGTGGTCAGGAACTCCCGGTGCGGCCACCAGCGGTGCGCCGAGATCTGCGAGCGCTCCAGTTCCTCCTGCCCCGAGACGTCGACGGTGTGGCCGTCGACGCGCAGGAAGAAGAACGAGTCGGTCGCCTCGACCAGGACGTCGCCGAACTCGGCGAGGCCGGAGGTGCGGGCCACGACGGGCCCCAGCCGCTCCTCCGCGACGTCCAGCCCGGTCTCCTCGCGCAGCTCGCGGACCGCGGCGGCGGCCAGGCTCTCCCCCTCGTGCACCCCTCCGCCCGGGGTGACCCAGAAGTGCTCGGCGGGCCAGTGCGCGGGAGCCTGAAACCGGAACAGCAGGAGGCGGTCGTCGTCGTCGACCAGCAGGACCCGGGCACTGGGGCGGGAGATCGGGGCAGCCACCTTTCCGATCATAGAAGAGCCTCCCGCCTGCGGGGTCGTTCGCGCGACGCCCGGCGGTTGACGGCCGGGGTACGGGTGAGAGCACGGCGCGTCGCCGAGGCCGGGGCACCCGCTCGTCCCGCACGGCGGCGGGAGCCGGTGATCGGGTGTCAAGCGGTCGTCAAGGTATGCCGGGCCCCGTGTGGGGGAGGCGTCAAGCCTGGGTGCCTGGGCGTATGGAAACCGTCAAGCGGCGCAATAGGCGCGGAAAGCAGCGCTTTCCTTGCATGTGCCCTGCCCGTCGGGCGGTGGTGAGAACAAATCCCGGATGCGAGGAGTGGGGATGGCAGACGTCATCTTCGTCGCCCTGACGATCGCGGTCTTCGCGATACTCGGGCTGGTCGTCAAGGCGGTGGAACGGCTGTGAGCGCCGTCAACGCGGCCGGTCTGGTCGTGGTCGTCGGCCTGGTGATCTTCATGGTCGTGGCCCTGCTCTTCCCGGAGCGTTTCTAATGACGTCGACCACGGCCGGAATCCTGTTCATCGGATCCCTCGTCGTCGCTCTCGCGGTGGTCCACCGGCCGCTGGGCGACTACATGTACCGCGTCTACGCCGGCGGGAGGCACCTCGCCCCAGAGCGGGTGATCTACCGGCTCATCGGCGTCAGGCCGGACGCCGAGCAGGGGTGGGGTGGCTACGCCCGCAGCGTGCTGGCGTTCTCGGCGATCTCCGTCCTGTTCCTGTACGGACTGCAGCGGCTGCAGGACAAGCTGTTCCTGTCGCTGGGCTTCCCCTCGGTGACCGACCACGTCGCGTGGAACACCGCGGTCAGCTTCGTCACCAACACCAACTGGCAGGCCTACTCTGGTGAGTCGACCATGGGCCACCTGGTGCAGATGTCCGGCCTGGCGGTGCAGAACTTCGCGTCCGCCGCGGTGGGCATGGCGGTGGCGATCGCCCTGGCCCGCGGTCTCGCTCGCAAGGAGACCGGGGAACTGGGCAACTTCTGGGTGGACCTGGTCCGCGGCACCCTCCGCATCCTGCTGCCGATCGCCTTCGTCGGCGCGGTCGTGCTGCTGGCGGGCGGACTGGTCCAGAACCTCGCCTCCCCGCACGAGGTGACCACCCTGACCGGCGGCACCCAGGCGATCACCGGCGGCCCGGTGGCCAGCCAGGAGATCATCAAGGAGTTGGGCAACAACGGCGGCGGGTTCTACAACACGAACTCGGCCCACCCCTTCGAGAACGCCACGAGCTGGACCAACTGGGTGGAGATCTTCGCGATCCTCCTGATCCCCTTCGCGCTGCCCCGCACGTTCGGCCGCATGGTCGGAGACAGGCGGCAGGGCTACGCGATCGTCGCGATCATGGGGATCCTGGCGCTGATCGGCGTCGCGCTGCTCACCGGGCTGGAGACCGCCCACGGCGGCACGGTCCCGCAGGCGGTGGGCGCCGCGCTGGAGGGCAAGGACATGCGCTTCGGCGTGCCCGACTCCGCCGCCTTCGCCGCCGCCACCACCTTGACCAGCACCGGCGCGGTGAACTCCTCCCACGACTCGTTCACCGCGCTCGGCGGCATGATCACGATGTTCAACATGATGCTGGGCGAGGTCGCGCCCGGCGGCGCGGGCGCGGGCCTGTACGGCATGCTCGTCCTCGCGGTGATCACGGTATTCGTGGCCGGGCTCATGGTCGGACGTACCCCCGAATACCTGGGCAAGCGGATCGGCTCCCGCGAGATCAAGTTCGCCGCGATGTACTTCCTGGTCACGCCGGTGCTGGTGCTGACCGGCACGGCGCTGGCGATGGGCTCGGCCGAGCAGCGGGCGAGCATGCTCAACACTGGCCCGCACGGCTTCTCCGAGGTGCTGTACGCCTTCACCAGCGCGGCCAACAACAACGGCTCCGCGTTCGCCGGCCTCACCGCCAACACGCCGTGGTACGACGTGGTCCTCGGCCTGTGCATGGTCCTCGGCCGGTTCCTGCCGATCATCTTCGTACTCGCGCTGGCCGGCTCCCTGGCCGCGCAGGCACCGGTGCCCGTCTCGGCGGGCACCCTGCCCACCTACCGGCCGCAGTTCGTCGGCATGGTCGTCGGTGTGACGGTGATCCTCGTCGCGCTGACCTTCCTGCCCGCCCTGGCACTCGGCCCGCTCGCGGAGGGATTCCAGTGATGTTCACCCGGACGTTCCAGATGCCGGGCCATACCCCCACCCCCGGGAACGGCAGGGTGGGCGGCGGTCTCCTCCACCCCAGGCAACTGATCACATCGCTGCCCGAGGCGATCAGGAAGCTCAATCCGGCCACGCTCTGGCGCAACCCGGTGATGCTGATCGTCGAGATCGGCGCGGCCTTCACCACGGCGCTCGCGGTGGTGAACCCCTCGTTCTTCGCCTGGGCCACCGTGGTGTGGCTCTGGCTGACCGTGCTCTTCGCCAACCTGGCCGAGGCCGTCGCCGAGGGGCGCGGCAAGGCACAGGCGGCCACGTTGCGCGCTGCCAAGCGCGACACCACGGCGCGGCGGCTGCGTGGCCGCGACTCCACCGAGTGGGACGTCGTCGGGGCTCCCGAACTGCTGCGGGGAGACTTCGTCGTGGTGGAGGCCGGAGAGATCATCCCAGGTGACGGCGACGTGGTCGACGGCATCGCCTCGGTGGACGAGTCGGCCATCACCGGCGAGTCGGCCCCGGTCATCCGTGAGTCGGGCGGCGACCGCTCGGCGGTGACCGGCGGCACCAAGGTGCTGAGCGACCGGATCGTCGTCCAGATCACCCAGCGGCCCGGCGAGAGCTTCATCGACCGGATGATCGCCCTGGTCGAGGGCGCCGGTCGGCAGAAGACCCCCAACGAGATCGCCCTCAACATCCTGCTGGCCGCCCTGACGATCATCTTCCTGGTCACCACCGCGACCATGCAGCCACTGGCGATCTACGCCAAGGCCCAGAACCCCGGAGTCCCGGACTCGCCGGCCCTGACCGCGGACGGCGTCACCGGCGTCGTGCTGGTCGCGCTGCTGGTCTGCCTCATCCCGACCACCATCGGGGCACTGCTGTCGGCGATCGGCATCGCCGGCATGGACCGCCTGGTCCAGCGCAACGTGCTCGCGATGAGCGGCCGCGCGGTCGAGGCCGCCGGGGACGTCAACACCCTGCTGCTGGACAAGACCGGCACCATCACCCTGGGCAACCGGCAGGCGTCGGCGTTCCTGACCGCCTCCGGAGTCTCCGCGGACGAACTGGCGGAGGCCGCACAACTGGCCAGCCTGGCCGACGAGACCCCCGAAGGCCGCTCCATCGTGGTCTACGCCAAGCAGGAGCACGGGCTGAGAGAGCGACTGCCGGGAGAACTCGCCCGCGCCCAGTGGATCGGGTTCACCGCGCAGACCCGGATGAGCGGTGTCGACCTCGAAGGCCGCCAGGTCCGGAAGGGCGCCGCCACCGCCGTGATGAAGTGGATTCGCGACCACGGTGGCCATCCCGTCGAGGCGGTCGGAGGCATCGTCGACGCCGTCTCCGGCTCCGGTGGCACCCCGCTGGTCGTCGGTGAGATCGTCGACGGCAGGGCGCGGGTGCTGGGGGTCATTCATCTCAAGGACGTCGTCAAGCAGGGCATGCGCGAGCGGTTCGACGAGATGCGCCGGATGGGCATCCGCACCG
>NZ_JBSFWD010000064.1:0-45870 GCF_053592655.1 Streptosporangium sp. NPDC002607
CGTCCGGGTTGCCCGAGGTGGCCCGGATGGTTCGCGAGCCTCAGCCCACCGACCGGCGGCAGTTCCAGGAGATTCAACTGCTCGCCCGCAAAGCCCAGGCAGGGGCTGTCTGACCGAACACATGACCGCATCCAACCTGTCGGACGGGGAGCCGTCAGGCTCCAGGCGTCGACTCGTGATCAGGGCTCACCGCCCGTTCGAGCTCCGATTCGGTCGAATGCGGGGACTCCGAGGAACACCTTCGATGACCTGCGCTCCTGGCGGGCATCGAGCTGAGCGATCTTCTCTGCTGCCCCAGCGGGGCTGACCCGTAGCCCTTCGATCTCGTCGAGCCGGCCTTCGCGTTCGGCCTCGGCGGTGCGGCCCTCTGCGGCGGGCGGGCCGATTCCCGCCGCCGTTCGGGACCGGCGCCCACGCCGCACGGTCCGGCCGGCCTGCAACAGATCCAGGACTTTCCGACGGAACTCAGGGGGATATCTCCTTGCCATGCCGACCCTTCCTGAAGGGGGTGGAGGCAGGTAAGTCAACCAAGGCGACTCCACGAAAGCCGGGGTACATCAGGTCCGGAAACCATCCGTGACCTGGGCCTTCTAGCTTGGAGCGGGTGACGGAAATCGAACCCGCGCTGTCAGCTTGGGAATCATCTACTGACCTTGGTGCTCTGAGCTGGGAAAACAGGGGTGCAGGTCAGGGCTGGTCGAGTCCCCCTGAGTGACCGTGGTTCCCCGCTTGTTCTGGCACGCATCTGGCACGTGATCAAGGCTGGGGCGTCTACAGGGGAAAACACGGCAGCGGTATGGATACAGGTCATTGGAGGTGGTCGCTTGCGCCGGTCAGGGCATCTCGGGCGTAGTTCCTCCGTGAGAAACGCACACCAGTGGCGCGGGAGGCGAAGGCGAGAGCCGCGGGGATGGCGTTCTCGGTGAAGTCATCACGGTCGAGGCCCAGTTCGTGAAGGTCGGGGAGAAGATGTTCGGGGACCTCTCCGTAGCGATAGGAGTAACCGTACAAGCCGAATCGGGTGATCAGATCCCCGTCGATGAGGAGGCTGAAATCGTCGCTCTTGATGTTGGCAAACACCGTGGCCATCGTCGTGCCCGACGACAGCAACCCCGGCGCCGGTCCCCCCGACGTGCCCCATCCGTAGTCGATCAGGACTGTTCCTCCGTCGGCTGCGTAAGCTTCGACTCCGAAATCACCGACGGTTCCGGGAACGACGTCGATCCGGTGCAGAACTTCGCGAGGGGGTAGGCCTTGCACGAAGCTGGCACAGAGCCAGGTATCGCCGGCACCATCAGTGAACTCTTGATAGAGCCATTCGTACTCTCCTGCCGCCGCGCCGCTCATCAACATGCCTTTCCTGAAGGATCAAACCCGCGATGATCTTCGCAGAGGAGGCCGACAACTGTCCGGTCTGGGTGCGTTCCGTCCTTGAGCTGGGAGGATGCTGACCTGCGGGGGAGCGCTTCGAGTACCCTTGATCACCCTCCTGGCGGGCATGCAACGGGCACGTGAGGGGCACGGGAAGCGTCTCCACCGTCGATCGCCCCCGACCCCGTACGGTGGCCGACCATAGCTTGGCGATCGTGAGGGCGGTAGGGCAACGGACCGATCTGGAGATCGGCTTTCCGGTGTGCGATCATCGACGCCATGACATCGATCAGAAAGGGCCATGCCGCGTAGGCGCCCTTCCGAGGTCCGCCCGCGACGGTTGCGGTGCGGAACCCACAGACCCTCGATCCACCAGGTCCCCGGCCTCACCTCCCGGCCCATGGCCGCGGTGATCGCCCTGGAACACACCCTTCTGGAACCAGGTGAGGTAGCCGCGGCGCTACGGGCCTGGACGCGGGACGTCATCCCCGGCACCACCACCAGGCTCTTGCCCACGTGTTCATGTCCTGGATGCTCGTGGGAAGACGATCCGCGCGGAGACCTCGAACGGATACTCGTCGCGCTGCCCCGCTGGGCCAGGCCGTACCTCTACACCCTGGTGCTTCCCATCGACAGGAGCTTTCTCGCCCGGACGTCATCGGATCCCCGTGCCTCGCCTGACTGGCCATGGTGGCGGCAACGGCGCCGTCCGTACTTCGGGGACGCCACCGGCTGACCAGGTGGTGGTGTGGCCCCCGTGCGGTGGCGGATGGCCGGGTACGGCGGGTGCTGGGTGCGGCGCGCGGCCCTGAGTCCCGCCGCCGTTCGGGACCGGCTCCCAGGCCGCATGCCCGGACGGCGGGCGGGCGGCGCGCCGCGCCGCCGCCTTGACCTGATCCTTTCGGGTTGGCCTGAGAGAAGTGGTGCATGGTTAGGTCTGTGCGGACAGGCTGCGGCCTTCCTCTGATCGCATTGCTGTACTCGCAGCATAGGGAGCAAGCGGTCTTACGCCGCATACCCCGGCTGTCTGCGCACCCGTGCGCCAATGCCGGGACATCACTCTCTTTGATCTCCAGATAGCCGGTAGACCTTGCCTGTCCGTATGATCGCCCAATGTCTGATGGAAAGTGCACCCAGTGCGGCCACCAGGGCCTGGAGCCAGGTTTTCTCGCCGACCGTCAACAAGCCGGCTTCGGCATCTGGGTGGAAGGTGAGCTGGAACGGGGAATTCTCGGCGGAGCCAAGCTGATGGGCCGCTCCAAATGGGTCGTGGACGCCCGTCGTTGCCCGAACTGCTTTCACTTGGAGCTCTTCGCCCATCACCAGCTGTAATCTTCATGCGCAGGGCTACAGGCCCTTCAGTCAGGCCACAACGGGCAAGCCGGCCCCGTCCGGTGTCTCGACTCAACCGGCTTGTGGGGCGCGTGTTTCCTCACCCCAAGGGCAGGAAGGGCGGGGCGGCCACCGGCGGTAGGCATTCCTCCGGTAAGCGACCGCACCACGTCGTCGTGAAAGCTCGCGCTTACGCCGTTGTCCGCCTGGAAAGCCCCCTTGTCGCCGTCCGCCATCCGCCATGCCTGTCCCTCAACAGCCCGGAGCGGCACGCTGTCTACGGGTAGGAGAGTCGCAACGTGGCCGCCTACGAGAAGGGCGGCCAAGACAACCACACCCAGCCACGCTCGGCCCAATTCGATCGGCTCGGCCAGAGTGGAGGGCTCATGTCCGCACTGTACGGCCCGCGTTCCGGGTTGCCTGCGTCGCTCACGCACCCCGCCCGCCTGATCATCCCGGAGCCGGAGCGTCCCCGCTGGAGGCGTCCCTGGGCAGGGGAAGCCGTCGGGCAGACTAATGGCCCGAGAAGATCGAACAGTCCTGGAAACGACTAAGGCCCGGGTCGGGAATCCACCCCTGACCTGGGCCTTGAAACGTGGAGCGGGCGACAGACGGGAATCGAACCCGCGCTGTCAGCTTGGGAATCGCATGGATCATGCCTCATAGGTGTGCTGAGCTGAGCTTCGGGCTGGTCGTGAGTGACCGTGGCTGACCCCTCGTTACCGGGGTTAATGACACGACGATCAGCTTGTGGCGTGGGTCCTCTTGCTCGGGGGTGCTCGCGCGGTCAGGTTGCCATCTAAGGAGCTGTGATGACGAACTCTTGCTTGCCCGGTGTGCTTGTGCTGGCCGTGGCGCTCGCCTTGTCCTCCTGCTCATCGGATTCCTCTGCCTCTCCGGTCTCCCCCTCGGCTCCGGAGGTGGTGAAGTTACGGGCGCCAGCCAGGAAGGTGCTCGACGGCCGACTTAACCGGACGGTCCGTACTGCGGGCCTGACAAGAGAGATCGGCCGCAGCGGTCTCGATCGATGCAGGAGGGGCAACGACGACGACAAGAACGAAGAGGACTTTTCAGCGAAGTGCGCGTTGACCCTGCACCGGGCCTACTTTTGGGACGGCGATGTCGATGCCTTCCTCGACCGCTTTCGCGGTTGCCCGAGCACGGTCACCGAGATCAGGGACTACTGGCACGAGTTCGGCGGCAAGCCGGAGCCTCGAAATAGCTCGCACGTCTACGATGCCGGCGATCTCCCCGAGTTCGTCTGTGATGGCGTGACGATGGGGTTCGCCACCTCCAGCACCAGGGATCCGCACTTGAACTCCATGCCGGGCGCTCGGCTCTGGGATCCGGATGGCGGAATGTACGAGCCATACCACTGGGCGCCTGAAGGTAAGCCGTGGCTGAAGGACTGGATGAGCATCCGTGACACGAACAAGTTCCTGATTGCCCTGGAGGCATCCGAGGACTACTGGTTACTTAAGAGCGGGTGACGGGAATCGAACCCGCGCTGTCAGCTTGGGAATCGGCTGCTGGTGTTGGCGGGCTGAGCTGGGAAACGGGGGTGCAGGTAGACGGGGTGTGGTTCCCCGTGAGTCCCTGTGGATGACCGGTCTTCCCTGCCTGTTCTGGCACGGATCTGGCACATGATCAACGCCGCCTGGGAGGACCTGGACGAGCAACCAAGATCGAGAAGTGGACGCGGGGCAGGCCTGGTGCTCATTCCCGCCACGGGTTACCATCGAGAGCATATACTATTGATGGTATGCCTCAGTGGGAGATCGACCTAGAGCCGGAGGTGGAGTCTTGGCTGGACGGACTTTCCTTTCCGCTCTACCAACGGGTTATGCGGAACGTAGACGACTACCTCGTCACTGGTGGCATCCCTGATGGGGATCACGTGAAGAAGCTGAAGGATGCCGAAGGTGTGCACGAACTGCGTGTCGCTCTCGACCGCACAACCTGGCGGTTGACCTTCTGGAAGCCATCCAACAAGGTGATCGTGGTCCTGACGGTCTTCCGTAAGACACAGGATGGGACGCAGACCGCCGACATCGACCGAGCGATCGCTGCTAGGAAGCGGTGTGAGGCACAGCATGACCTAACCACCACGCACGTGTTCGAGAGGAGCGCATGATGGGTCACAGCCGTTGGGAAACCTACAAGGCGAAGCGTCTGCGCGAGATGGAAGCGGATGCGCAGTCCCACTCCGAATACGAGCAGGCGGGCCGTGACTTGGAGCTCGGAGACCAGTTGCGTGAGATCCGTAAGCGCCGAGGCTTGTCTCAGAAGGTCGTAGCGGAACGCTCCGGGATGTCCCAACCCGCTCTGTCTCGCATCGAGGGCGGTGGCGGCATTCCGGATATAGCGACACTGCTGCGTCTCGGTGCGGCAATGGGAGTTCGGTTCCGTGTCGAGCTCATCGTCGACGACGACACCACTGAAATCGAGCCTCTAACGGTGCATCACCGACAGCTGGCGAACGCATAAGTTGCAGGCGGCCACTTCGAGGCTCAGTCCGTAGACTTCCGCTGCTCCTTCGGGGGTAGCGGTCTTCAGCCGCGACAGGCTTGCTCGGGAGTCACCAGCGCCAGGGGAACGGGGAAGGCCCAGCTCTAGATCACATTTTGAGCTGGGCCTTTGAGCGTGGAGCGGGTGACGGGAATCGAACCCGCGCTGTCAGCTTGGGAATCATCTACTGATCTCGCTGCTTTGAGCTGGGAAAACAGGGGTGCAGGTCAAGGTAGGGCGGGTGACCGTGAGTCCCCGTGAGTGACCGCGGTTCCTCGTCCGTTCTGGCACGCCGATCATGACGGCCGTCAGTGGAGGAAAGGGAACGGACTCGGATCCGGTCGTGGCGAAGGTGGCGATGTGCTTGGCCGACGGCGAATCTCGCAGGGCAGGTGCCGAGCAGAGCGTGTCGTGCCGTCTTAGGATCAAAATTGAGGCCTACTGCAGGCCACTCATAGAGAGCGAGCCTAACGTGTCTGGTCCCCGGACAACCTCCGACTCTCGCCCTGCCCTGCTCTGGCGAATCCTCATCGTGTTCGCTGTCACTGTCCTGCTTTGGCTATTCGTCTACCATGGCACCCCGCTCGGCTATGACTACGACCGCCTTACCCATGCCGCCAGGGCCGTCCTCACGACGGTTCTCATCGTTCCCATGGTTGTGGCCGCCCGCCGCCTGCTCGACCGTCGTCCCTGGACCGGCCTCGGGCTGCCCTCCTTGCGTGCCGGCTGGCGGCGCCTGTTGCTTGGAATGGTCTGCTGGCTCATCCCCGCCGCTATCGGGTTCGCGCTCTGTCTCGGCTTCGGCTGGGTCGAGATCAGCCTGCGCACCTCCGCTGCGGACGCCCTCCGAGTGACAGCGCTCCTGGTCGTGCTCGTCGTCCTGTACGAGGCGCTGCCGGAGGAACTTGTCTTCCGCGGCTATCTGCAGCGCAACCTTGTCACCGTGTTGCCGGCCTGGCAGGCGGTCATCGGGCAGGCCGCGTTGTTCACCCTGTTCGGATTCCTCGTCGGAGCCGCCACCTCCCCTGACAGGCTCCTTGTCTTCTTCCTCTTCGCCCTCGTCCTTGGTGGCTTTCGCGTCGCCACCGGTGATATCTGGGCGGGCATAGGTTTCCACCTCGCTTTCCAGACCGTTGCTCAGTTGTTCGACGGACCAGGGGCTGTCTTCGACGTCACCGGACTTGGCATTCTGGGAATCGTCGCTCTGGGCGGCCTGCCGTTCTCGCTCGGCTGGGTAGCCATGGAACGTCTCCACCGAGAACGCCTGAACTGGCAGGTCCTCGAACCGGATCCTGTTCGTTGAAGCCGTACTTAAGTGCAGAGCGGGTGACGGGAATCGAACCCGCGCTGTCGGCTTGGGAAGTGCATGGATCACGCCTCGTAGAGGCGCTGAGCTGGGCGTTCGGCCGGTCATGAGTGACCGTGGTTGACCCCTCGTCACCCTGGCTAATGGCACGCTAATGGCGCGAGCGGCAGGATGATCTGGTGAAGCTGAACGAGAAGGTCGCGGCGGGGATCGCGGAGGAGTACCTGGACCAGTGGCGACGTGTCGCGCGCTACGACGAGCTTGCCGTGATGGAAGAGAACGGTGACAAGGACTGGGAGAACGTCACCGGCGAGGATGGCCAGGAGTACAAACTCCTCGCCTACGTGCTTCCGCACGGCGACGAGACGCTTCGGATGGTGATCTCGGTAAACCACCGGAGGAGGGATCATGCGGCTGCTGACCCGCTGATCCGGGAAGCGGTCATGCGCTCAGACGGCATTGTGACCACACCGGCAGATCTGGCTGAGCTGGAGGACCGTTGGCTTCTGCCCTACCGGGGGATGCAGGTGGTTCAAGTTCGGGTGAGCTATCAGTTGACGTTGCTCCTCGACGGTGACGTCCAGGTGAACATCGAGTGCACGGCGACGCTCACCAGCGGCCCACTGAGCGCTCCCAATGCGAAGCCGGTCCAGCTGGCCCCTGAACGCCAGGAGGTGGCACCGGCCCTGGCTCTCTTCGGCGCGACAATCGTGTCGCCGGTTGCCTTCAAGTCTGGTGCGCTGCGGTTGGTCTTCGACACCGGGACGCACCTGAACGTGAAACCCGACTCCCGATACGAGGCGTGGAGCATCCGCGGTCCTGACGATTTACGCTTCGCCTGCTTGCCGGGCGGTGGACTTTCGATTTTTCGATGATCGGAGGAGCCAGCTTGGAAGATCTCGGCACGCAACCCTCCGAGCTGCTGCGGGCCAGGTAAGGGTCGGTTTCGGAACACTTCATACCTCTGAGCTGACCTTACGAGATCTACGCGGCCATGCGCTCAGTGGTCACCCCCGTATAGCCGCTTCGAGCACACTGGTCCCCAGCAGCCACGTGCATGGCTACTCAAGAAACCCAGGTGAAAATCCGACGCTTGAACTGCAATGATCTTCGGCCATGGGTACGAACCAGGCGATCAAGGACCTGAAACGGGCACTGCGATCCCATAAACCTGTCAGGGTCAGTCGCAGCATCAGCGGTGCCGACCGGCTCGACGCCTACGTGGTGGGCATCGGCCAAAAGTGGGTGATGCTCCATACCATCTCCGACGAAACACGTCTCGATGGCTACTCAGCCGTACGGTTCCGCGATGTCGAGCATGCGACACGTTCTGGTTGGAAAGGTTCGGATGTCGCCCACCGTGCCCTCACCCTACGCGGGGAGCACGCCCAACCCCTGACAACCGTCGACCTCGACACGACCACTGGCCTGATCGACACGATGACCAAGACATTCCCATTGATAGGTGTCTACGTCGAGGAGCTCGACCCGTGTTCCTGCTATATCGGCCGCGCCCGTGGGGTCACCAGGAAAAAGAACTTGCGGCTCCAGGAAATCAGCTCCCGAGCAACCTGGGGAAACACCTGCTTCAAGAACCGAACGGTCGATATCACCAGGCTTGATGTCGGCGGCGGCTACCTTGACGCCCTGCACGCGGTCGGCGGAGATCCGCCGGAGCTCTGATGCTAGATATGCGGATTAAGAGATCGACTTTGCGTTGTTCTGGACAGTTCAATGCAGGTCAGCGGACATGTGTGGTCCGTCCTGAACGATTCTGAACGACCCTGTACTGCAACGGGCAGTGCAACTGGAAAACACTCATAACTCCTGTGTCACCAGCTTGGGAATGAGTGGCTCGGTACGGAACGCTGGGTCATGCTTCCGGGACTTCTCTTGGTAGAGCAGGCCCCCAGAACTGAAGCTTGTAGATACCAACTATATGAACAAAAGTGGGGTACTCAATCTTCGGAACGCTCTGCGGCTCTCTCTGCAGCACGCGAACGTGCCATGTGGCGCCTGTTCGTCCAAGGTCAAATGCCTCGAATTCGTCTTCCTGGGGATGGTAGTGACTGAGCTGTATCCGCCCTGTCCGCAGGTAGATCTCGCCCGACCAGGAGTGCTTCCATTCGGGCTCGGCCTGAGGTGGTTCCTCGCTCCACAACTCGTATCGAACGTACGCGATTTTGTCATGGTCGTTAAACATCACAGCGTTGGGACCGATTTGGAACCATCCGTGCCATACTCCCGGCCACTCCTGATCCCAAACTGCTAGCTCATCTCCAATGAGCGCCCCCTGATCGGTCACCATCCATTCGCCGCCCTCCCACTGTCTCGGCTGTATCTCCTGTACCAGGTCTGCGAGTAAATCGGCCACGAATGCTCCCTTTTCATGCCCCAACCGCCGGAGGGCGTCCCTGTTTGTGGAACTGGTGATGATCTAAGCAGAGCAGGACGACAGTTTCCCAACCATGTGGTCGCCCCCCTAATCGCACTGCTGGGCACTGGTAGTGCTGATGGCTTCCGATAGTCTGCGGTGGGGTGAACTGGCCGGCCTCCGGCATCGGGGCATCGATCTATAAGATCATGGAGCGCAGGGGCTATTCCAGTATGCGAGACGACGAGCAGGATACGGATTAAAGTGGACGGCTCTTATTGGCATTCACAACGCTCTGACCTGGCGTTTCGGATGCTGCCTCCCCCTTGCCTGGGGGAGGAAATCCGTGCATAGTCCGGATCTTGATGGCGCCTCCGAAGAGGGGGCTGGGAGACTCTGCGACATGAGTAAGATCGAGCGGCCGCTCGTACGTGAGTTGTTTCCCGATCTCGTCGCGGATCTCATCGCGTGTTTGAGAGAAGAAGGGGAGGAAGATCTTGCCGTCTCCACCTGGGGCATTCGGTTGTACGGGGAGTGTGGATGCGGTGATGACTTCTGCCAGAGCTTCTATACGGCTGAGCGGCCGGCCGGAGCGTACGGTCCCGGGTACAGATGCGTGCCGCTGCTTCCGCCGAGAGGTGATCTGATCCTTGACGTCGTTGAGGGACGGATCATGTACGTGGAGGTCCTGCACTACCCGAAGCTGCCACATCCGGTGAGTTGAAGCTGTCCGCTTGGGAATCATCTACTGATGTTGCTGTCCTGAACGGGGAAAGCGAGGGTGCAGGTCAAGGGGGCGAGTCCCCGTGAGTGACCGTGGTTCCCCGCCTGTTCTGGCACGCATCTGGTACGGGAAGCTCGCTCGTCGTCATCACTTGACGGCAGCCTGGTTGCGCTGCCTCTGATAGCCGATCTTGTCGGTGGCGGAGTCTATGCTTCCCGCCCATGGCCAGAGATGAGACTCCTGTCGTGCAGATCAAGCAGATGGATGTGGAGGTGGATTACAGCCAGGCTTATCTCGTGGACGAGGGGTGTGACGCGTACAGCCAGTTTGATGACGTGCCGAGCCACCCTGTGGGGATCATCCGAGTGGAGAAAGGCAGTGCCCTCCTGATTGTGGGTCCTCAGTGGGGAACGGTTGAGTTCACGGTGGCTGTCGCCGATCGGGATCCGGGTGCTGACCCCGATGGCTACGAAGACATCGTCGAGATCAGCTACGAGTCCCCATCGGGCCGGCTTTCGCTGCAGGAGTGGGGAGGGGGGAGGACGCATCCTCTTCCTCCGCTGCCCGCCGGTCCCGGAACATATCGTTTGCGATACCACATCAGAGGAATGGACGAAGAAAACTGGGTCGAACCAGGTGATCACTACTTCCTGCAGATCTGGCCTGAGCCGCCACGCGATCCCGCCGTACTTAAATCAACGAGTTCATCCTTTCAATGCTGGCTGAACCCTGAATGATCCAGGCAAGCTGGCGTGGAATAGAGTGACCTGCATTATCAGCCTGGGAAGTCTCTAACGCTCTTGGCTGCTGACCTGGGGAGCGCTGACCTGCGGGGGAACGCTTGGAGTAACCGCGATTCCCCGTGAGCCCCCCTTGGTCACTCTACTGACGGGCACGCAACGGGCACGGGGAATGTTCGCTCCGTCGTCGCCCTGGTGTCCGGTGGGCCTGGGCTGAGGAACGAAGCCCTGGACCGTCGATCGCCCCCAACCCTTTGCGGGGATCAGCCACAGTCAGGCGATCGTCAGGGTGGCACCACTAAGGGAAACGTGGCGATATGCGGCTTGCTGTGGTCAGAGCCAGGCATTGCGTGCGACCAAGTTGAGCACCAGGGCGCCGGCATTCCAGGCGTCGTCAACTCCACGGTGTTCTGTGCCTTCCAAGGGAAGGCCGACGAGCCGGAAAGCCTCGGGGCGGTCGGGCCCATGCGAGAGACCGTAGGCGGCGGCAAACTTTTGTTTGGCATTGGTATGAAAAGGGCTGAGAGGGTAAAAGACGCCTGCGGCGGCGCACTGTTCGGTGAACTGCCTGCGATCGAAGTCGCCCCAGCTCGCCCAGTGCCGTGTTCTAGCCTCATGATCGCTGACGAGCAGGGCGCATGCCTCGGAGAAGGAGAGGCCCCGGTCGACCTCGCGCTGGGTAAGACCGGTCAACTCAGTGCAGAAGTCGGTGACCGTCGAACGCTCCGGCCGGATGAGAATCCGGTGCCGGGACACCCGAGTCCGAGTGGTGAGGTCCACGACGCACAGGCCGACTTCGATGATCTCTGTGATCTGACCGGGTGGCGCGACACGACCGGGCCAGCAGGTCGCCTCGACGTCGATGACATTCAGTAACATCAGCACCTCATCCGGATGTTTTCAAACGCACTCTACTGACATTTCGCCCACTCGCTGATGATCAATGAGTTTGCCAGTCGGCTGCGGGCTCAGCAGGAGGACATCCCGGCCATCGTCTGTGCTCTTGCTCGCTGAGGCACAAGTAGTTTCCTTGGTTGCTGAGCTGGTCTTGGCTGATGTACCCCGGCTTTCGTGGAGTCGCTTTGGTTGACTTACCTGCCTCCACCCCCTTCAGGAGAGGTCGGCATGGCAAGGAGATATCCCCCTGAGTTCCGTCGGAAAGTCCTGGATCTGTTGCAGGCCGGCCGGACCGTGCGGCAGGTGGCCTTCGATCTACAGATCAGCGACCAGACGATCTACAACTGGCGCGAGCAGGAGCTAATCGACACCGGCCAGAAGCCCGGCATCACCTCCTCCGATCACATTGAGCCGGTCGCGGCCCGGCGCCGGATCGCCGAATTGGAGACCGAGCTGGCCGTGACCAGGCGTGCCGCCGAGCTGTTGAGAGAGGCGGCGCCCCCAAAAGGCGGTTCGAGGCCATCGCGGTGATGGCCGCCGAAGGACTCCCCATCCAGGTCTGTTGCCGCATTCTGAACGTCTCGGAGTCGGGCTTCTACGCCTGGAGAGACCGGCCACCCTCAGCCCGGGCGCTCCGGCACGCCTGGCTGACCAATGAGATCCGGCAGGTGCACGCCGCATCCAACGGCATCTACGGCGGCCTGCGGGTGCATGCCGAACTCACCTTGGGACGCGGCATCGCGGTCAGCCACGGTGCGGTGGCCATGCTGATGCACCGCGCCGGCATCAAGGGCCTGCCCGGCAACAAGCGCCGCCGACCCGTTCACCAGACACCCACCGCCGCGGACCTGGTCGACCGCCAGTTCGCCCGAGACGCCCCCAACGAGCTGTGGGTCACCGACATCACTGAGCACCCCACCCGCGAAGGCAAGGTCTATTGCCGCGTCGTCTTGGACGTCTACTCCCGCCGGGTGGTGGGCTGGTCCATCGATGCCGGCCAGACCGCCACCCTGGTCACCAATGCACTCGGCATGGCCATCCATAACCGCAGGCCGGCGGCAGGCACGCTGATTCACTCCGATCACGGGGTGCAGTTCACCTCCTGGGCCTTCACCCGCCGTGCCCACGATTCCGATCTGGTTCCATCGATGGGGTCGATCGGCGACTGCTTCGACAATGCAGTCATCGAGTCGTTCTGGGGACGGATGCAGACCGAGTTACTCAACCGCAAGCGGTGGAAGACCCGTATCGAACTGGCGAATGCGATCTTCGAGTACTTGGAGATCTTCCACAACCGGCGGCGACGACACAGTGCCCTGGGGATGCTCACCCCCATCGAGTACGAGATGCTTTACCCGAACGCCCAGCTGGCATGAGAGTCAACCAAACCGACTCCACCGAACTCGGGGTACATCATTTGCGAGTAAGACCGATGCGGATGTCTGGCTTGCTCGGAAAGAGGGCGAGATCCACGCCCAGGAGTGGACCGATCCGGACGCGGGCAAGGTCCCTTTCCGGAGTTACGCGGCCTGGTGGATGACGGAGAGGACGCTTCGTCCCAAGACGGCTCAGCTCTATGAGGGTCTGCTTCGGCTGCACATCGCTCCGACCTTCGGCGAGAAGCTGCTGGCGGAGATCACCTCACGTCACGTTCGGCAGTGGCACACCAAGCTCCTGGAGGGCGGTCCCGGTACCTCCACCGTGGCCAAGGCGTACCGGCTGCTGCGGGGCATCCTGAACACGGCGGTGGAGGATGACCTGATCAAGAAGAACCCGTGCCGGATCAAGAACGCTGGGGTGGAGCGCCCCGAGGAACGTCCCGTGCTGACCGTCTCGGAGGTCTTCGCACTGGCCGATGTCGTGCCTCGGCGGTTCCGCGCCCTGGTGCTCCTCGCGACTTTCGGCAGTATGCGATGGGGTGAGATCGCTGCCCTCCGGCGTCACAACCTCGACCTCAAGGCGCGGACGGTGAAGATCGAGGCGTCGGTCTTGGAGATGAGGACAAGGAAGCTCGTCACCGGCCGGCCCAAGTCGGATGCGGGCGCCCGGGTCGTCACCCTGCCGGAGATCATCATCAGTGACCTGGCCTGGCATCTCCAACGGTTCAGCGAGCCGGAGCATGACGGCCTGGTCTTCGTGGGAGAGAAGGGCGCCCAGCTCCGGCGCAGCAACTTCACGAAGGTCTGGGCGAAAGCCCTCAAGGACGCCGAGCTTCCGCAGATCCACGTTCACGACCTGCGGCACACGGGCAACACCCTGGCGGCGATGACCGGGGCCTCGCTCAAGGAACTGATGACGCGTATGGGCCACTCCAGCACCAAGGCCGCCATGATCTATCTCCACACGGCCAAAGACCGGGATCGGGCCATCGCCGACGCGCTGGGAGAGATCGTCAAGGAAGGGCTCAAGCCCAAGAATGGCGACGGCGACGATCCGCCTCTTGCTGAGGCCAAGATCAACTGATCTGGCACGAATCTGGCACGCGAGTGAGAATGGTCTCCGAAAACAACTAAGGCCCCGGTCCGGATTCACATCCTGACCTGGGCCTTCATAAGTGG
Organism: Streptosporangium sp. NPDC002607; assembly: GCF_053592655.1. NCBI lineage: Bacteria > Bacillati > Actinomycetota > Actinomycetes > Streptosporangiales > Streptosporangiaceae > Streptosporangium > Streptosporangium sp. NPDC002607. Next base: position 13,811 of record NZ_JBSFWD010000064.1, read on the forward strand.
AGCGGGTGACGGGAATCGAACCCGCGCTGTCAGCTTGGGAAGTCTCTATCGCATCTGGTCGCTGAGCTGGGAAGATTCTGACCTGCGGGGGAGCGGGTCGAGTGACCGTGATTCCCCGTGGTTCCCCCTTGATCCCCCTCCTGACGGGCACGCAACGGGCACGGGGTCATGCGCCAGCATGTGTCAACGACGCTCGAAAACTGGGTCATGCACCTGCTCGGTGCCCTGGACCTGGACACCGGGAAGATCCGCTACCGGATCCGTGAGCGCAAGCCCTCTCTACCAGACTGTTTTCCTATTTCGGACTTCAATCTGCGGCCCTGTGGCTAGCCCGTAAAATGCTCACTCAAATTGCATACCATCCCCTATGGATATCCACTAAAGCTGTGACTACCATCAAGAAGTAAACATCGACACCGAAAGGGATAACTAATGAGCCGTATCAAGAAGTTCGGCGTTTCGGTGGTCGCGGTGGCCGCGATCGCCGCCGCGACAACTCTAATGTCACCGACTGCCGCCGCCCAGGCGGCAACCTGCGACACTAGCGCGCAGATTGGTGTTAGTGGTGGCACTGGCTGGGCGATGTGCAGCGGTACCGGAGTGACTCAGACACAGGTCGTGCTCTTCTGCCAGAATAGTAGCGGTAGCTACACCACGGTTTACGGCCCTTGGGTCGCTAATTCCGTTAGATCAAATGCCAAATGCAGCAGTAGCTCATGGCCGATATCGGTCGGATATCAAAGAATCTGAGCCGACCACAAGCTCATCCGGTCGCGGCAGAGCATACAGGAACAGCTCGAAGAACCAACCAGGCGACTGAATGAAAGCAAGGCTAAAAGACTCTTCGTCATCACCCGTCTGTGATGCGGCGGACCACTTCATCACAGACGGGTGATGACACTCCTGCCCGACGTCGAGCAGGGCGGCAGCTACCGCGAGGAGCGTGGCTGCGGTCCGGTGGCGGGTTGGGGCGGGTGCGGGGTTGTAGCCGCCGTGTTCCAGGAGTGGGCGGGTCTCGATGAGAACGTTGCCGATCGTGCGGGAGCTGACTTCAAACGGTTCGCTGAGGACTTGCCGTGTGCAGACTTTCCGCTGGTAGAGGATGGCAGCGAGGATCCGCTCGGCATCGGTGATCTTCTGTTGGAAGATGCCGCCTCGGGCTCCGGGGAGTCGTTCACCGCCGCGTCGCTGATAGCGGAGGCGTTCGAGGCGGGCGGCTTGGAGCGAGGTGAGTCGCTCGATCATCTGGCGGAGTTCTTCGCGGCTCATCGCGGTCAGAGCAGGGTGCGAAAGCGTTTCGGAGATTTGGGGCCGCTGGGCGGGGACGTCGTCGTTGTCCAGGAAACTACGCGGCTGTGCGGCGGTGGTAAACCGGATGGTGGTGGCGGAGACCGTGACCTGGTGGTCGGTGAGCAGCTTGCGGGTCTCGGCGACCCAATAGCCGTGGGACCACTCTGGGCCTGAGCCTCCCACTGGACAGCGTTTCAAAACCTGGGCACCGAGATCGCCCGCTATCCCCCACGCAAGATCAACAGCCCTGGAAACGATCAAGGCCCGGCTCCGGATTCATGTCCTGAGCTGGGCCTTCACTCTTGGAGCGGGTGACGGGAATCGAACCCGCGCTGTCAGCTTGGGAATCGTATGGATCACGCCTCGTAGGACGGCTGACCTGCGCTTCGGGTCGGTCGTGAGTGACCGTAGTTGACCCCTTGTTACCGAGGTTAATGGCACGCTAATGGCACGACGATCAACAGATGAGGTGTTGCGGATGGCGTTTACCTACGCCGATGTTGCCTGGCTGGCCGAAGACGACGAGCTGGGCGATCTGTGGTGTCTGACCTTCGTGCGTGGAGTCAGCGAGGTGCAGGCGCTTCGCCGGCTGGGCGCCGACCAGGAGAGCATCCGGCCACTCACCTATGACGAGTTGATAGACGATGGCCTCTTTCCTGAGACGGTGCTCGCGGGGCGAGTGGGCGACTGGACGGTGCTCATCGAGGAGAGCGGGTGGACGTGCACGGAAGCCGACAAGGCACAGGCCCTCTCGGCCGGGACCGTGGCCGTTGCGGTGCTGCGGCACGACTACGCATCCGACGACTTCGTCTACGCGGTGGACGGGGAGCTGGTCACACACTTCAATCCCAAGATTCCAGAATGGCGGCACGGGAGTGATCCCGATCGGCTCAACGACCTGATGAGGCAGGCGGGCCTTGATCCCGATGACGCACCCGGAACCGGCGTTAAGGCGCCGTCGTCGGCATCCGGAGCACTTCTCCTCGCAGCCCGATTGACCGGCGTGGTACTGACCCCGGAGATCGTCAAAGGGCCGCTCATGAGTGGCGTCGTTGGCTGATCCGTCCACGATGCCACGTCCGACGGCCAGCCTGGAGAGGCTGGCACCACATTCCGCTGCCCGGAATCTGCCTGCGCTGCAGCACGGCTCGAACTCAAAACCTGCGGATTAAAGAAGACGCCTCAGCCAAGGTGCAGGGCGCCGACCTGGAGATGCGGTGTCCGTGAACATTCGCTAAGGTCCGCCGTCGTTCGCCCCCTTGGCTGTACTCGTGGCTGTACAGCCAAGGCACCGTCAGCTTGGGAATCATCTACTGACCTTGCCGCCCTGAGCTGGGAAAACGGGGGTGCAGGTCAGGGCGGGTCGAGTCCCCGCGATTCCCCGTGAGTGACCGTGGCTCCCCGCCTGTTCTGGCACGGATCTGGCACGGAAGCCGCTCGATATCCATCGCTCGCAGGCAGCCCGGTGGCGCTGCCCTGATAGCCGAAATTGTCGCTGACGGACTCTATGCTTCCCGCCCATGAGTAGAGATGAGACCCCTGTCGTGCACACCAAGCAGATGGAGGTGGAGGTGGAGGACTGCGGTGCGGTCTATCTCCTGGATCGGGAGGACTACAAGGCCGGCATTGGGTTAGATGACTCCCCGACTCACTCCATTGGGCTCATTGAAGTGGAGGGTAAAGGCATCGTCTGCCTGAATATCGCCGCTCAGTGGGGGGAAGTGCCCTTCACGGTGGCTGTCGCCGATCGGGATCCGGGTGCCCACTTTGACGGCTACGAAGACATCGTGGAGATCAGTTTCGAGTCCACGTCGGGCGAGCTCCTCCTGGCGGGGTGGCAGACGGATTGGGACGATGAAAAGGCGCACAGCCTTCCTCCGTTGCCTGCTGGTCCCGGAACATACCGCTTGCGGTATCACACCCAAGGGGATATGGAGAGCTGGTCCATAGATGGCTACTACCTTCAGATATGGCCTGCGCCGCAGCATGACCCCGCCGTGCTGAAAACTACAAGTCAATTCCTCCAGTACTTGCTGAACCCCAAAGCTTGGAAATCACAATGATCACGGACTTTGGGCCCTGGGACCCCTGGTCAACGACAACCTCGGGCCAGCCGTGAGTGTTCGTGGTTGACCATTCGTCGCCCTGGTTAATGGCCCGATGATGAGCTGTCTACGACTTTGAGAGACGCGGTCGGCGAAATGTCATGGGTGCGCATGGAAGGGAAATCGAACGCCTGACCTACAATTTACAAGATTGTGGCGCGCGGCCCTCCGGCCTGCTGTGTCCAAGGTCAGGGATGGTCTCGCCTTACCCGTGAATCCCCGTAGTTCCCCCTTGGTGACCCTCCTGACGGGCACGCAGCGGGCACGATCCGACGTAGGTCTCCAAACGATGTGCAAGGGCGTTCGAAGCAGATTTCCCCGCTGGGATGTGAACCAGAACCGTATGGTTGACGTTCAATGAACATGACGCGTAAGCGCTGGGTCGTTCTCATTGCCTCCGCTGCCGTGCTGAGCCTGGTGGTGCTGTGGTGGATCGCAACTGAGAACGGCCGACGGCTCGATAGACACGTACAGCGGGCTCTTGAGCGCTATGAGGAGGCCTTCGCGAGAGACGGTGCCCGTGCTACTCCGACACCTCTTCGTCGGGACGGGTTCGGTCCCGCTCTCGGCGTTCCTTCTGCGGAGAAGGTCATTGTCCACCGAGACGGCAGGACGCTCACCGTCGAGTTCATCGGGGGAAAGACCACGGGTCCCTGCGGTGCGGACTACACCGCGCGAGCCGTCGAGTCCGAGCATGCGGCTCTGATCGTGGTGGAGGAGCACTCGCATGAGTGGGGAGCGTCCTGCACACAGGAGGGATACCGCAGGCAGGCGACCGTACAGCTCAGCCGTCCCCTGGACGGGCGCACGGTGCTGGAGGCTATGGGAGGGATGCCCGTTCCCGTCGATCTTCCGAGATGACAGGACCCAGGTGCCGACCGGGTGATCACAGACGCGATCGACAGGCAATGAGAAAAGCGGGACGACGGCGACGCCGATGAGATGCCCGCAGGACGATCGCGGAGCCAATGGTCCGTTAACGGCCCGAGAAGATCGAACAGTCCTGGAAATGACGAAGGCCCCGGTCGGGAATCCATCCCTGACCTGGGCCTTGAAGCGTGGAGCGGGTGACGGGAATCGAACCCGCGCTGTCAGCTTGGGAAGTGCGTGGATCACGGCATGTAGTGGTGCCGACCTGCGTGTCTAGCAGGCCAATAGTGGCCTGGACTGCCCCCTCTTCGCCTCGGCTAATTGCACGCCGGTTGCATGGTAGTCAGGCTGAATGCCTACATAGAGGCAATCGCAGTTGACCATTGCGATGGGGGCGTTCCGGCGTAGCGAAAGCCTGCTGACGTGGGGCCTTAGTCTCCTTACGCGGCCGGGACCAAGGTCAGGGCCGGGGGACGAAGACCTGTCCCGTCGATTGCCCCTAAGACTGCGCAGCGACTACACCACCACCGCAAGTCGATGATCAAGCCATCGACATCACGTGCCTACAAGCCCCTCACGAGCATGTATGCCAATAGCGATCATCAATCGGATCCGGTTCGCGGTGAAGACGGTCTCCATGACCGTGGAGGCGGTGGGTGGCCACCGCACAGGTCTCCGCCTCTCGCCCGGCTCAGGCATCTGGGGTGCCGAGGATAGCGACATCCCCGCCATGTGCGGCGCGCTGCTCGCCGAACTCGCCCCCCTCGACCTGCCCTACATCCACCTTGAGGCCACCACCGACGAGGACGTGCTGGTCGAACTGCGCAAGGCCTGGCCCGGCACGCTCATCGTCAACCCGTCCTCCCCGATGGGCCCGCGGCAAACGGACAAGGCGGCCGCTGATCACTGGCTGGGGCTCGGCACCGATCTGATCAGCTTCGGCCGCGCCTTCATCGCCAACCCCGACCTCGTGGGACGACTGCGTAGGGGCTGCCGATCGCGCCTCACGACGAGTCCACCTGGTACGAGGGCGGCGACGCCGACTATCTCACCTACACCGCCTGCCGGCACACAGCCTGAAAACAACCGGGACGATCCGGCGAAGAACGCGATGCCGGTCGCACTCCTGTCTGGCTGCGCCGGTCGCCCGGCTCCAGGGCGTGCTCGAAGACGTCGCGCAGGAACTCCTCGCGGTGCACGTCGCCGGCCGCGGCCTGGAACAGTGCCTCGAAGGTCGCCGGGTCCTCGTGAGGCCAAGGCTGACAGTGGTCGCACACTATGACGCATGGGGGGGCTTGTGGCAAGACCCGGGTCGTGCTGCAGAATCTCCGACCTAGGCAAGAACCCACGGAAATGAGGAAAGTCATGATTTCGGCTGAAGAACGATATCGGAAGCGTCATATTGAGGTCGAGGGGCTTGAAATGGCATACGTCGAGGAGGGAGAAGGTGATCCGATCGTCTTTCTTCACGGCAACCCGACTTCGTCGTACGTATGGCGGAATGTCATCCCGTATCTGGCGGACAAAGGGCGCTGCATCGCCCCGGACCTGATCGGGATGGGCGAGTCCGCGAAACTTCCGGCAAGCGGGCCGGGCTCATACCGCTTCGTCGAGCATCGCCGCTATCTCGATGCGTTCCTTCAGGCCCTCGGCGTACGTGAGCGGGTGGTCATGGTGCTGCAGGACTGGGGTTCGGCCCTGGGTTTCGATTGGGCGTACCGTAAGCCTTCCGCACTCCGGGGTATCGCCTACATGGAGGCGTTCGTGGCTCCGATCCCCTCGTGGAGCGACTGGCCGGAGCCTGCGGTTGCGCTTTTCCAGACGATCCGCTCCACTGCAGGTGAGGAGATGGTCCTTGACAAGAATTTCTTCGTCGACGACGTCTTGCCTGCAGAGGTGCTGCGAGGGCTGTCGGAGGCGGAGATGGCCGTCTACCGTCGTCCCTACACAGAACCGGGCGAGTCACGCCGACCGACGCTGACTTGGCCGCGCGAGGTTCCCGTTGCCGGCGAACCACGCGATGTTCACGATGTCATCACGCGTTATGCGGAATGGCTCGCTAAGTCTTCGGTTCCCAAGCTGTTCATTGAGGCGGTTCCAGGAACGATGTTTGAAACACACCGGGCCATCGCCCGGTCGTGGCCGAATCAGGCACACATCACGATCACGGGTGGCCACATGGTTCAAGAAGACGCTCCCGATCAAATCGGAGCGGCCATCGCCTCCTGGCTGCGAGATCTCTCCTGAAAGGGGCGGTGGCGCCCGGGCTCCGGGGCGACGTGGTGCTGGTGGAGGGCGACCCGATCACGGACATCACCGCTCCCCGGTAATCGTGGAGATGTGGCGGGGCGGAGTCCGCCAGAGCCGGTCCTGAGCCGGGCCTACGGCTTCTGTCCCGCCTCGTTGACGATGCCCACCTGGGTACAGGTGGGCATCTGCCAGGTTGTCCCCTTCTCGATGCTCCACTCCACATGCGGGGCCATCGGGACGCGCTTGCCGTCCTTCACTGTGAACTTTTCGATGCCCGGCTGCGGGTAGCGCTCCTCGTAATCCCTGATCGCGGTCTCGCGCCTGCCTCTGTAGGCGTAGGTCGTCGGATCCAGCAGGATCTCGAAGTCGCGCCACCCCTCGACTGCGGGAAACCGACAGCACGGCACGGCCGTCGGCGTCGACCACCGATTCGTTCACCATCACGCCGGGCAGTTTGGCGGTCGCCCGGAAGACGGCGGCCTGCAGGTCCGGGGGACGATGTTCTGGGACAGGGAGGTGGCGAACCGCTCGAAGATCCAGTCGTCCTGATCGGCGCTTTCTATCTCGTGAATCTTACGGAACTCGGCCAGTAGCGCGTCGGGGTCGGTCGGCAGTGCGGCCAGCAGGGCATAGATGTTCTCCGGCGCATCCATCCTGGGGCGGAGGTCTGCAGATTGCCGTTCACCTTGTAGCCGACCCGCTTGCCGTCGGCTCGCGTCCAGAACTCGTCGACCGTGTTCAGCAGCGGTGTCTGCGAGGTGAAGTGCTTGCCATCGCAATCGCGCAAGCTCTGCCTCCGGTCCTTGGTGTAGATCCACTGATCGTCGCGGGGCGGCGTGAAGGTCTTGTTCTGTGTAGTAGCGGTCGAAGATGGCGGAGAAGCGCTCAGGCTCCCGCCAGGACTGCTCGATGATCACGGCGTCCGTGGTTTGCGCGGGCAACGCCCGTGTCATCGCGGTCACCTCTCCGTCCTAGGGTTCACGCCTCTGCTTCACCGATGCCCCCGTAAGTGTTCATACCGGGACATGAGCTGGGAGGAGGAGGATCGGGCCGCCGTCAACCCGCTGTTGATGCTTGCCGTCGAGCCAGTTTCAGCTGGTCAGATGGCTACCAAAGGGAATTTGGAAGATCGTTTTTGTGTGGTCTGCCCACGGTATGCCAATGAAGATCGAAAGCTTAAGTAGTGATCAAGGGATCGCCCGGTCAAGCTGAACGAGGGAGTGGAGCGGGTGACGGGAATCGAACCCGCGCTGTCAGCTTGGGAAGCTGATGTTCTGCCATTGAACTACACCCGCAGCGGTGTGCCGCCCCACCACTGTAGCGGAAGTTGGGTGGCTCTCGTCCACTGTGGGAAGCGGGATCGAGGTCTGTGCCGACGCTCCCGGGAGGGCGTGGCGTTGGTAGGTTGCCTCACGTGCTGCTTTCCGATCGTGACATCGTTGCCGAGATCGAGGCGGGGAGGGTGAGGATCGATCCCTTCCAGCCGGAGATGATCCAGCCGTCCAGTGTCGACGTATGCCTGGACCGCTACTTCAGGGTCTTCGAGAACCACCGGTACCCGCACATCGATCCGGCTGTCGAGCAGCCGGACCTGACGCGGATGGTCGAGCCCGACAAGGACGAGCCGTTCATCCTGCACCCGGGGGAGTTCGTACTGGCGAGCACGTACGAGGTCGTCACGCTGCCGGACGACATCGCCTCGCGGCTGGAGGGGAAGAGCTCGCTGGGCAGGCTCGGCCTGCTGACCCACTCCACGGCAGGGTTCATCGACCCGGGCTTCAGCGGGCACGTCACGCTTGAACTCTCCAACGTCGCGACATTGCCGATCAAGCTCTGGCCCGGGATGAAGATCGGCCAGCTCTGCATGTTCAGGCTCAGCTCGCCGGCCGAGTATCCCTACGGTTCGGAGAAGTACGGATCCCGCTACCAGGGGCAGCGGGGACCGACGCCGAGCCGTTCGTACCTCAACTTCCACCGGACGCCGATCTGAGATCCGGGATCAGATCCCGGAGGCGGATTCTCCGCCAAAGATGAACTAACGGTGAATTCAAAGTGAACTTTCACGCCGGGGCGGGTTGTCGTGGCGGGGTGAACCCTCCGAAGAAGGGGAGCGCCCGGGGACTCCGAGGGGCGAGAGGCCGCGGGAGCGGGTCCGTGAGTAGGGCTGCCGTGAGCAGGCAAAATTCGGGTTAACGGGCGATCGTGATGGAAATCACCCTGATTTTTCGCGGGAGGCCGACGAGCCCTGGCGACCTTGGTGAACCGTGCGGGAAGGGCACTGGACGCGGGGGTTTCCGAGGGAGGTACGGGGAAGGTGCCGGATGGCGTTCAGGGGTAGAGAAGTCCCATACTTGGCCTGTCTTCGTCATACTGTGGCCGAAAACCAGCAAAACGGTCAGCGGAAAGATGCCCTCAAGGCTGCCTCAAGCTGTGTGTCGCCGGGTATGCGCCGGGTAGCGACATCGGGAAGAGTGCGTGTCTAGCGGGTGAAGTTCGCATTTCCGCTGGTAACCCGTACCCTTCTCTGCGGACCATCCCCGCACATCTGGAGAACGACGTGCGCCTCCGTCTCACACCAAGTGAGGACAGCTACTACGACTTGTTCGCAGACTCGGCGAACAACCTCGTCACAGCGTCCCGTCTGCTGGTAGAGATCATCAGTGACGGATCGGACAGGGAAGCTCTGGCCGAGAAGATGCGCGCATGTGAGCACGCCGGTGACGAGCGTACTCACGCGATCATGAACCGGCTCAACGAGAGCTTCATCACCCCCTTCGACCGCGAGGACATCTACCGTCTCGCCTCGAACCTCGACGACGTGATGGACTACATGGAGGCGGCCGCCGACCTCATCGTCCTCTACCAGATCGACCACCTCCCCAAAGAGGTGGTCCGGCAGGTCGAGGTTCTGGAACGTGCCGCCGAGCTCACCGCCGAGGCCATGCCACGGCTGCGCTCGATGAAGAACCTCAACGAGTACTGGATCGAGATCAACCGGCTTGAGAACCAGGCCGACCAGGTCTACCGCCGCCTTCTCGCCAAGCTCTTCGGCGGGGAGTACGACGCGTTGACCGTCCTCAAGATGAAGGAGGTCATCGATCAGCTCGAGATGGCCGCCGACGCCTTCGAGCACGTGGCCAACACGATCGAGTCGATCGCGGTCAAGGAAAGTTAAGTGGATCTCACGCTCGCACTCGTCATCGGCGTGGTGGTCGTAGCGTTGGTGTTCGACTACACCAACGGCTTCCACGACGCCGCGAACGCGATCGCGACCTCCGTCTCAACGCGCGCGCTGACGCCGAGGGCCGCGCTCTTCATGGCCGCGGCCATGAACTTCCTGGGTGCGCACCTCGGTACGCAGGTGGCCGCGACCGTCGGCAAAGGCATCATCGACGCTCCACAGGGAAGCCACGGTCTCGTCATCGTCGGCTCGGGCCTGATCGGCGCGATCACCTGGAACCTCATCACCTGGTACTTCGGCCTTCCCTCCTCAAGCAGTCACGCGCTGATCGGCGGTCTGGTCGGCGCCGCGCTCGCCTCGGCGAGCAACGTCCACTGGGACGGGGTGATGGAGAAGGTCGTCATCCCGATGATCCTGTCTCCGGTGATCGGCTTCACCCTCGCCGGGCTCATCATGATCGGCATTCTGTGGGGGTTCCGGCGCTCCCAGCCGTCGAAGACCAACCGGGGCTTCCGGTACGCGCAGACCGTCTCCGCGGCGGCGATGGCGCTGGGTCACGGTCTCCAGGACGCGCAGAAGACCATGGGCGTCATCTTCCTGGCCCTCGTGGTCGGCGGCTACCAGCATGACGGCGACCCGATCCCGCAGTGGGTCATCCTCGCCGCCGCCACGGCCATCTCGCTCGGCACGTACGCGGGAGGCTGGCGGATCATGCGGACGCTCGGCCGCCGGATCATCGCGCTCGACCCCCCACAGGGATTCGCCGCGGAGACGGCCGCGGCGACGGTGCTCTACACCGCGGCCATCGGCTTCGGTGCCCCGATCTCGACCACTCACACGATCACCAGCGCGATCATGGGCGTCGGCGCCACCAAGCGCCTTTCCGCCGTGCGCTGGGGCGTCGCGGGCAACATCGTGACCGCCTGGGTTCTCACGATCCCGGCCGCCGCGTTGGTCGCCGCGCTGTCCTACTTCGCGCTGCACTGGATGATCGAGTAGTACTCCAGGTGGACCAGATCCCTCGGGGGGACCTGGTCCACTTCAAGTCCGTCAGGCACTGCCCTTCCGGTACATCACGTCGACGTCCCAGCGGGTGAAACCCAGCCCCTGGTACAGGCGGATCGCCGCGGAGTTGCTCTCGTCGACGTACAGCATCACGTGGGTCAGGTCTCGCGAGCGCAGGTGGGCCAGGCCCGCCAGGGTCAGTGACCTGCCCAGGCCGCCGCCCTGCTCGGCGGGGTCGACGCCGACGACGTAGACCTCGCCGATCGGCTCGTGCGCGTGGTCGCCGTCGCCGTGCACCTTGGTCCAGTGGAAGCCCACCAGCCGGTCGCGGCCCTCGGGGCCGCCGGGCCGTACGGCGAGGAAGAACCCGGCCGGGTCGAACCAGGGTTCCCGCTCGCGCAGCTTGAGGTCGTCAAGCGTCCACGCGCCCTGCTCGGGGTGGTCGGCGAAGGCCTTGGCGTTGAGGGCGAGCCAGGCCTCCTGGTCTGAGGTGCCGGGCTCGAAGGTGCGGAGCCGTACGCCCTCGGGGAGGTCGAAGCCACCGATGTCGGCGGTGAGGGGGCGGCGCATCTGCCACAGCGACCTCGCCCTTTCGAACCCCTCCGACAGGGCGAGGGCATCGGCCGCCGGGTGTCCGCCGTGCGCCCACAGCCGCAGGTGCCCGCCGGCGCGGTCGAGTACGGCCCGCAGCAGCCGCCGTCCGTATCCCCGCCCGCGGAACGCCGGGTGGACGACCAGTTCCCCGCTGGGCCCCTCGACGGGGTCCGTCGGGTCCAGGTGGGCGTAGCCCGCGAGGTCGTCCCCGGCGTACAGGAGCACGGCTCCGGCCCGCTCGTCGCCGCCGTAGCGCAGGTGCAGCATGACATGTTCGTTGAGTGGCCGGACCCCGTCGGCCTTCGTGGCCGCATCCACCACCGCAAGGACCTCGGACACCTCTTGTTCGCCGAGTAGCCCCCGGTGTTCAACACGCACATTCATGTTCTGGACTCTAGGCGGGTACACGTCCTGGGAGAGCACCGGGGACTGGCAAAAGCCGCCAGCTACCGGTCGGGTGAATCGTTATCTCTCGGACATTCCTTGCACAGATAGTCCCCTTAGTGTCGTGGACCATGATGTCTCGTTCCTTCCTGCGGCTGACCATGGCGTGCGTGCTCGCCGGGGCCGGTGTCACGCTTGCGATTGGGCCAGCCGAGGCGGGCAACAAGCCCGCCAAGACGGTGCCGGTCCGCCTGCTCTCCCTCAACGATTTCCACGGCAACCTTGAGCCGCCGACCGGTTCCTCCGGCCGCATGGTCGACGAGAACGGCGCCACGGTCGACGCGGGTGGCGCCGCTTACGTCGCCACCCACCTCAAGCAGCTGTCCGACAAGAACACGCTGAAGGTCGCCCAGGGCGACCTGATCGGCGCGACCCCGCTGATCTCCGCGGCCTACCACGACGAGCCGTCGGTGGAGTTCCTCGGCAAGATCGGCGTCACCGCCTCCGCCGTGGGCAACCACGAGTTCGACGAGGGGTACGCCGAGCTCAGGCGGATCATGAACGGCGGCTGCCACCCGGTGGACGGCTGCTCGCCCGCGGGCAGGTGGAAGGGCGCGGCCTACAGCTACCTCGGCGCGAACGTCGTCTTCAAGCGGCCGGCGCAGGGCGCGGAGAAGCAGGCGCTGGACGCCCTGGGCGGGACGAACACCCCCTCGCTGCGCGCTCTGCTCAAGGACTACGGCATCCCGGCCCTGCCCCCGGTCGCGATCCGCTGGATGAACGGCGTGCCGATCGGGTTCATCGGCCTGGTCACCGGGAGTACCCCGAGCATCGTCACCTCGGAGGGCATCAAGGACCTCGACTTCATCGACGAGGTGAAGGCCGCGAACGTCGCGTCCAAGCTTCTCAAGATCGTTGGAGTCAAGGCCCAGGTCGTGCTCGTCCACGAGGGTGACCAGGTCACCGCGGGCCAGTCGCCCGACAGTTGCAGCGCCCAGCCGGGCGCGGGCAACCGGATCGCCACGCAGGTCGACGCCGAGATCGACATGATCCTCAGCGGCCACTCCCACCAGGCCTACCTGTGCACGGTGGCCGACCCCAAGGGCGCCAGCCGCCTCTACAGCCAGGGTGGTTCCTTCGGCCGGGTCATCACCAAGGTCGACTTCCAGGTGGACGTCAAGACCCGCGACGTCGTGCGCTCCTCTGTCGTGGCCGACAACCAGGTCGTGACCAGGACCGTCACCCCCGACCCGGAGATCAGCGCGTTCGTCCAGACCTGGAAGGACCGCGTCGCGCCGGTGGCCAACCGGCCGATCGGCAAGATCACCGCGGACATCACCAACGCCGCGTCCGCATCCGGCGAGTCCTCGCTGGGCAACCTGATCGCCGACGGCCAGCTCGCCGCGACCAGGACCGGCGGCAACGCCCAGATCGCCCTGATGAACCCGGGCGGCGTGCGGGCCAGCCTCACCTACGCGGGCTCGCCCGCCGGTGAGGGCGACGGGGTGGTGACGTACGGCGAGGCGTTCACGGTCCAGCCGTTCAACAACCTCATGCAGGCGGTCACGCTCACCGGTGCGCAGCTCAAGACCGTTCTGGAGCAGCAGTTCACCGGCGGCCCCAACGCCCAGCCGTTCACCAAGATCCTGCAGCCCTCGTCGAACTTCACCTACACCTACAGCGCGAGCGCGCCGTGGGGTTCGAAGATCTCCGCCATGAAGATCGACGGTGTCGGCGTGACGGACACCCAGACGATCAGGGTCGCGGCCAACAACTTCCTCGTCGGTGGCGGTGACGCGTTCGCCGCCTTCACCGGTGGCACCGACCTGTGGAGCGGCCCGCTCGACATCGACGCCTTCGCCGCCCACTTCGCGGCGAACCCGTTGATCACGCCCCCGGTTCCCAACCACATCACGGTCGCTCCGTAACAGGGGCGAAAGGCACGACGCACGCGTCAGACCTGCCGGATGCCTCCGGTGGGTCTGGCGTGATGCCGGGAACCCGGGCCCACGGGGCGCGGAGGCACCGGTACGGCCGCGGGCGCGCGAACTCACCGGTCGGCGGCCGACCTGGCACCTTGGAGAGAGGCCAGTGCCGATCGCGGCGGGAGTGCCCGTCTCCCGCTCCCGCGCGGCGATCGTCGCGGGGTGGGAACCGCTCGTCCTACTGGCGGGCGGGCTCGCGCTCCTCGACGGCCTCGTTGCCGCGCTCGGGGACGAACCGGTAACCGACGTTGCGGACCGTTCCGATCAGTGCCTCGTACTCGGCGCCGAGCTTGGCGCGGAGCCGCCGGACGTGGACGTCCACGGTACGGGTGCCGCCGAAGTAGTCGTATCCCCAGACCTCCTGGAGGAGCTGGGCACGGGTGAAGACCCTGCCCGGGTGCTGCGCCAGGTATTTCAGGAGCTCGAACTCCTTGAAGGTCAGATCCAGCGCGCGGCCGCGGAGCCGGGCGGTGTAGGTGGCCTCGTCGATCGACAGGTCACCGTTGCGGATCTCGTCCGGCACCTCCTCGGCGGCGGCCAGGTTGAGCCTGCCCACGGCCATCCTGAGCCGCGCCTCGACCTCGGCGGGACCGGCGCTGTCGAGAATGACGTCGTCGGCACCCCATTCCGCGGTCAGCCCGGCGAGACCGCCCTCGGTGACGATCACCACCAGAGGGCAGGAAACGCCCGTGGTGCGGAGCAGCCTGCACAGGCTCTTGGCCTGGACGAGCTCGCGGCGTGCGTCCACCAGGATCGCGTCGGCGGGCGGGGCGTCGAGCAGGGCGGACGCCTCCGCGGGCACGACACGTACCGAGTGCAACAGCAGCCCCAGCGCCGGGAGCACCTCAGTCGAGGGCTCAAGGGCGTTGGTGAGCAGTAGGAGATTGCTCACAATGCCTCCTTCCCGCGTCATGTCGGCGATAGCCGTACAAACACGTAAGGACCCGGGGGCTACGTTGCCCAGGTCCCGTAGTACGTGAGGATAACCCACGAGGAGTAAGCGTCCAGCGAAGGTCCACCTGGTGAACACCGGTTCTCCGAGTGGATTCGCCGTAATGGTGTGGTAACCCTGTGTGTGTTCGAGGAGTTGATTCACAGGTGGCGACGGGCACTGTCAGATATTGGGCCGCGGCCAAGGACGCGGCGGGCATCGCGGAGGAGCCTTTCGAGGCCGAGACCCTTGCCGAGCTGATGACGAAAATCACACCGGGCCGTGAAGAGCTGGCCCGCGTGCTGAAGCGGTCGTCGTTCCTGGTCAACGGGGATCCGGTGGGCAGACGGGCGCACGAGACGATAGTCCTGGCCGAGGGGGCGACGGTGGAGGTGCTCCCGCCCTTCGCGGGGGGTTGATCGGGTGCTGTCGCCGGCACGGCGTTTCGTACAGGATTGCAGGGGGAGGGCACGCGAACGGGCCCCCTCGGGCCGGAGAATGAACAGGGAGTCGGATGCGCAAGCTGATCGTTTTTCTGGTCCTGCTGCTCGCTCTCGTCGCGATCCTGGACAGGGTCGCCGTCGCCGGAGTCCAGCGTGAGATCGCCACGCAGGCGACGGCCAAGTACGACCTGGAGTCCCCGCCAGAGGTCACCATCGAGGGCATCCCCTTCCTGACCCAGGCGATCGCCGGGCGCTACGAGGAGGTCAAGGTCGCCGCAGGCGCGATGACCGTCTCGGGTGTCGCGCTGTCGAGCGTGGACTTCACCCTTTACGGTGTCACCGCGCCGCTTGCGGACCTGGTGCTCCGCCCCCAGCAGGTCGACATGCGCGCCGAGCGCGTGGTGGGGTCGGTGGTCGTCCCGGTGAAGACGCTCAGCCAGCGGGCGCCCCGCGGGATCAAGGTCGACGTCGTGGGCGACGCGCTCAACGTCAGCGGGGAGATCACCGTGCTGGGGCAGAAGGTGCCGGTGAAGGCGGCGCTGAAGGTCGAGATCGTCGAGGGCGGCCTGCAACTCGTCCCCGGGAAGGTGACCCTGGGCGGCGGCATCCCGGTGCCCGATCCCGAGCGGTTCATCAACTTCCGGATCCCGATCGGGAAGCTGCCGTACGACGTCAAGCTGACCGACATCAAGGTCGCGCCCGAGGGCCTGCGCATCTCGGGTGAGGCCTCCGATGTGCCGCTGAGAGGCTGAACGTGCCCCGTGTCTGAACCGGATCGTCCCGCCGTACGTCGTGGGGATGTGAGTCAAGCCGGAACCGCCGACGAGCAGCTCGTCAGAGCGCTCTTCGACGAGCACGGCGGGCCACTCTACGGTTACGCGCTGCGGCTGACGGGCGACTCGGGGAGAGCGGAGGATGTCGTGCAGGAGACGCTGTTGCGGGCCTGGCGCCATCCGAACGCGTTCGCCGGCCGCTCCATCCGCGCGTGGCTGTTCACGGTGGCCCGCAATCTCGTCGTCGACCAGCACCGGGCACGTAAGGCGCGCCCGCCGGAGACGGGCGACGAGGCGCTCGCCGTGGTGCCCGCCGATGACGAGCTGGAGCGGGCGGTGGAGTCGTGGGCGGTCGCCGAGGCACTGGCCGCGCTGCGGCCCGAGCACCGCGAGGTGCTGGCCGAGGTCTACTACCAGGGGAAATCCGTCGCGGAGGCGGCCGCGTCGCTCGGCATCCCCGCCGGAACGGTTAAGTCGCGCACGTATTACGCGCTTCGGGCGCTCAAGCTGGCGCTGGAGGAGCGGGGGCTCGCGCCATGATGACCTGTGACGAAGTACGGATGTCGCTCGGGGTCTACGTGCTCGGAGCCCTGGAGCCGGACGAGCGCGTGCTCGTCGAGGCCCATCTCGCCGAGTGCGCGGAGTGCGCGGCGGAGCTCGCCGAGCTGAACGGGGTGGCGACGTTCCTCGGCAGGGTGTCCGAGGACGATGTGGCGCAGGTGGCGAGCCCGCCTACGGCGGTGCTGGAGCGGCTGCTCAGCGCCAAGGTCAAGCGGCGTCGCATCACCCGGCTGATGCTCTTCCTGGCGGCCTCGGTCCTGGTGGTCGGGCTCGGTGGCGGGACCTTCTGGGCCGTCATCCAGTCCCCGGGGGACGTCGCGACGGTCGCCGGGTCCGCCGCGCCCGAGTCGGCCGCGGACCTGAGCACTCAGGAGTACGCCGAGCCTCTCTCGGCCTCGGCCTCCGCGCCCGAAGCCAGGGCCAAGGCCTCTCCCACCTCCGCGCCCAGCGCCGACTCGCAGCTCCTGCTCGCCCCGAGCGACCTGCGGGTCACCGGGGGGGACGGCACGATCCGCGCGGTGGTGACCGCGTCCGCCGGACAGGGGGCGACCACGGTCAAGGTCGTGCTCACCGGCGTGGCCAAGGGCACGCGCTGCCGGCTGGACGTGATCGGGGACGGTGGCGTCAGGGAGACGGCGGGCAACTGGACCGTCAACCGGGCCGCCTATGACAAGTCGGGCGCCTTCACGGGCACCACGACGATCCCACCGGAGCGCATCACGTCGTTCGAGATCGCCACCGCCGAAGGACGGGTGCTGCTCACGGTCGACGTCCCCTGAGCCTGTCCGGCGCCGCCGGGGCCGCGCGGCAGGCGAGGGCGTTCGGTGCGGGGGCGTTCCGGGCGCGGAAACGGCGCCGGATGGCTGAGCGGCGCGGGAATGGCTCGGAGCGCCCGCCTGTTGTCGTGTTCCGTGACCGGATTGACGGTGGTGGTCGTCACTCTCGCCCTCGCCACGCTCGTGGGCGTGGTGGCGCGGCGGCGGAACGGCGTGGCGCGAGAGGTGAGGGGCGAGGTGGAGCGGCTCACGTCCGGCGACATCCACGCGGAGCTGGGGGAGCGGGCCACGCTGGTGCAGTTCTCCAGCTCCTTCTGCCAGCCGTGCCGGGCGACCCGGCGGATCCTCGACGAGGTGGCGGGGATGGTGCCCGGCGTCGCGCACGTGGAGATCGACGCGGAGTCCCACCTCGATCTGGTCCGGTCGCTGAACATTCTGCGCACCCCCACCGTCCTCGTCCTCGACGCGTCAGGGCGGGTGGTGCGGCGCGCATCCGGCCAGCCCAGGAAGGCCGACGTGATCGGCGCTCTAGGTCTGGTGATCGACGGATGAACGGGTCACCCTATCGTTCCTCAAATGATCACGTCTCAGAAATTGGACAGGGATGTGACAGATGGCGGGACGCCGGGGTACTGTCGTGGACATGAACCCCACGACAGAGCTGCTCACAAAGCGGCGCGCGGTTGATTTCTGCCGCGTGACCACCGCGCTCTGTCGTATTTCCTAAAGGGCGATCTCAAGCGGCCGTCGAGCCGCACCGATCTGCACAACCCTTCAGGAGCATCAAGCGATGCAAGCTGATCCCCGAGCTCTCCGCTTCACCGCGGCCGTCACAACAGTCGTGCTCGCGCTCGTCCTCGTGACGGGCAGTGCGTGGCTGCTGGTTGCACAGGCCGTGGCGTTCGCACTGGGCACTCTCGGCCTCTCGCCGTACGGGATGGTTTTCAAAGGGATAGTGAAAAGCCCTCCGAAGGAGTTGGAGGACGCCGGCCCGCCGCGCTTCGCGCAGGGAGTCGGCCTCACCTTCGCCCTGGTGGGCTTGGTCGGATACGTCGCACAGATCACGCCGCTGGCCCTCGGGGCCACCGCGGCGGCACTTTTCGCCGGATTTCTCAACGCCGCTTTCGGCTTCTGTCTCGGCTGCGAGATGTTTTTGATCATTCGCCGCCTACTACCCGCCGCACGATGATCCTGGAGGATCAAAATGAGCCGCTCCGCCGTCCTGGTCGACGCTGACTGGGTCGAGGCCAACCTCGATACCCCCGGTGTCGTTCTCGTTGAAGTGGACGAGGACGCCAGCGCATATGACAAGGGCCACATCCGTGGCGCCGTGAAGGTCGACTGGAAGAAGGACCTGCAGGACCCGGTCCGCCGTGACTTCGTCGACCGCGAGGGCTTCGAGGCGCTGCTGTCCGCCCGTGGCATCGCGGGCGACGACACCGTGGTTCTCTACGGTGGCAACAACAACTGGTTCGCCGCCTACGCGTACTGGTACTTCAAGCTGTACGGCCACGAGAACATCAGGCTTCTCGACGGTGGCCGCAAGAAGTGGGAGCTTGAGTCCCGCGAGCTGGTCAAGGACGTTCCCAGCCGCCCCGCCACGGACTACAAGGCCAAGGAGCAGGACCGGTCCCTGCGCGCCTCCCGCGACGAGGTCGTCGCCGCGATCGGCAAGCTCAGCCTGGTCGACGTGCGCTCGCCCGACGAGTTCACCGGCAAGCTGCTCGCCCCCGCGCACCTTCCGCAGGAGCAGGCGCAGCGTGTCGGCCACGTGCCCACCGCCCGCAACATCCCGTGGTCCAAGGCTGCCAACGACGACGGCACCTTCAAGTCCGACGAGGAGCTCAAGGCCCTCTACGAGGGCGCGGGTGTCGACTTCAGCAAGGACATCATCGCCTACTGCCGCATCGGGGAGCGCTCGGCCCACACGTGGTTCGTGCTGCACGAGCTCCTCGACCAGGCCAGTGTCAAGAACTACGACGGTTCATGGGTTGAGTACGGCTCGCTGGTCGGCGTGCCGATCGAACTGGGAGAGGCTCGATAATGACTCAGGGATGCGCTGCTCCGGAACAGACGATTGCCCTTCCGGCCGGGATCGATCTTACGAACCAGGCCGTCATCCAGGGCGTGGTCACGGGCGCGGGCACGGCCTACGCCCGTCTGCTCGACCACTCCGGTGAGTTCACCGGTGAGGTCGTGGTGTCCGAGGAGGGAATCTTCCGCTTCTTCGCCGCCCCCGGTGACTGGACCGTCCGCATCATCGCGGGCGGCGGCGTCACCAAGGACATCCCGGCCCAGGCCCGCCTGGGTGAGGTCACCCAGCTCGCGGTGTCCGTCTGACCCTTCGGTCCGACGCCCGCCGAGCCGGCTCGGTAAAAAGGACCGGCACTCCCTCGGGGGAGTGCCGGTCCTTTTGGTCAGGCCAGGTCAGCCGGCCAGCCGGTGCTCGACGCGCCGGAGGGCGTCGAGGTAGTCGGGCTCTGGGGACATGGCCGCGGCCAGGCGCAGGTGTGGCAGGGCCTCGGGGTGGCGGTTGGCGCGTTCGAGGGTCCTGCCCAGCAGGAATCGGGCGTAGTGGTCACCGGGGGTGCGCTCCAGCAGCGACTCCAGCGTCTCGCTCGCCCGGCCTAGCTGGGCCGAACCAAAGTAGGCGCGGGCCGCCAGCAGGCGGACGGCGGGGTCCCCGCCGTGCTCGGCCATCAACGGCTCCAGGGTCCGCAGGGCGCCGAGGGGATCTCTGACACCCAGCAGGGCCTCGGCCTGGCGTAGCCACCTGACCTCGTCGGGGAGTTCCCGCCGGGGAGCGGCGTGCCGCACCAGGTCGGCGAGGACCTCGGGCGGCTGCGCGCCCGCGACCGCCGTGTCACCCACCACGAAGGTCGGCGAGGTGGCGATGCCGGCGGCCTTGCCGCGCAGCAGCTCGGAGCGGACCTCCGCCGCCCCCTCGCCGCGCTCCAGAGCCTCGGTCATGCCCCCGAGTCCGGCCTCGGCGGCGAGCGCTGCCAGCGTGCCGCGGTCTCCGATGTCGGAGCCCTCGACGAAGTGGGCACGCAGGATCCGCTCCACGACCGCGTCCTGGAGCGCCGCGCCGCCGCGGCCGTAGGCGAGGGCGACGACCCGGTGGGCGTCGAACGTGTTCGCCCGCCAGACCGCTCCCCAGCGCCGCCCGCCGTCGTCGGCGCGCTCGCCGATCCGCTCCGCGGCGGCGACGCGCGAGACCCGGGCCCGGTTCTCGGCCGGGGTCAGGACGGGGTGGCAGGCCCGCAGGGCACCCTCGGCGACCGGGTCGCGAAGGGCGTCCTGCAGCGGCTCGGACCGTGCCGGAGCCATCGGGTCGATGAGGTACGGGCGCCAGACGATCTCCACGTCCGCGCCGAGGTCGGCCTGCTCCAGCCGTCGCTTGCCGATGTAGGCCCACGCGCAGACCATGTCGGCCCAGACTTCGATGCGCTTCATGGCCGCTACAACAAACGACAGGTGTCGTTTATTCGACAGGTGTCGTTTAAAGTTGACGGCGTGCCCGGAGACGATCCCAGAATCCGCAGAACCCGCGCCCGGCTGCGGTCCGCCGCCCTGGAGTTGACCGCCGCGCGCGATCCCGACTCGATCACCGTCGCCGAGATCGCCCAGCTGGCCGGGGTGAACCGGGCCACGGTCTACGTTCACTACCGTGACCGCGACGACCTCGTGCTCGATGCCATGGAGGCCGCGTTCAAGGAACTGGCCGCCGAGGCCGCGCGGTGTCCCTACCGGGAGCCGGGGCCGGTGCCGGCGTCGCTGGTCGCGCTGTTCGAACACGTCGGTGAGCGAGCCCCGCTCTACCGGCGGATGCTCGGACCCTCCGGCAGCGCCCGCTTCTGCGCGCGGCTGCGCGAGGCGTTGGTCGCGGAGCTGCGCGGCCCCTTCGCGGCGGGCTCCCGGCCCCCCGGGCACGACGAGGTGCCACCGGAGATCCACGCCCATCATGTGGCGGGCGCGCTGGTCGGGCTCTTCACGTACTGGCTGGGAGAGCATCCGTCCCGTCCGGCCGAGGAGATCGCGGCGGTGGCGTGGAACCTGATCCGCTGATGTGGACCCCGGTGGCCGGGAGTGGACGACGCCGGTCCGGCGATCCCCGGCGTCGTCAGGAAGGTCGTCACTTTCGGGGAGGGAGCGTGGGCGCCGATGGCGATCGGCGACGTCCATCCCATCCGACTCATCGATCCCTTAAGTGGTGGTAAAACTGGGGAAAATACAGCGGATTGACGGGAACGCTGCCCGAATATGATGTCGAACTCTTACGCTGTCTCAGAGGCTTCCGATGAGCCCGATGGCGGAGGGGTTCCGTGGCGGACGTGCATCCCGAGCATGCGCAACTCCAGGCGGACCGGATCTACCTGGGCTGGCAGTATGCGCTGTTGCACCCGGATCCAGGTCCGGCTCCCAAACGACCCTCGCCGGTGGAGAATCCCGCGGAGCCCGTCGACCCCGAATGGGTGCGCAGGGAACGCCTCAACGAAGACCTCCTGAACCGGCCGGTCAAGATCGTCCGTGCGTTCATGGCCGCACTCGCCACGCTGATCCTCGTCCTCGGCCTCACCGAGATGCTGAGCTGGTCGTTCGCCGTCGTCGGGGTGATCGCCGCCGGTGGCATCGCGGTGTTCTGCAGCTACGCCGTCCACCAGGGCGACCGGGCGGTCCGCCACCGCATCAGGGAGCGGGAGGTGGCCGGTGACCGGCTACGGGAGGAACGGGATCGGGAGCTCTTCGCCGCCCAGGAGGAGCACGCCGCCCGCTACCGGGAGTGGGCCGAGAAGAAGGAGCGCCACGACCGCCAGCTGACCTGGTACGCGGTGGCCGTGCCCGACGAGATCGACCGGATCGACGTGGCCGGCGGCACGCTGCCCGGCTGGTCGGCGCTGATCACACTGCTCGGCGCGACCCGCCTCTACAGCGGTGGCCACCTGACCGTGCTCGACCTGTCCGAGGGCGCGATCGCCAAGGACCTGATCGAGTTGGCGCGCAGGGGCGGTGACGACCCGCTGGTCTGGGTGCTGCCGGTCGACCTCCCCAAGCTCGACCTGGGTGCCACGCTGGCCCCCGAGGCGTTCGCCGACGTCCTCGCCCACGTCGTGAGCGTCAGCGAGGAGCACCGCACGACCAGGGACCTGTCGTTCGACAACGCGATCCTGGAGCGGGTGCTGGAAGTCCTCGGTGAGAGTGCCACGATCAACCAGGTCACCGCCGCGCTGCGCGCCCTGGCCCAGGTCGGCGACCCCCGGGAGGACCTGCGGTGCGGCCTGATCACCGCCACCCAGCTGGAGCGGATCGGCACGCTTTTCGGCCGTGGCGTCAGCGACCGCGTGGTGATCGAGCGGGCCTGGGCGCTGGAGTCGCAGCTGCGCAAGCTGGAGACCCTCGGCTCGGAGGCGGTGCGCCTGCCGCCCGCGCGCCTGCGGGTCGTGTCGATGGACCGCCAGGCGGGCGTGTTCGGTAACCGCGTCCTGGGCACGTACGTGGCCACCGCGCTGACCCACATCCTGCGCCAGTCGCCCGCCTCCGAGCGGCCCTGGTACCACACGATCATCGTCGCGGGCGCGGACAAGCTCCGCGGTGACGTGCTGGACCGGCTCATGGACGCCTGCGAGACCTCCAGGACCGGGCTGGTGCTCACCTATCGCTCGCTGACCCCGACCGTGCGGGAACGGCTCGGGCGCGGGCATGCGGCGGTCACGTTCATGCGGCTCGGCAACGCCGAGGACGCCCGGATCGCCAGCGAGCACGTCGGCACCGAGCACCGCCTGGAGCTCGCCCAGCTCACCGAGACGATCAGTGCCGCCGGGGCCGGTATGGACGGCGGCTACATCTCCACGGTCGGCCAGGCGGAGGAGGGCGACGACGAGCGCGACGTGAGCCGCGCGGACCTCAAGGAGGACATCACCTTCTCCACCGAGTGGGGCCGCCGCGCGACCAAGGCGATGGGGGAGACGGAGCGGGTGTTGCACCGTTCCCGGGAGTTCCTCGTCGAGCCTCACCAGCTCCAGCAGCTTCCCACCACCTCGGTGATCGTCACCGACGCCACCGCCGAGGGGCGCAGGGTCCGTCTCGCCGATGCCAATCCGGCCATACTGACCTTCCCCAAGACGACGCTGGGCGAGTTCGACGAGATCAAGGAAGCCGTGCTGGAGCGCGTACAGGAGAGCAAGGCGGAGCCACGCGAGCCGAGCCCGTTCGAGGACGCGCCGCCCAACCTCGGCCCGCCTCCGGCCAGGCTCGACTGGCGCCGCCGCCAATGAGGTCCGGGCCCGCACCGCCGACGAGCCGGTGGGCGGGGATTCGGCCGGTGGGGATCCGGGTAGCGATGATCCCGTCGGGGACGGTATCGCCGGGCATGCCAACGGGGCGTCCGTATGTCGTAATGGGATGGTCAATGTGGAGGTGCGAGCCCCGAGTCAGGTTCGACCGTGGTTACGGGGGTGACCTACCCCCGATTACGCGTCGGCCGGTATGGCGGAGTGATCCGTGAAGCGTCAACCCTCCGGCCTGGAGCCGGGTCCCCCGGGTGGAGACCAAATGCAGCCAAGTGTGTCCCGTCCGCCCAACGCCCTGACCGGTCCCTGGTACAGAATCCAGGCGATCACAGCGCCCTCGCGCAGTTCCTCCGCCGAGTGGGACTTCGTCACGGTCCTGCCCGCCGTGCTCTCCACGGCCCAGCGCAACCGGCCCTTCGTGGTCGGCTGGCTCTCACGGGGGTCCGGCGCCCCGCTGGAGCTGATCACCAACGCGGGGCCGCTGACTCCGCCGCGCCCGCCCCGCAGGGCCGCCACCGAGGTCGAGCACGCCCCCGGCGGTCCCGAGCCGCTGCTCTTTCCCAGCGGCGCCCGCGGCGTCCGGATCGGTGACGAGTGGCTCCGCGACCTGTCCGACCTGGTGTGGACCATCTGCCCCGGCCGGCAGGCCCCGCCGCTCGGCGGCCGTCGCGAGCCGGACGCCGACGAGATCAGGCGGCCGACGCTTTTCGAGTCGACGCTGGTCACGCTCATGTCCCGGCCGTTCGCCTGGCTGGTGGTGGCCGAGCAGACCGACCTGCTGGACGCCGAGGTCGCGCACCTGCGCACCCAGCTCAACGTGTTGCGGCAGTACGGCGACGCCTCCGAGCGCTCCCGCTACGACGCGGAGCGGGCCGAGCGGCGCATGCAGGAGCTGGACGCCTTCCGCGAGGCGGGGCTGTGGAACGTCCGGTTGCTGGCCGGGGCCGCCGGTCCCGAGGAACTGCGCCAGATCGCCCCGGTGCTCGTCGGCTCCGCCGAGATGAGCCACCACCCCTACCGCCTGCGCAGCGCGCTGTCCGGCCCCGTACACGGTTTCGCCGAGGCGCTGGCGGTGACCCTGCAGGATCCGGCGGACGGTGCCGCCGCCCCGTTCGCGGCCACCGCCGGGGCGCTCGCCGCCCTCGCCGGGCTGCCGCACCGGGAGGTGCCGGGGGTACGGGTGCTCGACGCGGGCTTCTTCGACGTGACCAGCGAGGCCGACACCGCGCCCGGCACGCCGGCCGTCGAGCTCGGGGCCATCCTCGACGGCCAGGACAGGCCGGTCGGCTCGTTCAGGGTCCCGCTGGCCACCCTCAACCGGCACGCGTTCGTCACCGGCGCCACCGGCTCCGGCAAGTCCCAGACCGTCAGGCACCTGCTGGAACAGCTCACCGGCGCGGGCGTCCCGTGGCTGGCCATCGAGCCGGCGAAGTCCGAGTACGCCTCGATGGGCGGCCGGATCGAGCACCTCGCCCCGGTGACCGTGATCAACCCGTCCGCCCCGGAGAGCGTGCCGTTCAGCGTGAACCCGCTCGCTCCCGAACCCGGCTATCCGGTCCAGGCCCACATCGACATGGTCCGGGCGCTGTTCATGGCGGCCTTCGACGCCGAGGAGCCGTTCCCGCAGATCATGTCACTCGCCCTGCAGCGGGTGTACGAGGCCAACGGGTGGGACGTGGTCACCGGCTGGGCCGCTCCCGGCGCCGCCGTGCGGCCCGCCGTGCCGACCCTCGAACAGCTGCAGCGGCACGCGATGGAGGTGATCAAGGAGATCGGCTACGGGCGGGAGGTCCAGGCCGATGTGGAGGGCTTCATCTCGCTGCGGCTGCGGTCGCTCCGGGTCGGTTCCGCCGGCCGGTTCTTCGAGGGCGGCCACCCCGCCGACATCGGCGACCTGCTCCAGCGCAACGTGGTGCTCGCGATCGAGGACGTCGCCAACGACGAGGACAAGGCGTTCCTGATGGGCACGCTGATCATCCGGATCGTGGAGCACCTGCGGATGCGGGCCAGGAAGGAGCGGAGCAGCGGGCTGAAGCACGTCATCGTGATCGAGGAGGCGCACCGGCTGCTTCGCGACCGGGGCGCGGGGCGGGCCAGCACGCACGCCGTCGAGCTCCTGGCGGGCATGCTCGCCGAGATCCGCGCGTACGGCGAGGGCATCGTGGTCGCCGAGCAGATTCCCACGAAACTGGTCTCCGACGTCGTGAAGAACACCGCGCTGAAGGTCATCCACAGGCTCCCCGCCGAGGACGACCGCCGGCTGGTCGGGGCGGCGACGAATCTGAGCGAGGAGCAGTCCCGGCAGGTCGTCTCGCTCCCGCCCGGTGTCGCCGCGGTCTTCGCCGACGGCATGGACCGGCCGCTCCGCATCCAGGTGCCGCTGGGCGAGGACCGCGAGCGCCCGGTCCCCGGCCACACGCCGCCCATCTGCGGCCGCCGCTCGGCGGCGTGCGGGCAGGAGTGCCGCAACGGCCGGGCGTGCACGCTGGTCGAACTGCGCGAGGCGGACCTGCTCGCCGAGGCGCCCGAGTGGGCCTGGCTGCGGATCTGGACGGACACGCTGGTGCTGGCGTTCTGTACCAACAGGCCGGCGCCCGGGGTGCCCCGGGCGCTGGCCGACCTCTGGGCGGAGCTCCCGGCACGGCGGCGCGAATGCCTGCTGGCCACGACCGCCGAACGGTGCGTGGGCCGCCGCGCGTGGTCGTTGCGGACCGTCCACGACCCGGCCAAGCTGACCGAGCAGGTCGCCGCGATCGCGACCAGGCTGCTCGGTCCCGATCGCGACCCCGGCGAGCGGCCCGGACCCGCCTGGGTCATCCCGCAGGTGCGGTGGCTGCATGAGGTGGACCGGCTCTTCCCGCACGGCCAGCCCGCGCCCAACCCGCGCGGCTCCGCGCCGGTCATGGAGTACGCCCTGTTCAACCGGCCCGCGGGCGGCTCCGAGCTGCTCGGCCACCGGGCCAAGGCGCTCCGCCACCACCCGCTCTCCATGGAGGTGGACCGCAACCGGGAACTGGCCTGGCGGGTGATCCTCGGCGACGACGAGCGCGAGAGTGTGGAGCGCGACATCCTCACGGTCACCATCGGCATCGACCCGGCCGAGCGGCTCCGGCACGTGGCCCAGACGATGGGGGCAGGCTGGCTGGAGAGCGTGCTGTCGTGGCCGCACCGGTTCGTGCTGCCGTTCGACGCCGATTCGCAGGAACCCGTCGAACTCGCGTTCGCCGAGCAGTGAGGCGTGGCCGGGAGGGATATCCGGCCACATCTCCCGCTGCGAGCCTGTGGAGTTCGTTCCCGCCGTATGGTGAGAGCGGTCTGGTCTGCGGCCTTTACGCTTGACCATCACCGGCCGGGGTGTGTGACGTGCCGTCCGGGGGTGGGGGTGCCGAAGCCCGGCTAAGATCTGCGGCATGAACGATTCGGCGATTCCGGCCCCGCGGCCGGGCCGGCCGGCCGCCGGGTCGTCCCGCGAACGGTCGCCAAGCGAGGAGACGGCATGACTCAGCTTCCGCTGCGGGCGCAGCTCGCCACCGCTCTCGGCCGGACGGCCGCGACCCTGTCCCGGGTCACCGGACGCGGAGACGGGTCGGTGATCGGAGGCCGGGTCAGCATGCTCCTGGAGCCCGACCTGCTGCGCCAGCTGGCACGCGACCGCAAGCTCGCGCTGGTGAGCGCGACCAACGGCAAGACCACGACGACCCGCCTGATCACCTCCGCACTGTCGGATCTCGGCGACGTCGCCACCAACGCCTTCGGCGCCAACATGCCCGCCGGGCACGTCTCGGCACTGTCGTCGGCCAAGCACGCCCCGTACGGGGTGCTTGAGGTCGACGAGAAGTACCTGCCCGAGGTGATCGACACCACCGGCGCCGGGGTCATCTGCCTGATGAACCTCAGCCGGGACCAGATGGACCGGGCGGGCGAGATCTGGCTGCTCGCCCAGAAGTGGCGGCGGGCGCTGGCCGGCAAGAACACCCATGTGATCGCCAATGCCGACGACCCGCTGGTGACCTGGGGCGCCTCCACCGCGGCCTCGGTCACCTGGGTGTCGGCCGGGCAGCCGTGGAAGGAGGACTCCTGGTGCTGCCCCGAGTGCGGCGGCCCCCTCGACCGCAAGGGCATGGAGTACGTTCCGCCGGGCAGCCTCGGCTCCGGTGCCTCCTCGCAGGCCGGGGAGAACGACTGGGCCTGCCGCGAGTGCACCTTCCGGCGGCCTGAGCCGTCCTGGGTGCTCGACGACGACGCGGTGATCGACCCGCGCGGGCAGCGCTGGGTGCTGGACATCCAGCTCCCCGGGCGGGCCAACCGGGCCAACGCGGCGATAGCGCTGGCCACCGCCGAGGCGTTCGGGCTGCCCGTCGAGCGGGCGCTGCCCCGGCTGCGCGAGGTCAGGTCGGTCGCCGGCCGCTACACCACCGTGGAGCGCGACGGACGGCACGCCCGGCTGCTGCTGGCCAAGAACCCGGCCGGCTGGCTGGAGGCCTTCGACGTGCTCGACTCCTCGCTACCGGTGATCCTCTCGGTCAACGCCCAGGGCCCCGACGGCCGCGACACCTCATGGCTGTGGGACGTCGACTACCGCGTGCTGCGCGGCAGGCCGGTCTTCGTGACCGGTGAGCGGCGGCTCGACCTCGCCCTCCGGCTGGATGTGGCGGACGTGCCGTTCCAGCTGGCCGGATCGTTCGAGCAGGCGCTCGGCGCGCAACCGCCGGGCAAGGTCGACGTGATCGCCAATTACACCGCCTTCCAGCAGATTCGATCGGAGTTCGGTCGTGCAGTCTGACAGCGCTCTACGCCTTGTCTGGATTTATCCGGACCTGTTGAGCACGTACGGCGACCAGGGCAACGTCCTGGTCCTGGAGCAGCGCGCCCGGCGCCGCGGCATCCCGGTCGAGACCGTGCACGTGCGCTCGGCCGACCCGGTCCCGGAGAGCGGTGACATCTACCTGATCGGCGGCGGCGAGGACCGGCCGCAGATCCTGGCTTCCGAGCGGCTGCGGCGTGACGGCGGCCTGCACCGGGCCATCCAGCGGGGCGCGGCCCTGCTGGCCGTGTGCGCGGGCTACCAGATCATGGGCACCACCTTCGGCGGCGAGGAGGGGCAGCCGGTCGACGGCATCGGCCTGATCGACATCTCCAGCGGCCGCGGTGCGGGCCGGGCCGTCGGTGAGCTGGCCGGGGAGGCGGACCCGGCGCTCGGCATCCCGACGCTGACCGGCTTCGAGAACCACATGGGCGTCACCCGGCTCGGGCCCGGTGTCCGGCCACTGGCGCGTACGGCGGTCGGCACGGGTAACGGCGACGGTACCGAGGGCTGCTACACCGGCAAGATCGTCGGCACCTACCTGCACGGTCCGGCGCTCGCCCGTAACCCAGGCCTCGCCGACCTGCTGCTCACCTGGGCGGTGGGCGCCCAGTTGCCGCCGATCGACGACTCCTGGTTCGAGCGCCTCCGCGAGGAGCGCCTGGCCGCGGTGCTGCCCGGCTGACGCCGGAAACCGGCCGTCCGGCCTTGCCGGGCGGCCGGAGGGCGTGCCTCACCAGGCGGCGTTCAGTAGACGAGAGCCTGGACGCCTTCGCCCAAGACCTCCTCGACGAACGTGGGGGCGCCCGCGATGCGGATGCCCTCGATCACGTCGTCGACCGTTATGTCGCGCCGGGCCGCGCACTGGGTGCACAGCGTCACCCTGCCGCCGGCGAGCACCGCGTCGAGCAGGTCGCCGAGCTGGGCGGCGTGCGGGAGGGTGAACTCCTTCGCCCGTCCGGGGAGGGCGAACCACGCGGACTCGCCGGTCAGCCAGAGCGAGACGGGGACTCCGCTCGCCAACGCCGCCGCGGCCACCGTGAACGCCTGGTTGCAGCGCTCGGGTGAGTCTTCGCCGACGGTAACCTTGATCACCAGTGATCGTGCCATGCCCGAAGCCTATGCGGGTCCGCCTCGCGGGCGCGAACCATATCAGG
This sequence comes from Streptosporangium sp. NPDC002607, assembly GCF_053592655.1. Lineage (NCBI taxonomy): Bacteria > Bacillati > Actinomycetota > Actinomycetes > Streptosporangiales > Streptosporangiaceae > Streptosporangium > Streptosporangium sp. NPDC002607. The sequence goes on from NZ_JBSFWD010000064.1 coordinate 43,210, forward strand.
GCGGTTCCAGGTCCTGTTTCCTGGATCTTTTGCCCACCGCGGTCGGTCGGGCGGCGCCGCACCGCGTTGCCGCCGCTCCCTCCTCCGTCCCGCCGGTGCTGTGGCCGGAAACGATCAACGGGTTCACGGGTAGCCGTTCGCACCGGCTGGATGTGCGGTGGTGGAGCCGGTCAGGAAGGGCAGAGGTCGCGGCGGATCGTGCGCCGTTGGGGCGGCCGATCACTCTCACCCACACCGTTTCGGTGACGGCACCGGCGACGCGCGGCCGCCGCGTTCCGCGCGAAACGCGTTGAACAGGTGGTACGCGCACAATCATGATGAACGTCATGGACCTCATCTCCTCCCTGCCCGCCTTCATCCTGGCCGTGGTGCTGATCTCCGCCTCGCCGGGGCCGGCGATGGCGCTGATCCTGCGCCGTGCGGCCCTGCGCGGCTTCTCCGGCGCGGTGCCCACCGTGCTGGGCCTGGAAGCCGGTCTGTACCTGTGGGCGTTGCTCGCCGCCGCCGGGCTCGCCGCCCTGGTAGCCGCCTCCGAGGTGGCCTTCCTCGTCCTGCGCGTGGTGGGCGCGGGTTTCCTGCTGTACCTCGGGGTCAAGGCCTGGCGCTCGGCGTGGCGCGGGCGGGAAACCGGCGGGGTGGCCGAGGAGGTCGCGGTCGGGGAGCCGGTGCCCGGCTCGGCGCTGACCTGGTGGAAGGCGTTCGGCGAGGGATTGGTGGTGATGCTGGCCAACCCGAAGGCCGCCGCCTTCATGATCGCGTTCTATCCGCAGTTCGTACCGGCCGACCAGCCGCTGTTCGCCACGACCGCGCTGCTCGCCGTGCTCCAGGTGGTCATCGAGATCGTCCTGTATCTGGCGCTGGCGGCCGTGGTCGGGCGGGCCGGCGCGTGGTTCCGCCGCCCGGTGATCCGGCGTCGGCTGGACGCGGTCAGCGGTACGGTCCTCGTCGCGCTGGGGCTGCGGGTGGCCGTCGAGGGCCGTTGACGCGCCGGAGCCGAGCGAGTGTCTGCCCGGCCCTCACCACGGCGAGCGTCGTGCGACAGGGCCTAGGCTCGGACCCATGGACGTTCCCGAACTGCATCCCGATCTTGAGCCGATCGCCTTCCTCGTGGGCGTGTGGGAAGGCGCCGGCGTCGGGGGATATCCGACGATCGAGAGTTTCAACTTCGGCCAGGAAATCGTCTTCGGCCACAACGGCAAGCCGTTCCTGACCTACAACAGCCGCACCTGGCTGCTCGACGAGGCGGGTAACAAGGTCCGCCCGCTGGGCGTCGAGACCGGTTTCTGGCGCCAGCTCCCCGGGCGTCAGCTGGAGGTGTGCCTGTCACATCCCACGGGCATCGTGGAGGTCTACGTCGGTGAGGTGGTCTTTCACAAGATCGAGCTGCATACCGACGTGGTGGCCCGCACCGCCACCGCCAAGGAGTACACCGGAGGCCACCGCCTCTACGGCCTGGTCAACGGCAACCTGATGTGGGCGTACGACATGGCGGCCATGGGCCAGCCGATTCAGTCCCACATCTCGGCCGAGCTCAAGCGGGTCGGTGACTTCGTCCCCGACGCCGGGTGAATTCCCGAAGGGGCGCGAGCCGGGTACCGGATGAGCGCTCCTGCTCGCACCCGGGGGCGACAGCGGCAGGGCGCTGACTACGCTCTGTGGAGTCAACGACCCCCTCCTGAGGGAGGGGGCTTGAGGCGCGGTGATGCGCTTCGAAGCCCCGTGTTGACCAGCCCTGGCCATCACGAACTGGAGGTGTGATCCAGATGGCTACGTTGAACACAAGAGCGCAGACCGACCTTGGGGTGCTTCCTCAGCTCCAAGCTCTCGAATCCGTGGGAGCAGACACGCCCGAGGGTGGGCACGAAACGGCTCACGGACACCGCCTCGCGGCGGTACCTGGTGTTCACCATGGGCGAGGGGAGACCGGTCCGGCCGCACCGCCGCACCGGCGTCACCCCGAGGGCGCTTCGGCGCCGGAGGGAGCGAACCTTGCGGTTCACCCGGCCGTGTTCGTCCTCGACAAGCGCGGCCACCCACTCGACCCCTGTCACCCTGCCCGTGCCCGCCGCCTACTGGCGGCCGGGCGAGCGGTGGTTCACCGCCACACCCCGTTCGTCATCCGCCTCAAAGACCGCGATACGGCGACCTCGACCATCAAAGGCGTACAGGTCGGCATCGACCCCGGCTCCAAGCACACCGGCCTGGCCGTGTTCACCGATCATGACGGGAGCCGGGCCGGACGGTATGCGATCCAGCTCGACCACCGGGGCATGCTGATCCGCGACAGACTCGCCTCGCGGGCCGCGTACCGGCGAGGTAGGCGGTCGCGGAACCTGCGCTACCGCGCCCCCCGGTTCCTCAACCGCACCAAGCCGAAAGGGTGGCTCGCGCCGTCGCTACGCCACCGCGTCGACACCACCGTGTCGTGGGTGGCGCGGCTGACCCGGTGGGCGCCCGTCACCGCCGTGCATGTGGAAAAGGTCTCTTTCGACACCCATGCCCTGTCGGCCGGGCGGCCGCTCGAAGGAGTGGAGTACCAGCGGGGCACTCTCGCCGGGTACGAGGTCCGCGAATACCTGCTGGCCAAGTGGGGGCGCACCTGCGCCTACTGCGGCGCGAGCGGCCTACCGCTCAACCTCGACCACATCCACCCCCGCAGCC